>NZ_JQNK01000009.1:1943333-2267222 GCF_000745215.1 Methylosinus sp. PW1
GGAGAGCGTTCCCACGCCGCTATTGGCGAAATCGCCGCCGCCATTGGCGAGCGCGCCGGTCACGGTGAATGTCCCCGTGTTGGCGACGCCGCCGGCGATCGAGCCAGCCGCATTGGCGAGATTCGTGTTGATAAAGCCGCCGGTGAGCGCGCCCGTCGAGGTCAGCGTTCCCGCGTTCTGGATCGCCGCGCCAGTGGACGCCAGCGTTCCGGCGTTGACGATCGTCGCGCCGGCGCTGTTGATCACGCCGGTCGCGCTCAGCGTGCGGCCGGCCGCGATGGAAACGCCCGCGGCCGCGGTGGAGCTGTTCACGAAAGCGCCGATATTCGTGTAGTCGCCGCCGGTGACGAAGAGCGTTCCCACGCCATTATTGGCGAAGCCGCCCGCGCCATTGACGAGCGCGCCCGTGACGGTGAAGGAGCCCGTATTGGTCACGCCGCCGGCGAGCGAGCCGGCGACATTGGCCGTTCCGCTATTCGTCAGCCCGCCGGTCAGCGAGCCGCCAGTCAGCTGATTGAACGCGCCGCTATTGTTGAGGCCCGAGACCGCGCCCGAATTATTGAAGGTTCCGGCGTTCTGAATCGTGCTCGCCGAAACGAAATTGCCGGAATTGGCGATGGTCGCGCCCGCATTGTTGGTCGCATTGACCGCCGAGAGCGTGCGGCCCGCGGAGACGGAGACGCCGGTCGCGGCGGTCGAGCTATTCGTCAGAGTGGCGATATTGGTGTAGTCGCCGCCCTGAACGACGAGCGTTCCCGCGCCATTATTGGCGAAATTGCCCGCGCCATTGGCGAGCGCGCCGGTGACGGTGAAAGAGCCCGTATTGGTCACGCCGCCGGCGATGGAGCCGGCCGCTTTCGTCACGCCCGCCGCGGCGTTGACCAGCCCGCCAGTGACGGCGCCCGTCGTCGTGAAGGAGCCGCTATTGGCGACGCCGCCATTGACGGTTCCGTCATTGGTCGCCGTCGCGCTATTGGTCAGCCCGCCATTGAGGATGGCGCCGGCGTTATTGTTGAGCGTCCCCGTATTGACGAGGCCGCCGTTCAGCGTTCCGCCATTATTATTGTTGACGAGGCCGGCGTTCTGGATCGCGGCGGCCGAGGTGATCGTCGCATTATTGTTGATCGTCCCGCCGGCGCCCACGGTGAGCGCCGCGGCCGTCACCACGCCGCCGGCGTTATTGGTCAGCACGCCGCCATTGACCGCGAAATTCGTCGTCGCGCCGATGGTCCCGCTATTGGCGATGATGCCGCCGGTCTCGGTGATCGCATTGGCGGCGATCGCGCCGCCGGCGTTCTGAATCGAGCCCGCGGCCTGCGTGAGCGTTCCATTCACCGCGAGGCTGCCGCCGGCGATGGCGATCGCGCCATTATTGTTCAGCGCGCCTATGTTGGTGAAGCTGTTCGAATTGACGTCGAGCGTCGCGCCGGCGTTGTTGTTGACGGTCGAGCCATTATTGGCGAGCGCGCCCGTCAGCGTGAATTTGCCGCTATTGTCGATCTGCCCATTGATCGCGCCGGAGGCGAGCACCGTGCCGGCTACGCCATTGACGAGGCCGCCATTGACGGTTCCGCTCGTCGTCAGCGTTCCGCCCGTGACGGTCGCGCCATTATTGATCGTTCCCGTCGAGTTCAGCGTTCCGGCGAGGACGAGCGCGCCGCCATCCAGAGTGCCGGCGCTGGTCGCCGCGCCGGACGTCGTCAACAGGCCGGTGAGCCTGGAAGAAGCGAACAAATTCTGAAAGGTTCCAGCGAAGTCATTGGTCAGCGCGCCACTCCATACGCCACCATTGGAAATGGTTCCGCTCGAATTGACGGCGTTGCCGATCCAGTTTGACGCACTGGCGATCGAGCCCCCCGTGTTGGAGACGCTACCGAACCAAGCGCCCTGGTTAACGATCTTTGCGCCGGCCGAGTTCGACAGCACGTTTCCAGTCCACTGGCCTGTCGTTAGGTTGGTCACCGTCGCTGCAGCGCCGGAATTGATGAGATCGCCGTTGTAGATGCCGGAATTGAAAACCGAGCCGGTATTGGTGAGCGCGTCATTGACCTTGCCGCCGACCAAGACCGAGATCGCGCCCGAGTTGGTCACCCCGCCGAGCGCGGTGAGCGTCGCCGAAGCTCTTACGATGATCAAGCCGGCGTTGTTCACGGCCAATGAGCTTGACGCGCCGGAGACCGTTCCCTTTGAAATATCGACGGTCGCGCCGGCCGAGTTCTGCACCACATCGGTCTTCAGATCGCCGGTGACATTGAACGATCCGGCGAGATTATTGACGATTCCATTAATCGTCCCTTGAGCATTGGTCGTTCCCGAATTGGTCAGGCCGCCATTGACGACGCCTTGCGTCGTGAATGTTCCGCCCGTCACATTGACGCCGCCGCTGATCGTCGCGCCGACGGCGTTGGTCGCCGTTCCCAATGTCTTCAGCCCGCCCGTGACATTGCCGCCGGCGTAGTTGTTGAAGGTCGCGGAATTATCGACGGCGCCGGAGATCGTCGCATTATTGTCGAGCTGGCCGCCAGTGACTTTGGCCGCTCCGACTATGAGATTGTTGTTTATGAGCACACTGCCAGTGACCAGGGCGCCGCCGTTGAAGACGCCCGCATTGTTCGTCACCGCAACTCTCCCCAAGCTTTGGGTAACTAGGCCGTTGACGACGCCACCTGCAAGATTGTTGAACGTCCCGCCATTGTTAACGGTCCCAGTGATCGTTCCGCTGTTTTGAACAGACCCGCCTCTCACTCCGAAGAAGTTGGCGATACTGCCGATCCAATTGCCGCGATTGTCTATGAAACCCTGGTTGGGGCCGCCGACATTACCGATCCAGGTGGCCCCCGCTTGGTTGACGATGGAGCCAGCGTTGGCGCCGACACCGCCCTGCCAGATGCCGGTCGGCCCCGAATTGGTCACGACGCCGCCCGGTCCATTCTGCAAAAACGCGGTCACCACGCCGGAGTTGTTGACGACGCCTCGATTGACGAACTGGTCCGTGAGGCCGCCGCCGGCCTCGATGGTCACGGTGCCCTGATTGGTAAGAGTATTGAACTGCGCATCGACCACGCCGCCGGACTTGATCAGCAGCGCTCCATCGACATTGATGGCGCCCGCATGATTGGCGGCCGTGCCGACGCCGCCGCCCGCCGCGACCGTGAGGCCGGAGCCGGCGTCGATCTGAGTCGTTCCCGAATAGATATTCTGCCCTGTGACGGTCAGCGTCTTGCCGCCAGACACCTGCGTCGACAATTTGCCGGCGCCATCGCGCATCACGCCTGCGAAGGTCGAATCCGCGGCAAGGCCGTAGGTCACCTTCGCGGCGGCGCCATTGGTGGTGACGGTTCCGGTCCCCCCTATGCCGGCCACCGTGGCGTTGAACCCATTGAGATCGAAAGTCCCCGCCGCATTGACCGTCAGCGCGCTCGCGCCGCTGAGGCCGGTGGCGCTGTTCAGTCGCAGCGTTCCGGCGTTGACCGTGGTCGTGCCGGAATAGGCGTTGACGCCCTCGAGATTGGTGACGCCCGCCGTCGTCGTCAGACCGGTGGAGCCGGAGACGCTCTCGACGAAGCCGCCCGCGGAGACGATTCCATTGGCGCTCGTCAAGCCTCCATTGCGAATGCGGCCGCCGGCGAGATTGACCGTATCGATATTCTGCGTGACGCCGGCCCCGCCGAGATCCAGCGTTCCTGCGATGATCGTCGCGCTCCCCTGGCTGAAGGCGTTGGCGACGCCGGCCTTCAGCGTCTGACCGGCCGCGACATTGGTCGCGCCGGTGTAGGTGTTGCTTCCCGCGAGGGTTAGCGTCGCGCCGCCCGAACCCTGGACATCGAGCGCGACCTTGCCGGCTCCGTCCTGGATAACGCCGGAATAGACCGTGTCCACAGTGTTGCGGGTCGTGGCCGTGCTGGCGACGCCGCCATTATTGGTGATGACGCCTTTCGACGAGCCGGTCAGATTATTGGCGATGAAGGACTGACCATTGGCGTCCAGCGTCGCGCTTGTGGTCGCATCCTGGCCGACATTGAGGCCGCCCTCATGCGCGCCGACGACGGTGGCCGCGTTCAGATTGCCCAGCGACAGCGTCCCGCCGTCCACGGACAGCGCGCCAGCGTTGGTGACGGCCGCGAAAGCGGGCGTCAAAACGACAGCCCCCGAGTCGGTCGCCGACCCGAAATGCAGAGCGGTTCCCGCGCCGCCGTTCAAGGTCAATACATTGCCCGCGCCGGGCGCGATGGTCAGAGCTGTTCCGGCGCCGGCGCCGATGGTGGCGGAGACGCCCGACGCGACTTTCAGAGAATTGGTCAGCGTCGTCGTGACCGTCGATCGGAGCGTCGGAGCGGTCGCGCCGCCCGCGATCAAATTGACATCCCCGGCTCCGAGGGCGCTGGCAGAGCCGATCGTCAGCGCGCCGCTCTTGATGGTGGCGCCGCCCGTAAAGCTGTTGGCGCCGGAGAGCGTGACCGAATTCGCGCCCGCATCGACCGTGATCGCGCCCGCGCCGGTGATGCTGTTGGCGTAGGAGGCCGCATTGCCCGCGCCGGGCGTGTTCTGGTCGAAGGTCAGCACGCCGCCGGCGAGACCGATATTTCCGGTCAGCGCGCCTGCGCCTGTCGTCGTCAGCGTATTGGCGCCGCCGGTGAGGGTGAGGGCGTTGGCCCCGCCGGTCCCGATGATCTGGCCGGAATTCTTGATGGTGAGATCGCTGCCGACAATGCCGGCGCCGCCCGCGCCATTCGCTCCGGCCCCGCTAGCGCCCGCGCCGCCGAGGCCGCCGGCGCCGCCCTGAATCACGCCCGAGTTGTCGATCGTAAAGTTGGAGCCGGCAAAGCCCGCGCCGCCATTGCCGCCAGCGCCGCCGACGCCGAAGCCCGAGCCGCCTGCTCCGCCGGCCCCGCCCGCGCCGCCGGTGATCGAACCCTGGACCGTGATCGTGCTGTTGGCGCCGCCGCCGCCCGCCACGGCCGTGGTGAACAGACCGGCGCCGCCGCCGCCACCCGAGCCGCCATTGCCGCTGACCGCAGTGGCGGAGCCGCCCGCGCCGCCCGAGCCGCCGGTGGCCGCGCCCGCCGCGCTGACCGTGCTGGCCCCTGCGGCAGGAAGGGATTTGAGCACCAGCCCGCCGCCGGAGCCGCCACCGCCGCCCGAGCCGGCTCCAGCCCCGCCCGCGCCACCCGCTCCGCCGGCCTTGCCGGTGAGAGGGGCGAAGACGTTGAATGTGTTGTTGACCGTGAAGGCGCCGCCGCCGGCACCGCCGCCGCCGCCCTGATTCGCGGCGCCATTGGTTCCGGCCGCTCCCGCCGTATCAGTGCCGAAACCGGAATTGCCGCCCGCTCCGCCCGCGGCCACGCCGCCGCCGCCCGCGCCGCCCGCCGAGCCCAATCCGCCGCCGCCGCCGCCGCCGAGCGCCGCGCTCGCATTGCCGCCGACCGTCCCGACCGCGTCCGTCGTGGAACCGCTGGTTCCGCCGCCCGGATTGCCGCCGACGCCGCCCGCCTGCTGGGCGTGAACCGGCCCGGAAAGTCCGACCGAGAGAGCGATGCTGAGCGCCGAGACGCCGAGCAGAAGCCCGCCTCTATGAGAACTGCCGATCGAAAGGCCCGCGGATGGGGAACTCACGCTAGCGCCGTGACGGCCGGACAAACGGGTCATTCGATAGTCTCCAGAACTCGTCGAAATTCAAACGACAAAAATCACGTCGAGCGAGGCCGACGCGGGCCGACTCGCGCATTTCCACTTATGCGATTTCTATTTTCGATCGGGGAGCGCAGCAAGGTCACAGCTGCGCGTTCAGCGGGGGGCGCGGCTGCGCAGCGGACGGAAACGCCCACTAAGTGAATTACTTAAGTGTTTCTATGAATTTCTGTTTTTTGTCTGGCGTTCGCCGAATTTCAACGGCTGTGGCAATTATGCCACAGATCGTCAATGCTCCCGCGCCAGCGCATCCAGCGCCGGCGCGAGGCCGCGAAACGAGACGGGCAGCGCCGCATCCTGCCCGGCCGCGCTCTTGAAGGCGATGCGTCCCATGCCGTCGTGAGCGCGCCAGCGGGCGAGAATCGGCTCGGCGAGAGAAACGCTGGCGAAGCATCCCGACGCGGCGCAGCGCCGCCAGACGAGATCGAGCGGCTGCGGATCGGCGTCGCTCACCGTCACGCGCGGCGCCGCGTGAAAGGCGACATCGACCGGCACGACGATCGTCATGGAAAGCCCTTGCGCGCCATCCGGCTTGCCGAAGGCGATCTCCGCGATCGTCGCGCTCTTGTCCTTGACGAGGACGGATTGCAAAATCTCGCAGCTGCGATGCGACGTCTGCGCGCCTCCGGCCGCCAGGCAACGCAGCTGCCAATCGCCGAACACGCGCGGCGCCTCTCCTGTGGGAGAAGCGGCGGGCGCCTTTGCCGGCGCCGCCGCACGCGCAGGCGCGCTCGGCCGGTCCAGCGCATGAGCGACGGAAATCTGCAGAAGCAGGACGAGAGCCGATGCGATTGGACGAGCCATGACGAGCCTCGACGCGCGAAGACGATCGGATAGGCGGAGCGCGACGACTGATTACCCCAGCGAACGCCCGGCCTCAAGCTCGACTGAGCGGGTCCGCATGTCGCTCATCGGTCTACCCTGCCGCCCAACATATGACGCAGACCTCGTCTTCGAATTGAAAGAAACAAGAAATAGTATCGCGACCAAAAACACACTATCGTCAGGCGTACGTCTCGATCGACTTTCGCTCGCCCCGACGTTGGCGAGGCATGCGCACGCGCACGCGCTCATCATAGATCATCGAATTTCAGCCTGCATTCGAAAATGGCCTAAGGCAGAGACGGCCGATATGAAAGCAAAAAAAGACATCCCTCTGGCTCGATTGGCGGAAGCGCCATTCCTCTTGTTTTTTCCGGAACCAGGCAGCGATCCTCACCAGGAAATCATCGAATGCATATCCACTGTCGATCGGTCGGCTTTGCTCGTCTGGTGCGCGCGATTGAATCTTCTGCGTTCGATCTGCGGCGGTCTGCGCGACGAATTCGACTCCCTGCTCTCTCCTTACTTTTTCTCCGGCGAGCAAATCCGCCGAATGCGCGCGGTGCTGAAGCGCGCGGGCCGACCGCGCGGCGTCTACCTCTCGTGCTTTCAGAGGCCGGACCTGCTCGAATTGTTCAGATTGGCGGCGATGCTCGGCAACGATCGCGATACGGAGCAATCAGAATTGATGCTTTCGGACCCAATGGTGTTGATGAGGGCGTCATACTGCGCGAGGATGGCGGCGTTCGAACGCATCGTCAGAGCGCAGAGCGGGCCGGCGCTCGATAAGGAGACGACGACCGAGACAGAGGCGAGCTACAGCCTTCCGATATTCGCTCAAATGTTTCAAATGCAAGAAGGCTTGCTCCGCAAGGATGCGCAAGTCCTCGGCCGTTCCGCGATGCTGCTTTGCGACGCGTTTTTTTCGAGCAATCCACTCTGGCTTTCTCGCTTCGAATCGCTGGTCGGCATGTCGCTGGACGAGTGGCTCGGCTGCGTCATGCTGGCCGAGCGGCTCACGACGGGAGATCTCGCGCCAAACCCGCGACGCCGCATGCAGGATTTCGGCATTATCGATATCACGACGGTGAAAGACATTCCTCCCCAAGCGCGTTCTCGGCTAGAAGCGTTTCTCGTGCTCGAGACGCAAAACATAGATGCGCTGCGCGAAGGGTTGCTCGAGCGTCAGAGAGACAAGGTCGTTACGAAGGACACTCCGTTCGACACCGCGCCTCTGCGCGCCCGCCCTTTCGTCCGCACGAAGCGTGGTTCGGTTGTTCTTTCCGACCGAATGTTTCTGCAAGACAAGCTGTGGCTCGGTCCCTTGTTTCGTCTCCTCTCCGATGGCGTTCCCGCCGCCAACCTGTTCGCGTCGTTCGGGGCGGCGATCGAAACCTATGTCATCCGGCTGCTGCGGTCGGCGGCGATGCGCGCGGGAGACGCGAAGCGAATCGTCGTCGCGAATCCGAAAGCGGGCAGGAGCGAAATAACCGATATATGCATTCGCGAAGGCCCAATTCTGATAATGATCGAATGCAAGACGGCGTGGCTGCCGCAAAAGGCGCTGTGGGAATATGGCGACGCCGCATTCGTCACTGCGATCCGAGATCGTCTCGCGAGCTACGGAAAGACCAACAAAGGCATCGGGCAGCTGGCGAGATCGATCGTCGGCGTCGTGGAACGGACAATGATCCCGGACGACCCGACACTTTTCGCGGGTGTCGAGACGATCGTTCCGCTGCTATTGCTGCAAGACACGAGCGTCGTCCCCCCTGCGCTTCCGCCTTTTCTCGCGCGCGAGTTCGCGAGCGCGATCCGGGAATTTGCAAGAGAGGCGATCCAGGAGGCGGCAGGAGAATTTCGGCTCTGCAATATACGAATAATGTCGCCGACTCTGATGGCGCTGTCGGACTTCGAATTATTCGAGAGCATGATCGCCAAAAATTCGATAGCGGAACTTCTCAATACATATGTAGACCCTGAAAGGCTTATTCCATTCCACCTTCTGCTCGAGGGAGCGATAAAAGGCAATCCTCGAATTTCTATCGATCCGACGTCGATTATTTATAAGGAAGGCGTCGCCTTGAGATCGCGAGCAATGAAATCAACGGGGTTGAAGCCGTGACCATTAAAGCAACCTTTCGCAGTATCGTCAAAATTTTGGCGCTCGCTTTGTCGCTGAATACGCCTGCATTCGCGCAGAACGCTCCTGCGGCGAATCCGAATGCCGTGGTCGCGGCGGCGATCATTGCCGCGACAGCCTCGATCGTTTGTGCGCTGCTGTCATTCGCCGCGCTGATTTTCAATGAGTTTCGGCGACGGGCAAATGATCGGAAGATCGCCGCTTTCAACGCCGAGCTGCAAGAAAAGCTGGTTGGTCTGAAACGCCGAAGCGACGAGGAGATCGCGCGTCTCACGGCTGCCATCAAATTGCAGAGCGATCTCCAGCTCGCCGCCTTCTCGAAATCCGAGGAGGAGCGTCTTTCCGCGGCTTCGGCGCGGCGCGCCTATGAGTACGACGCTCGCAGACGCCTCTATCAGGAATGCGAGCCATTGTTGTTCCAGCTTTCACAAAACGCCGGAGTAGCGATCGGACGCGTGATAAGCTTGGCGCGCGAAGCCCGAGAAGGTCGGCTGGTCGCGTCGACGGGCGCACTTTCGGGCGAACTCATGGAAGACAGCGGCCGCGGCTATTATATTCGATCGACATTGTTCCAACTGCTGGCTCCGCTCGCGATCGCCTATCTCTTGCGGACGCAATTGACCCATCGTGACTTGACGCTCGATCCTTGGGTCAAGCGAGCATTCGCTCTTTCCGACGCTTCCTATCGGGCGTTCACGCGGGACTTTCAATTCGCCGCGCTCGACCCGGCTATTCCCGATTATCGAAACCGCGCGGATAGCTCCGCGAATTCCGGCGTCATCAAGCAAGGGGTGTTCCTCGGCCGCCTAGACAATTTGATGGAAGCGCTCATCGACGTCGAAGGTGAAAAACGGCGGATAATCACATTCGGACAATTCGAGAAGACGCTCGCCCTGCCGAATTCGACTCTGCTGCGAGCTCTCGCGCCGCTGACAAAAATCATCGCCAATTTTCATCCCGGCACGCATCCGGTGTTTTGGCGCATTCTGTGCGCCGAATATTTCTTGTTCCGTGCGCTGCGGCTCAACACGCGGAAGGAATTGGAAGACGGATCGCCGGACCGGGCGAAAACCGAATTAGAGCCGATCACCGACGACTTGTGCTGGAAGAACGTCATGGACGCCGAAGTCGAGGCGAGTATGCGAATCGGTTGGGAATATTTGATGAGGTCGTTGCCGAACTGAAGCTGCCGCGCTTGCCATCCGAACGGAGCCCGTTCGGTCGATTGGCGTCGCCTCTCAAAGAGAAATCAATCTATCAGAAATCCGAGTAGCAGCTATTTGAGATACTCTCGCAAAAAAGCGGCTTCGGGTCCCACACTCGATCGGCGCTCGGTTACGAGGAGCCACCAGCGTTGTGGTGTCCTTTGCCCCCTTTTTTTTACCTCCCTTCAAAACCCATCGCCCCCGGCGCTGGCCACAGGCGCGATCGAGGTCAGCGCGGTGAGAGCAATGGCGACGACGAGCAGCAGCGCCGCCGCCAGCGGCAGGCGGGAGCTGGCGATCTCGTCCTTCGGATGCACGGTTTCGGCGCGCTTATAGCCCGTGACCATTGCGCGCACGAGATTCTCGCGCTTCACCAGCACATAGGCGATCACCGCCGCGACATGAATGAAGACGGCCGCCGCCAGCACATAGAATCCCTTCCTGTGCAGCGAGGTGAGCAGCAGGCTCGTCTCCTTGCTCACCGCGCCGGCGAAGGGGCCGACATTGAAAATCTCGTCATTGGCGAAAAGGCCCATGCCCGCTTGCGCCAATAGGCCGAGCAGCAGACCGACGACCATCAGCGCGCCGAGCGGATTATGCCCGGCGTAGAGCGGCGCCCCGCCGCGCAGCAGGCCTCGCGCATACAGCCATGCCTCCCGCGGATGCCGCAGGAAGCTGGCGAAGCGCGCGTGCTTGGCGCCGAAGAGGCCCCAGAGCACGCGAAACGCAACGAGCGTAAGGACGGCGTAGCCGAAGCGGACATGCCAATCGAACCAGGCGACGCCGAGCCTGTTGGTCACATAGGCCCCGACGAAAGAGACGACGAGCGACCAGTGGAACAGCCGCACCGGCAAATCCCACACAAGACGCTCTTCTTTCGATTGCGCCTCCGCCGCCTCTGTGTTGGGCGGCCTGTCGATCACCGTCATCTTACGTCTCGCCGCGCTCGTTTGGCCTGACTACTTCGCCTTGTAGGAGTCGTGGCAGCCCTTGCAATCCTGGCCGAGATTGGCGACCGCGGTCTTGAAGGCTTCCGTCGCGCCCTTCTCCTTGCCGATCGCATCGGCGAAGACGCGGGCGTCCTCCTTGAACTTGGCGAGCTTCTTGTCGAATTCCGCCTTCTCTTTCCAGATTTCGGCTTTCGCCTTGCTGTCCGGCTCGCCGACATTGGAGACATCGGGGAAGGATTCGTCGAGCAGGCCGGCGATATAGGCGATGCGCTCGGAGCGCTTCTTGGCCTCCGCCTCGTCATAGGGGGCGTTGCCTCTGGCGACGGCGCCGAACCAGCGGAAGAAATTGCCGATCAGCACGAATTCCGCCTTGCGATTCTCCACCGCGATTTTCGCCGGCGTCGGGCCGGGCGCCTGCGCGGAGGCGGAATTCAGCGCGACGCAACCGGCGATGAGCGCGCCGCCGAGGAGAGCGAGCGAGCGCTTCGAATACAGACTCATGATCGTCCCTTTATATTCCGAGGTTTGAATGCTCAAATCTTGCCGGCTTTATGGCTCTCTTGCCATTGCCGCACGAATTGGAGCGTCTCCGAGACATGCTTGATCGGGTCCGAGCTGACGAAGGTCAAGCCGATTTTGCCGTCCGGCGTCACGACATAGGAGATGCGGTCGGAAACCGTGTCGCCATTCTGTGTCGGGCGGTCGCGCTTTGCGTCATAGGCGTTGATGACGGAAAAATTCGCGTCCGCCGCGACGGGGAACTTGTCGCGGCATTCCTTGGTGGAGAAATCGCGCTGCGTCTCAATCGTATCGGCGGAGACGCCGATCAGCGAAGCGCCGGCCGCGGCGAAATTGTCGTAATTCTCGGCGAACTCATGCGCCTCGATCGTGCAGCCGCGGGTGAAGGATTTGGGGTAGAAGTAGAGGACCACGGGGCCTTTCTTCAGCGCCTCGGCGAGAGAGAAGACGAAGTCCTTTCCGCCTATGGCGGCCTGGGCGCTGAAATCGGGCGCCGACGCGCCCGATTTCAACGCAGCGGAGGCCGGGACAGCCGCGAGAGCGACCGAAAGAGCTGTGAAAATCGCGAGCTTACGCATTTTGGCCTCACTTGGCGGCAGTGGCGGGCGCCGCGGCAGGAGCGGCGGCGGGAGCGGCGACCGCGGCCGTCGCGGCGGGGGCCGGCGGCGCGATCTTGGTCAGAGTTCCGCCTTCGTCCTGATAATCGAGCACGCCGATCGCGCCGACGACATGAAAGCCGAGGCCGGCGAGAATATCGCCGACGGCGCCGGCGCGATGCGCGCGATTGGACACGGTGACGATGAGACGGTCACGCGGAATATAGGAGAGATATTTCTGAACCTCTTTGGTCTGGATGCTCAGATACACCGGGAAGCCGCCATTCTTGATCAGTTCGTCGGGCCGACGAATGTCGAGCACCAGAAGATCCTCCGGCTTCGCCAGCAGAGCGTCGAAGGCGGCGCGATTGAGGCGCAGCGTCTTATAGGTATAGGCCGGATCATTCTGCGGCGTGACGGGCGCCGCGGCGGGAGCGGGGGCTTGCTGCGCATCGGCGCTGGCGACGAAAAACGCCGCGCCGAGCGCCAGGCCGAGGAAGAGCGTCGAGGCTCGCATGGCTGTTTCCTTTTCTTTCTCAGGCGCGCAGACGCGCATTGAAGAAGTCGACCGTGCGCTTCCAGGCGAGCTCGGCGGCCGCGGCGTCATAGCGCGGCGTGGTGTCATTATTGAAACCGTGCTGCACGCCTGGATAGACGAAAGCCTGATAATCGACATGAGCGGCTTTCAGCGCCGTCTCATAGGCCGGCCAGCCGGCGTTGATGCGATCGTCGACGCCCGCATATTGGATGAGCAGCGGGGACTTGATCTTGGCGACCTCCTCGGCCGGCGGCTGCGCGCCATAGAAGGGAACGCCGGCCGCGAGATCGGGCAGCTTGGTGGCGAGGAAATTGACAACGCCGCCGCCATAGCAGAAGCCGACCGCGCCGACCTTGCCATTGCCGAGCGGCGAATTCTTCAGCGCGCCGAAAGCCGCGATGAAATCATTGCGCGTCTTGGCCTGATCGAGCTTGGTGAAGAGCTCGCGGGCCTTGTCCTCGTCGCCCGGATAGCCGCCGAGCGGCGCCAGAGCGTCCGGCGCGAAGACGATGAAATTGGCCAGCGCGAGGCGGCGGGCAATGTCTTCGATATGTGGATTGAGGCCGCGATTCTCGTGGATGACGAGGACGGTCGGCAGCTTGCCTTCCACCTTGGCGGGCTGCACGAAATAGCCCTTCACCGTTCCATTGCCGTCCGGCGAGGGAACCTCGAGATTCTTGCCGACGATGCGCGGATCGTCCTTCTTGACGACCTCGGCCTCGGCGAAGCGCGGCAGCAGCTCGTCGAGGAAAGCGGTCGCGGCGGCGGCGCCGATGGCGATCTTCTTGGCGCCCTCGACAAAGCCGCGACGGTCGATGTCGCCATGCACGAAGAGATCGAAGAGCTTCAATATTCCGGGCGGGAACTCGTTTGCGGTCTTACGCGTCATGGGTCTGTTCCTCGGGTCTCTCAACGTGCGAGTCGGGGCTTGTAAATTTCGTGGCAGGTTTTGCAGACTTGCGTCGCCTCACGCGCGGAAGCGGCGGCGGCGTCGAACTCGCCTTTGTCGACCTTGGCGACGACATCGGCGATGAGGCGCGATCCATCACGGGAGATCGCCACGGCGTCGTCCTTGCCGCGCTTGGCGAAATAATCTTCCGTATAGCGGAATCCGTCGAGCAGCACTTCCGCATCCTCTTTCGCGGCCTGCGAATTTTGCGCGGTGATGTCCGGCTCGAAATATTTGATCGTCTTTTCGAGATCGCGCATCAGATCGTCGTCGTAATCGCGCAGGTCCAATGCGGCCAGCGCGGGCGTGGCGATCAGGATCGCGCAAAGGGCGAGACGCGCATAAGAATTTCGATAAGCGGAGATGCGGCTCATGGCGCTTTCTTACAATCCTGCCTCGAGGTTTCGTCTGTGCCGAGGACACGCCGCTGCGATCTCGCAACGCGCGCCGCGAGCTAGATCAGCGTGTCACGCCGGAGCCTCGAGGGCTCCGGCGAGTCTGATCAGGCGAGAATGTCGTTCACGACCTTGCCGTAGACGACCGTCGGACGCTCGGCGCGGCCGGCGCGCAGATAGATCGTCTTGAGATGATCGAGGCCCAGGAGCTGCAGCACGGTGGCGTGCAGATCATAGGTGTCGACCGGATTCTCGACGGTCTTGAGGCCGAGCTCGTCGGTACGGCCATAGGTGATGCCGTGCTTCAGGCCGCCGCCGGCCAGCCACTGGGTGTAGCCCCAGGGATTGTGGTCGCGACCATCGCCGCTCTGGCCGTAAGGCGTGCGGCCGAACTCCGAGGTCCACACGATGAGCGTGTCGTCGAGCAGACCGCGCGCCTGCAGATCGGCGAGCAGGCCGGCGATCGGCTTGTCGATCGCGCGCGCATGAGCGCCGTGATTGCGCTCGAGCTGGCGATGCGCGTCCCAATTGGCGTCGTCGCCCTGGCCGAGGCCGGCGATCGGACCGGACACGACATGCACGAAGCGCACATTGCGCTCGACGAGACGGCGGGCGCGCAGCAGCACCGTGCCCATGTCACGCGTCGCCTCGTCGTCGAGGCCGTAGAGCGCCTTGGTCGCCTCGGTCTCCTTGGAGAGATCGACCGCCTCCGGCGCCGTCGCCTCCATGCGATAGGCGAGATCATAGGAATTGGTGCGCGCGGCGAGCTCGCTGTCCTGCGGGCGCGAGGCGGAGCGAATGTCGTTGAGTTGATGCAGGAGATCGAGGCTCTCGCGCTGCTGCTGTAGACCGATCAGCTCCGGCGGAGCCTGATGCAGGATCGGCTGGGCGCCCGGACGGAAGGCAGTGCCCTGATAGACAGCCGGCAGGAAGCCCGAGCTCCAATTGACCGAGCCCGCGCGCGGCTCGCGCTGGCCGCCATAGAGCACGACATAGGGCGGCAGATCGGGATTGGCCGAGCCGAGCGCATAGGCGACCCAGGCGCCGAGCGAAGGACGGCCGGGGGAAAGATCGCCGGTGTTGAGCTTCAGGATCGAGATGTCGTGCGTGGCGCCGACGGTGACGCTGGACTTGACGAAGGTCAGCTTGTCGGCGTGCTGCCCGAGATTGGGGAGCAGGTCCGAGAACCAAGCGCCGCTCTGGCCATACTGCTTCCAGCTGCGCTTCGAGGCGAAGAGCTTGCCGACGCCGCCCTGGGTCGAGGTCTTGATGCCCTCGAGGAACGAGGCCGGAATATCCTGGCCGGCGAGCCGCTCGAGCTCCGGCTTATAGTCGTAGAGATCGAGCGTGCTGGGCGCGCCGTCCAGATGCACCCAGATGACCGATTTCACCTTGGCCGGGAAATGCGGCTGCTTGGGCGTCAGCGGATCGACGAAGGTCGCCGCGGCGTTGGCCTCGGGAACCCCGAACCAGCCGCCGCCCGGCATCATGCCGGAAACAGCGAAACCACCCACTCCATAGGCCGCGCTACGCAGCCATTCGCGACGCGATGTCTTGATGAGCATGAGATGCTCCCCTCGGTTCAGATTGCTGTGGTGTCTTTTAGAAGCGGTAGACGAAGTCGTTGCTGTTCACGACCGTGTGCACGAGATCGACGAAGGCCGAGGCGCGCAGCGGATCGACGAAATGCGCTTTCGTCGTCACCGGCACCGCGATCGAGAGCTTGCCGTTCTCGGCCTTCTCGGCGATCGTCTTCTGATGCTGATCGAGGAAGGCGTGCAGCGCCTTCACCTCCGGCTCGCTCGGCTTGCGGCCGAACAGCACGAGATAGAGGCGATCGAGCTGCGCGGCCTCATTGTCGCCGGCCTCCTCGATCACGCGGCCCGCCAGCGCCTGCGACCATTGGAAGACGAGCTCGCTGTTGTAGAGCGTCAGCGCCTGCAGCGGCGTCGTCGTCACATCGCGCTTGCTGTGAATCTGCTGTGCGTTCGCCATGTCGAACGTCTCCAGCAGGGGATAGGGCAGGCTGCGCCGCGTGAAGATGTAGAGGCTGCGGCGGGTGTGATCCTTCGGGTCCTTCGAGACGACCCAGGCGGGATCCTGATTGAAATTGCCGCCGCCGGCGAAATTCGTCGGAACGGGCGGGAACACGCTCGGGCCGCCGATACGCTCGTTGAGCTTACCGGACGCGACGAGGATCGAATCGCGGATTTCCTCCGCCTCGAGACGCTTGCGCGGGAAGACGGCCAGCAGCTTGTTCTCGGGATCGGCCTTGGCCACATCCTCGCGATAATCGGAGGACTGGCGATAGGTGGCCGAGAGCAGGATGGAGCGATGCAGCTTCTTCACGCTCCAGCCGTCCTTCACGAAGGTGAAGGCGAGATGGTCGAGCAGCTCCTGATTGGTGGGCTTGTCGCCGGCCTTGCCGAAATCGCTGACCGTGCCGACGATGCCCTTGCCGAAATACTGGTTCCACACGCGATTGACGAAGACGCGCGCGGTGAGCGGATTCTTCTCGCTCACCAGCCAATCGGCGAGCGCCGTGCGGCGGCCGGAGGAGGTCGCCGTCGGCTTGATGTCCGGAAGCTCGCTCGTGATGCCCTCGGGGAAGGCCGGCTGCACCTCATCGAGCGGCTTCTCGTGATTGCCGACGAAGAGAATATGCGTGGGCGGCGCGTCGCTATGGCCGAGCTCGGTGGCGGCGGTGAAGTTCAGCGAGCCCTTGTTGGAGCGCAGATTCTGGAACTTGCGCAGCTCCTGCGTCAGCTTCTGATATTCCTCCGCCTTCTTGACGATCTCCTCGCTGTGCTCCGGCGCAGCCTTGTCGTCGGCGGCGTAGCGCAGGAAGCCGGCGAGCGCCGCATCGTCCGTCACCGCGACGAGACGGTGATTGACCCAGCGGTCGAGCGCGTTCCACTGATCCTTCGGCTTGAAGATCGAGTCGCGGCTGTCGGTGAGATAGCGCTCTTTATGATATTTCAGCGCCGCCTCGCGGACAGAGTCGATGATCTCCTTCTGCCGCGCGCGAATGGCCTTGGTCGCCTCATTATAGACGGCCTGCTCCTTCTGGAACTCGGCCTCCACCTCGCCCTTCTTGGCGGGGACCTTCTCGTCGAAGGCGGTGTTGGCGAAGAAGGCCTGCAGAGAATAATAGTCCTTCTGCGTGAACTTGTCGGTCTTGTGA
Source organism: Methylosinus sp. PW1 (assembly GCF_000745215.1). Lineage (NCBI taxonomy): Bacteria > Pseudomonadati > Pseudomonadota > Alphaproteobacteria > Hyphomicrobiales > Methylocystaceae > Methylosinus > Methylosinus sp. PW1. The sequence continues at coordinate 1,960,323 of NZ_JQNK01000009.1, forward strand.
TTGTGGCAGCGCGCGCAGCCGACCGTCGTGCCGAGGATCGCCTGGCCGACCGTGTCGACCATATCGGTCGTGATCTGATATTTGCGCTGCACCAGATCGCGCGAGTTGCTGTTGTCCGGGTAGCCGGCGAGGAAGCCGGTCGCGACCAGCACCTCCTGATCGCCAGGGGCGATCTCGTCGCCGGCGATCTGCTCGCGGATGAATTGCGCGTAGGACCTGTCGTCGTTGAACGCCTTGATCACATAGTCGCGATACCGGAACATGTTCGGCCGCGTATTGTCGTTCTGGAAGCCGGTGCTGTCGGCATAGCGCGCGAGGTCGAGCCAGAAGCGCGCCTGACGCTCGCCATAGCGCGGCGAGGCGAGCAGACGGTCGATGAGCTTCTCATAAGCGTCCGCGCTCTTGTCGTTCTCGAAGGCGGCGACCTCCTCCGGCGTCGGGATGAGGCCCCAGGCGTCCAGCGTGGCGCGGCGAATGAAGGTGGCGCGATCGGCGTCGGGTGAAGGCGTCAGGCCGCGCGCCTCGATCTTGGAGAGCACGAAAGCGTCGAAGGAGGAATGCGACCAGTCCTTGTTCTGCACATTCGGCGCGAAGGGCTGGTAGGCCGGCTGCCACGCCCAATGTGGCTTGCTCGCGCGCGGCGACTCGGTCGTGGCGGCGGCCGGCGCCTTCTGCTCTTCGGCGATCGCGAGGGCGGCCGCAGAGGCGCTCAACATCATTGCGATCACGGATCTTTTCAAGGTCTTCGTCATGTGCCCGCAACCTCGTCTTTTCTCTATTGCCTATCGGCGTCATATGCTTACGTGACGACCGCGTTCCGTCGGCGCGCCATTGCACGCTCGCATCTTCGTGGCTCGAGGGGGACTTTAGGCGACTATATCCATTAAGTCTACAAAGAAGATCGACTTCTCTTCGAAAAAAGCAGCGTTTCGCAGGTCGTCGCGCGCATGGCGTGGCGCGCGCCGAGGCGCCTTACGCGAAATTCCGAAGCGATTGGAAGATCAGATCTCGTAGCAGAGCGCGACCTCATCGGCGAGGTCGCGAACATGGGCGAGCGTGCAATTGTCGAGCACGCCGGACAGAGCCCGTTGGGCATCCTGCATCACCAGCCGGACGGCGCATTTTTCGACATCGACGCAATCGTCGCAGGGCTGGTAGCGCGTCTTGCTGGCGCAAGGGAGCGGCGCCAGCGGACCGTCGAGCGCGCGGATGATATTGCCGACGGTGATCGTCTCGGCCGGGCGGGCCAGCGTGTAGCCGCCGCCCTTGCCCATTTTGGAGCTGACATAGCCGAGATTGCGGAGCTCGCAGAGAATCGCGTCCAGAAATTTTTTGGGGATGCGCTGCGTCGTCGCGATCTCTTGCACCGGCACCGTTCGCCCCGGCTCGAAACGCGCGAGATAGCTCATGGCTTTGATGCCGTATTTGCCCTTTTTCGTCAGCATCTGGCCACCTCGTCTATAAAAACAGTAGACTATTAGTGGCGAGTCAGGAAGTCAATAAAGACGATAGACCTTTCGTCGAAACGTTCGGGAGAAGATCGGGACGATGCGCTGCGGCGTCACGAAAGAAGGTTTTTCTCGCCGCGCGAGCGCGACCCGATCGAATGGAACGTTCTATCGATCAGAATTCGCTCAGGGACTGGAATCGAGATGCGTGATCCGAGCCGATCGGATCGGATCACGCAACCAGGAACGATGAGCGGCGTCCTTTAGAAAAAGCCGGCGCGTCCGCTCTGCAGGCGCAGGAGCGCAGCGACCAGGGCATCGACATCGGCGCACGTATTATAGAAGGCCAGCGACGGCCGCACGGTCGCCTCGAGGCCGAAGCGGCGCAGAATCGGCTGCGCGCAATGATGGCCGGCGCGCACCGCTATGCCCTCGCGGTCCAGCGCCTTGCCGACCTCCTCGGTGCGCTGGCCGTCGAGCACGAAGGAGAGCACGCTCGCCTTCTCCGCCGCCGTGCCGATGAAGGTGAGGCCCGGCACCATGCGCATCTTCTCCGTCGCATAGACGAGGAGATCATGCTCATAGCGCGCGATCACCTCCATGCCGATGGATTCGACATAATCGAGCGCCGCGCCGAGGCCCACGGCGTCGGCGATATTGCCGGTGCCGGCCTCGAAACGCTCCGGCGGGCCTTGATAGATGGTCTTCTCGAAGGTGACGTCGGCGATCATATTGCCGCCGCCCTGCCAGGGCGGCATGTCGGCGAGCACGTCGTCCCTGCCATAGACGACGCCGATTCCCGTCGGGCCGAACACCTTATGGCCGGAGAAGACAAAGAAGTCGCAGCCGATCGACTGAACGTCCACGGGCATATGCGAGACCGATTGCGCTCCGTCGATGAGCACGCGTGCGCCATGGCGATGGGCCATGGCCGTGATCTCATGCACCGGCGTCACCGTGCCGAGCGCATTGGAGACCTGCGTCACCGAGACGATTCGCGTCTTGGGGTTCAGCAGCTTCTCATATTCCTCGAGGATGATCTGGCCGCGATCGTCCACCGGCGCGACGCGCAGACGCGCGCCTTTCTCGGCGCAGAGCTGCTGCCAGGGCACGATATTGGCGTGATGCTCGAGCCAGGAGACGACGATCTCGTCGCCCGCCTGCACATTGCGGCGACCCCAGGCCTGAGCGACGAGATTGATCGCCTCGGTCGCGCCGCGCACGAAGATGATGTCCTTGACCGAAGGCGCCTTCAGGAAGCGGCGAACCTTCTCGCGCGCGGCCTCATAGGCGTCGGTCGAGCGCGCCGCCAGCGCATGGGCGGCGCGATGAATGTTGGAATTCTCATATTCATAGAAGTGGGCGAGCCGGTCGATGACCGCCTGCGGCTTTTGCGTCGTCGCGGCGTTGTCGAGCCAGACCAGCTGCTTGCCATGCACCTGCTGCTGCAGAATGGGGAAGTCGCGCTTCACCGCATAGGGGTCGAAGGCCGCCCGGCTCGCCGGCGCGCTGGCGGCGAGTTGCGGCGCATAGCCCTGCGACTCTTGCGGAGCCGTCTTCGGCGCGGCGGGAACGGCGCCGGCGCGATCGAGAAAATAGAGCGAATCGGTCGCGGCGGGACCAGCGGCGCCGGGCGCGAAGCTGCGCTCCTGGCCGGAGATTTCCGGCATGGCGACATTGGGCGTCCCCAGCGCGAAAGCGTCCGACACGCGATGCGGATCGGCCTCCGAGGGGCCGGAATAGGCGAAGCTCTCCGGCGCAGCATCGGGGGCGGCGACGGCGGGCGCCGGCGCGACATCCGTATCATAGCGGTCGACGAGCGAGAGCGAGGTGACTGCGGGAACGGAGCCCGGCGCGACCGCGGGCGCGCGCTCGCGCAGGAAATAGAGATTGTCGGCCGGCGTGGCCTTCACGCCGCCCGGAGCGGCGTCCGCATCATAGCCGCCATAAGGCGCCGGCGCCTGCACCGGCGCGGCGCCGCCATATTGCGCCAGCGTGTTTGGAATGGCGGAATAATCGATCGCCGCCGCCGAAGGGCTTCCCGGCTCGAAGGCCCCGGCGGAAGCGCCCGGCTGCGGAACATCCGAGAGCCCATAGGGCGGGACCGCCGGCTGCAAGCCGACCGGCGCCGAGGGCGCGGAGAGATTGGGCGTCGGCGCGATGGAGGGAATCGTCGTCGGCGGAACGTCCGGCGGCCCCACGGGCGCCCGCGCCGGCGCATAGGGCGCGACGCTGGTGACGATGGAGGGGGCCGGCGCCTCGGGAAGAGTCGGCGGCACGATCGGCGCGCCGGGAGAGAGCGTCGCCGGCGATTCGCTGGGCGAGGCCTGGAAAAAAGCATTGGCGAGGCGGGCGATCATGGCCGGATCGGGAAAGGACGGCGCGCCATGGCGCGTCAGCGTCTCCTCGGAGGGCGCGTCCGGCGCGCTGGCGCCGAAGGCCGCGGAATTGGACGGCGCAGAAGACATGATCCTCGTTCCTCGTCTTGACGTATCTCCTTCCGCGCAGGGCGGAAGCGCCTACCCTCCCCTTTAAGGGGGAGGGTCGGACCGCCACAGGCGGTCCGGGGTGGGGTCGGCCCCGAGACTCGGGGAGCACCCCCTCCCGAGCGCCTGTGGCGCTCGACCTCCCCCTCCAGGGGGAGGTGGAAACGCCCTCTTCTCATTACTTAGACGTATTTGTCGCCGTAATCGTGGAACTTGCCCACCTCGACGCCCTCGAGCACGCCGAGCGCATCATGCGTCAGCACGGCGGCCGAGCAATAGAGCGAGATGAGATAGGAGGCGATGGCCTTGCGGTTGATGCCCATGAAGCGCACCGAAAGGCTCGGCGCCACCTCGCCGGGAATGCCCGGCTGGAACAGGCCGATCACGCCCTGCTTCTTCTCGCCCGTGCGCAGCAGCAGAATATTGGTCTTGCCGTTCTCGTCGATGAAGAGCTTGTCGCTCGGCACCAGGGGCAGGCCGCGCCAGGTGATGAAGGGCGAGCCGAACAAAGTGACGGTCGGCGGCGGCACGCCGCGACGGGTGCATTCGCGACCGAAGGCCGCGATGGCGCGCGGATGCGCGAGGAAGAAGGCCGGCTCCTTCCAGACCTTGGTGATGAGCTCGTCGAGATCGTCCGGCGTCGGCGCGCCCGTCCGCGTCCTGATTTTCATCGACGGATGGGCGTTGGCGAGCAAGCCGTATTCGGCGTTGTTGATGAGCTCGCTCTCCTGCTTCTCCTTGACCTTCTCCGTCAGCAGGCGGACCTGCTCCTGGATCTGATCGTAAGGATGGCTGTAGAGATCGGAGACGCGAGTCTGCACGTCGAGCACGGTCGTGACCGCATTCATCGAATATTCGCGCGGATGATCCTCGTAATCGACGAAGGTCTCCGGCAGATCGGCGTCGCGGTCGCGGGCCGGGCTGCAGGTCACGTCGGCGTCGGTGAGGGCGCCCTCTTCCTTGACGCGGTTCAGCCGGTAGATGCCGGCCTCGACGGGCGTCCAAGGCAGAAAGGACACGAGCCAGCGCGGCGTAATGCCCGACCACTGCGCTCTCGTCTTGGTCGCATTGGCGAGCTGGCGGGCCGCAGATTCGCTCAGCGTCCGCCGGACTTCTGGTTCCGTGGTCATGGGTTCATTCCTCGAACGATGCGCCCGGCGCCGGCGCGAGCCTCAGCTCGCGCGGACGCCGATGAACGTCGGCCGTCATCGAAAAAGCGCGGCGGGACGAATCCGAACCGCGAGCGATAACTACAGTCGTCCCCCATGCAAATCAATAGTATTCTGAATAGAAAATTTTACTACTTTCCAATACTTATCTTTTTATATTCACTTACTATACGTCTACAAGAACGATATAGTGTGTGAGCTTCGCCCTCATGCCTCGCCCGTCTCGGCCGCGGCATAGGACATTACGAGAAAGAAGCTCGCCGGCGTCTCGCCGAGATTGCGATAGCTATGCGGCACATCGGCGAGGAAATCGACGGCGTCGCCCGCGGCGAGCGTCACCGGCGGCTCGCGGCCGGCGATGATCTCGATCTCGCCCTGCGCGACGACCAGCGTCTCCTTCGCGCCGGGGGCATGGGCCTCGGCGCGCTCCTGATGCAGCGGCGCGATCGTCACCTCATAGAACTCCACGGGCCGGGCGCTGTCATAGGGAAACAAGGGCCGCGAGAGAAAATTGCCGTCCTGCGAGCCGATCAGCCGGGGGCTGGCCTTGCGCATGACGAGCACGCCGCTGCGTTCCTGCGAGGCGACGAGGCTGCCGAAGGGAACGCCGATCGCATTGGCGATGCGCCACAAATGGGCGATCGTCGGCGCCTTGGCCCCGGACTCGATCGACCGCAGCTCGTCCAGCTCGACGCCGCTCAGCTCGGCGAGCCGCTCGAGCGAGCGGCCCTTGCGGGCGATCAGCCGCTCGAGGCGCTGCGCCACCGTATCGGCGAGGCGCTCGGAGCCCTCGCTGCGGGGCGGCTCGGAGTCGGACGCACGCTGGAATCTACCCATCGACAACTCCTATTTTCTAAATATTTTTTAATCTGTCGCTTCGGCCGCGGTCAAGAATTATGACGGGCTCGCGGCTTTTCTTCGGCGAGCGCGACCTATTCGCCACACTGCGGATTTTTCGTTCTTTTCTTTGCATTTTAGGAGAATGCTCACTGCGCCCGGCGGCGTGTTCGCGACCGAGATCATCCCGTCCTCAGCGCTAGAGCGTGGCCTTGACGGCTAATTAATTCTATAACATTGATCGGCTTATCATCCCCGTCGGGGATGCAGAGCAGAATTTCCTCTTCCCCGGAGAGCCCATGCCGTCGAAACTCCTCGCCTCTTTCGTCGCTCTCGGCGCCATCGCCGCGACTGCGGCGCCCGCCAACGCCGAGCTGCTCACGCAGAAGATCCTGCCGACCCCGACCGCGCTCGCCATCGCGCAGACCGCCTATGACGTCTGCTATCAGCAGGGCTATCGCATCTCGGTGACGGTCGTCGGCGACCAGGGCCAGATCCTCATCGCCATTCGCGGCGACGGCTCCTCGCCGCATACTTTCGAGAACAGCCATCGTAAGGCTTACACATCGCGCACCTTCCGCACGCCCTCCGGCGAGTTCGCGCAGCGCGTGAAGGACAATCCGACGCTGAGCGCCGTGCATCTCGCCAATGTGATCGCGGCGCAGGGCGCTCTGCCGATCAAGGCGGGCGATGTGGTGATAGGCGCCGTCGGCGTCTCCGGCGCGCCTGGCGGCGACAAGGACGAAGCCTGCGCCAAGGCCGGCATCGAAAAGGTCGCCGATCAGCTCAAATAGAGCAACAGATCGGAGAGCCGCTCGGCCGAGCGGCTCTCTCGCCTCGAGAGCGCTTTCCGTTCGATCGGAAAGCGCTCGATCAATCCACCGGCAGACGCAGACGAATCTCGTCGACGAAAGCCGCGAGACAGCGCTTCACCGTGTCGAATTGCGAGGTGGTGGGCGCCATCGCTATGCCATGCACGCCGAACTCCTCGTTCAGACTGTTCACCTGGTCCGCGACCTCCTTGAAGCTGCCGACCAGCGACATGGACAAAAGCGCCTGCGGATCGAGCGCCGCCTCGCCCTCGGCGCGCGCGGCGTTGGCTTTGGCGCAGAAATCCTCGAGATAGGGGGTCGCGATCGACACCGCCTCGGCGCGTTCCTGTGTCGCAAAGCCGAAGCGCGCGAGCACCAGACGCGGGTCGCCATCGGGCGCCTCGTCTTTGTAGACGCCGAGAATGCGATGCAGCTCGTCATTCGTGCAGGTCGCCGACGCCATGAGCCCATAGCCCTTGCGCGCAGCGAGGCGGATCGTGCTCTCCGTCGTCGTCGCGATCCAGGTCGGAACCTTCTGCTCCGGCCGCGGCGAGAGGCCCAGCTTCTCCACCTGGAAATATTTGCCCTTATGCGTGACCTCGCCCTCCAGCAGCAGGCGCTCGACGAGCTCCAGCGCCTCCAGGCCACGCTCGTTGGCGTCTTCCGGCGCGACGCCGAAATTGACCGTCTGCTTGGGAAAATCGGCGCCGCTGGCGACGCCGAAGCTGAACCGGCCCTTGGTCAAGAGATCGATGCTGGCGACATCTTCGGCGAGCTGGATCGGATCGCGCAGCGCCGGCAGAAAGGACGCCGAGCCGATGCGCGCCCGCATGGTGACGCCTGCCGCATAGCCGAGCATGACAGAGTTGGCGCCGCTCGGAAAATAATCGTCGAAATGACGTTCGGCGAACCAGATATCGTCGAAGCGCATGCGCTCGGCCTCGCGCACCAATATGAGCTGGCGCGTCAATGCGCGGCCCGCCTCCAAGGTCGGATTGTCGAACAGGCACAGGTAACCAAAACGCGGATTCATCGCGCCGCTCCAGCTGGCCCGGCCACGCGCCGGGGAAATTGAAGGTAAGTCCTGCAACAACCGAGCCGCCCGTGTGAAAACCTCGATTTTTATGCGCAGAACTGCGAGATTCCGCCGCGCGAGCCGTTTCGCCCACGCCTTCGACGCGAAGCCCGCGTCGGAAATGCGACAACGCCCGGGACGACGCCCACGATGACGCCTGCTCGAGCCTGCGCCTCTTGTAACCTTTTCACAGCGCAACCATAATCGCGCCCCGATCAGGGGCTGCGCGCTTTCGCGCGAACGCCATTCGCTGAGAAGGGGTCTCCTCGTGGTGCAAGACACGACGACCGGCGCATCCGCGCCGACGCGCAATTTTTTCGCCCGCAAGAGCGTCGACGAAATCATCGCTGAAAATCACCTCGAGGAAGGCGGCAATTTTGCGCGCGCGCTGGGGCCGGTCTCGCTCACCGCGCTCGGCATAGGCGGCATCATCGGCGCCGGCATTTTCGTGCTCACCGGCACGGTCGCGGCGAAATTCGCCGGGCCGGGCGTCGTCATCTCCTTTGCGCTCGCCGGACTCGTCTGCGCTTTCGTGGCGCTCTGCTATTCGGAGCTCGCCGCGCTCATTCCCGTCTCGGGCAGCGCCTACACCTATACTTACGCCACGCTCGGCGAGATCTTCGCCTGGATCATCGGCTGGGATCTGGTGCTGGAATATGGGCTCGGCGCCGCGACGGTGGCGGTCGGCTGGGCGGGCTATTTCAACCGCGTGCTGCATGGAATCGGCATAGATTTGCCGCCACAATGGACGACGGCCTATTTCTCGGAAGCCGGTCATGTCGGCGCCGCGGCCGGCCATGGATTCTTCAACCTGCCGGCGGCTCTGGTGATATTGGCGCTCTCTCTGCTCTTGGCGCGCGGCACGCACGAATCTTCCATGTTCAATAATTTCATCGTCTTCGTGAAGCTCGGCGTGGTGCTGATCGTCATCTTCTTCGGCGTCTCCTATATCGACACGGCGCATTGGACGCCTTTCGTGCCCGAGAACACCGGAGAATTCGGCCATTTCGGCTGGAGCGGCGTGCTGCGCGGCGCTTCCGTCGTGTTCTTCTCCTATATCGGCTTCGACGCCGTCTCGACCGCGGCGCAGGAGGCGAAGCTCCCGCAGCGCGACGTGCCGATCGGCATCATCGGCTCGCTGGCCATCTGCACCGTGCTGTTCGTCGGCGTCGCCGGCGTGGCGACGGGCGTCGTCTCCTACACGGCGCTCAATGTGCCGGACCCGATCGCCGTGGCGATGGACGCCACCGGCGCCTCCTGGATGGCCTGGACCGTCAAGATCGGCGCGCTCGCCGGCCTCACCACCGTCATTCTGGCGCTGCTCTTCGGCCAGACGCGCGTCTTCTACTCCATGGCGCATGACGGCATGCTGCCGCCCGTCTTCGCCAGGCTGCATCCGGTCTATAAAACGCCGGCGATCAGCCAGATCGTCGTCGGCGTGCTGGTGGCGATCGCCGCCGGCCTGTTCCCCATAGAGATTCTCGACGAGATGGTGTCGATCGGCACGCTCTCCGCTTTTGCGCTCGTCTGCGGCGCCGTGCTCTATTTGCGTCGCAAGAACCCGGAGCTGCATCGCCCCTTCCGCGCGCCGGGCATTCCATGGGTGCCGTTTTGCGGCATTTTCTCCTGCCTCGCGCTGATGGGCGCGCTGCCGATCGAAACCTGGATCCGCCTCTTCGTCTGGATGGCGGCCGGGCTCGCGCTCTATTATTTCTACGGCAGCCTGCGCACCCGCCGCAGGTGAGGCGTTGAGCGCGCCGGCCATAATCTGGTTTCGGCGCGACCTTCGGCTCACCGATAATCGCGCCCTGAGCGCCGCCGTCGCCTCCGGCGCGCCGCTGATCCCCGCCTTTATTCTGGACGAGGAAGAAGGCGGCGAATGGCGGCTCGGCGGCGCCGCGCGCTGGTGGCTGCACGAGAGCCTCGCCGCCCTCTCGCGCGATCTCGAAAAGCGTGCCGCGCCGCTGACGCTGCGGCGCGGCGACGCGCAGGCGGAATTGCTGCGCCTCGCCGCGGAGACCGGCGCCGCCGCCGTCTATTGCAACCGCATCTATGAGCCCTGGGCGACAAAGCGCGACGCGGAGCTAGAGGCGCAGCTGCGCGAGCGCGGCGTCACGACGCAAAGCTTCGCCGGCGCGCTGCTCGCCGAGCCCGGCTCGGTCTGCAATGCGCAAGGGCAGCCCTTCCGCGTTTTCACGCCCTTCTGGCGCGCGCTCGCCGAGCTTCTGCAGCCGGCGCCGCCTCTGCCCGCACCAAAGAAGCTCCGCGCCGCGCCCGCCCCCGCGAGCGATCGGCTCGACGATTGGCGGCTGCAGCCGAAGGCGCCGGATTGGGCGCAAGGCCTGCGCGAGAGCTGGCGGCCGGGCGAGGCCGGAGCGCAGCGGCGCCTCGCCGATTTTCTGCGCGACGGCATAGGCGCCTATGCTCTGCTGCGGGATTTTCCCGCGAAGGACGGCGCCTCGCGCCTCTCGCCGCATCTCCATTGGGGCGAGATTTCGCCGATGCAGATTTGGAGCGCGACCGCCGCCGCTCCGCGAGAAGGCCGCCTCGCCTTTCTGCGCGAGCTCGGCTGGCGGGAATTTTGGCGCCATCTGCTCGCCGCCCATCCCGATATGCCGGAGGCGCCGCTCGATAAATCCTTCGCGCGCTTCCCCTGGGCGAATGACGCAGGCGCCCTCGAAGCCTGGAAGAAGGGCGAGACCGGCTATCCGCTGGTCGACGCCGCAATGCGCCAGCTGTGGCGGACCGGCTTCATGCATAATCGCCTGCGCATGGTGGCCGCCTCATTTCTGGTGAAGCATCTCCTGCTGCCCTGGCGGGAGGGCGAACGCTGGTTCTGGGACACGCTGGTCGACGCCGATCTCGCCAATAATTCCGGCAATTGGCAATGGGTCGCCGGCTGCGGCGCCGACGCCGCGCCATATTTCCGCATCTTCAATCCCGTGCTGCAGGGTGAGAAATTCGATCCCGATGGCGCCTTTGTCCGCCGCTTCGTCCCCGAGCTGGCGCGGCTCGAGGCGAAATATATTCACAAGCCCTGGGCCGCGCCGGAGCGCGCGCTGCGCGAAGCGGGGATTGCTCTCGGCGAGACCTATCCGCGCCCCATCGTCGATCACGCCGCCGCGCGGCAAAGAGCGCTCGAAGCTTACGCTTCTGCGCGCGCCGGGTGAGGCGGGAAATTCTATCTCCCTTCCCTCTCAGTCGGATTCCCTCTAAACAGCCGGGCCATGATCTGGCTTATCTTCGCTCTACTGACCGGCGCCGCAGTCATGAGCGTGCTGTGGCCGCTCGCCCGCAAAAACGGCGTCGCCGACGCCGCCGCCACCGACATCGCCTTTTTCGAGGAGCAGATCGCCGAGATCGCGCGCGAGAGCGCCGAGGGGCGCCTGTCCGCCGCCGACGCCGAGACCGCGCGGACTGAGGCGGCCCGCCGCCTGCTGCGCGCCCGCGGCGCGAGCGCCGGCGCCGCCGCGTCTTCCCGACGCAACGCCATTGTCGCGGCGGCGAGCGCGATCATTCTGATCCCCGCTCTCGCTCTGCCGCTCTATGGCAAGCTCGGCCGTCCCGATCTGCCGGACGCCTCGCTCGAGGCGCGGCTCGAGGCCAAGCCCGGCCACACCGACATAGCGACCGCCGTTGCGCGCATAGAGGCGCATCTCGCCGAGCATCCCGAGGATGGCCGCGGCTATGAGGTGATCGCGCCCTTCTATATGCGCAATGGCCGCGCGGCGGACGCCGCCGACGCCTATGAGAAGGCGCTGCGCCTGCTGGGGCCGACGCCGCATCGCCACAATGCGCTCGGCGAAGCGCGCGTGCTGGCCTCGGAAGGCCGCGTGACGCCGCAGGCCATGCGCGAGTTCGAGGCGGCGCTCGCGCTCGATCCGCAATCCGCCATGGCGCGCTTCTACCTCGGCCTCGAGGCGGCGCAGACCGGCGCGCGCGAGAAGGCCGAAGACGTCTGGACGAAGCTCCTCGCCGACGGCCCGTCCGACGCCCCCTGGCGTCCGCGCGTCGAAACGCTGCTGGCGCAATTGCGCGGCGCGCCCGCGCCCGAATCCGCGCCGGCGAGCGAGGAAGGCGCGAAGATCGCCGCAATGCCCGAGGGGCAGCGAATGGACGCCATTCGCACAATGGTCGAGCGGCTGCGCGGCAAGCTCGAGCAGGACGGCGCCGATGTCGAGGGCTGGCTGCGGCTCATCCGCGCCTATAGCGTGCTGGCCGAGACCGAAAAGGCCAAGACCGCGCTCGACGGCGCCCACAAGGCGCTGGCGCAGGACAAGGATGGTCTCGCCCGCGTCGATGCGCTGGCGCGCGAATTGGGCGTTGGAGGTTGACATGACTCGCAAGGGCAAGAGGCTCGCGCTCATCTCCGGCGCGCTCGCGGTTCTCGCTATCGCCGTCGGGCTGGCGCTGTTCGCACTGCGCGACAATATCGTGTTCTTCTATTCGCCCGCAGAGCTCGCGCAAAAGCATGTCGCGCCGGGGACCAGGCTGCGCATCGGCGGGCTGGTGAAGGAAGGCTCAGTGCAGCGCGGCGACGACCGCAATGTCGTTTTCACCGTCACCGACAGAACGGCGGACCTCGGCGTCGCCTATAAGGGCCTGCTTCCGGATTTGTTCCGCGAGGGACAGGGCGTCGTCGTCGATGGAACGCTCGGCGCCGACGGCGCCTTTCGCGCCGACAGCGTGCTGGCCAAGCACGATGAGCGCTACATGCCGCGCGAAGTCGCCGACTCGCTGAAGAAGCAGGGCGTGTGGCAGGGCGAAGGGACGAAGAAATGACGCGGCTCGCTCTCCTTCACACCCAACGCGCGGAGGCGATATGATCGTCGAGACCGGCCATTTCGCGCTCGTTCTGGCGCTGGCTCTCGCGCTGGCGCAGGCCATTCTTCCCTTCGTCGGCGCGCGGCTGCGCGATGTCGCGCTGATGCGCGTCGCGCGCCCCGTGGCGGTGGCGCAATTTCTCCTCGTCGCCACTGCCTATGGCGCGCTCACCTATGCGCATGTCGTCTCGGATTTCTCGCTCGTCAATGTGATCGAGAATTCCCACTCCTTGAAGCCGATGATCTATAAAATCTCCGGCGTGTGGGGAAATCACGAAGGCTCCATGCTGCTGTGGGTGCTCGTGCTCTCCTCCTGCGGCGCGGCCATCGCATTGCTCTCGCGCGCCATGCCGGATTTGCTGCGCGCCGACACGCTCGCCGTGCAGGGATTGATGGGCGCGGCCTTTCTCGCCTTCATCCTGCTGACCTCCAATCCTTTCGCGCGCGTCGCCGATCCGCCCTGGCAGGGGCGCGACCTCAACCCCATTCTGCAAGACCCCGGCCTCGCCATTCATCCGCCGCTGCTCTATCTCGGCTATGTCGGCTTCTCGATCGTCTTTTCCTTCGCCGCTGCGGCGCTGATCGGCGGACGCATAGACGCCGCCTGGGCGCGCTTCGTGCGGCCGTGGACGCTCGCCGCCTGGATATTCCTGACGCTCGGCATCGCGATGGGCTCGTATTGGGCCTATTACACTTTGGGCTGGGGCGGCTTCTGGTTCTGGGATCCGGTCGAGAACGCCTCGCTCATGCCCTGGCTCGCCGGCACGGCGCTGCTGCATTGCGCCGCTGTGATGGAGAAGCGCGAGGCGCTGAAGGTCTGGACGATCTTCCTCTCCATTCTGGCCTTCTCGCTGTCGCTGCTCGGCACTTTCCTGGTGCGCTCCGGCGTGCTCACCTCGGTGCACGCCTTCGCCAGCGATCCCGAGCGCGGCGTGTTCATTCTCGCCATCCTCGTCGCCTTCATCGGCGGCGCGCTGGCGCTCTTCGCCTTTCGCGCCAGCGCTCTGCCGACGGGCGGCCTCTTCGCGCCGATCTCGCGCGAGGGCGCGCTGGTCGTCAATAATCTGCTGCTGACCGTCGCCTGCGCGACGGTCGTCATCGGCACGCTCTATCCGCTGGCGCTGGAGGCGCTGACCGGCGACAAAATCTCCGTCGGCGCGCCTTTCTTCGACACGGTGCTGATCCCGATCGCCCTGCCGCTCGTGCTGCTGATGCCGATCGGCCAAATGCTCGCCTGGAAGCGCGGCGATCTCGCCGCCGCGCTGCAACGTCTGCGCGCGGCCTTTGCGGCAGGCGTCGCGGCGCTCGCGGCTTTCGGCGCGCTCTATGGCGCGCCGGTTCTCTCCATCGTCAGCGCCGGCCTCGCCGTCTATCTCGTCGTCGGCGCGTTTTCGGACATTGCGCAACGCGCCGCGCAAGGCAACGCGCTCGCGCGATTGAAAGGCCTGCCGCTTTCGGCCTGGGGAACCTCGATCGCCCATGCGGGAATGGGCCTGTCGCTGCTCGGCCTCGCCGCGACCGGCTGGGGCGTCGAGCAGATCGTCGCCATGAAGCCCGGCGTCGCCCAAGAGGTCGGCCCCTATCAGATCGTGATCGAGGACATCGCCTCGCGCGCCGGCCCCAATTATGCGGAAACCTACGCCGTGATGGCGCTGCGCAAGGGCGGCGAGACGATCGCGCATATAGAGCCGGCGAAGCGCTTCTATCAGGCGCGGCGCATGGCGCGCACGGAAGCGGGCATCGTCACGCTCGGCCTCGGCCAGGTCTATGCCGCGCTCGGCGAGCAGCATGAGGACGGCACGCTGGACGCGCGGCTCTATTACAAGCCGCTGGTGCTGCTGATCTGGCTCGGCGCGGTGGTGATGGCGCTCGGCGGCGGATTGTCGCTCGCCGATCGGCGCCTGCGCATCGGCGTCGCCAGCCGCGCCCGCACGGCTGCGCAGCCACAGGCGGCGGAGTGATGGGAATTTTGTCGAATCTCGGAGAGCGCCCCTTCTCCCGCTCGCGGGAGAAGGTGTCGCGCGAATGCGCGACGGATGAGGGTCCCACGAGCCCTCACCCGACCCTGCTTCGCAGGGCCACCCTCTCCCGCAAGCGGGAGAGGGGAGACGCGCGCATTGTTTCGGCCTTGCTTTTGAGCATTGCGCTGCTCACTCCCACTCTCGCCGTCGAACCGAGCGAAAAGCTCGCCGATCCCAAGCTCGAGGCCCGCGCGCGCGCCATCGCGACCGAATTGCGCTGCCTCGTCTGCCAGAATCAATCGATCGACGATTCCGACGCGCCGCTCGCCAAGGACCTGCGCGTCATCGTGCGCGAGCGGCTGCAGGACGGCGCGAGCGACGCCGAGGTGCGCGATTATGTGGTGGCGCGCTACGGCGATTTCGTGCTGCTACGCCCGCCAGTGAAGCGAGAGACGCTGCTGCTGTGGGCCGCTCCGGCGCTGGCGCTGATCGGCGGCGTCTGGGCGATCTTCGCGGCCACGCGCCGCAACCGCCGCGCCGGCGCCGCCGCCCTCACCGCGGAAGAGCGCGCGCAATTGCAGGCGCTGGGCGTGGAGCCCCCTCCCTCACCCTCCCCCGCTAACGCGGGAGAGGGAAGCGGCAGAGGCAGCGCGAACCCTTCATGAAGCGCCGAGTCCGCCCCCTCTCCCGCGAAGCGGGGGAGGGCTGGGGAGGGGGCATGTCGCCGCCTCTCGAATCGCGCTAGACTCGCTGCATGGACAGACCGAGCTATTACGAATTCTTCGCCGGCGGCGGCATGGCGCGCGCCGGGTTAGGGGCCGGCTGGCGATGCCTCTTCGCCAATGATTTCGACCTGAAGAAATGCGAGAGCTATCGCGCCAATTGGGGGGACGAGGAGCTCTTCCCCGGCGACGTGCGCAAGGTGACGACTGCCAATCTGCCCGGTAGAGCCGATCTCGTCTGGGCGTCCTTCCCCTGTCAGGACCTCTCGCTCGCCGGCGCCGGCGCGGGGCTGAAGGGCGAGCGCTCGGGAACCTTCTGGCCGTTTTTCGAGATCGTCAAAGCGCTGCGCAAGGAGGGACGCCATCCGCCGCTGCTGGTGCTGGAGAATGTCTGCGGCGCGCTGACCTCGCATGGCGGAAAGGATTTCGAGGCGCTCTGCGCCGCGCTCGCCAGCGAGAACTATCGCTTCGGCGCGCTGGTGATCGACGCCGCGCTGTTCGTGCCGCAATCGCGGCCGCGCTTGTTCATCGTCGCGCTGCATGGCGATTTCAGCGCTCCCGCCGAGCTGACGACGGCGGAGCCTTCGCCGTTCTGGCATACGCGCGCGCTGCTCGCGGCGCAGGAGCGTCTGCCGCGCGCGCTGCGCGAGAAGTGGATCTGGTGGCGCCTCGCCGCGCCAGCCGCGCGCAACACGCGCCTCGCCGATCTCATCGACGACAGGCCGGAGGGCGTCGCCTGGCATGATCGCGAGGAGACGCAAGCGCTGCTCGCCAAAATGAGCGATCTCAATCGCGCCAAGGTGGAGGCGGCGAAACGCGCCGGGCGGCGCATGGTGGGAACGCTCTATCGGCGCACACGCTATGGCGCCGATGGCGAGAAAATTCAGCGCGCCGAGGCGCGTTTCGACGATATCGCCGGCTGCCTGCGCACGCCCGCCGGCGGCTCCAGCCGACAAATCGTGCTGATCGTCGAGAAGGGCCGCATGCGCTCGCGATTGATCTCCGCGCGCGAGACGGCGCGGCTGATGGGCCTGCCCGAGGATTACCAGCTGCCGCGCAATTACAACGAGGCCTATCACCTCACCGGCGACGGCGTCGTCGCGCCCGTGGCGCGCCATCTCGCCGCGCATATTCTCGAGCCGCTGCTCATCACGCTGCGCGGCCTCTCGAGAGCCGCCGCCTGACGGCCATGGCGGAAGACCCCGCCAAACGCTCCGCCATCATGCGCGCGGTCAAATCGCGCGACACTTCTCCCGAGAAAGTGGTGCGCGCGCTGCTGCGCGGCTTTGCGCCGCATTACCGGCTGCATCGCGAGGATGTGCCGGGCAATCCCGATATCGCCTATGTGGGGAGAAAGCGCGCCATATTCGTGCATGGCTGCTTCTGGCACGGACATGATTGCGCGCGCGGCGCGCGAACGCCGAAGACCAACGCCGATTATTGGCGCGCCAAGATCGCGCGCAATCGCGCGCGCGACATTGCGCATCAGGAAAAGCTCGCCAGCATCGGCTGGCGCGCGCTCATCGTGTGGGAATGCGAGCTGAAGGACCGCGCGGCGCTGGAAGCGAAGCTGCGAGAGTTTTTGGCGTGAGCCGTCATCGCGAGCGGAGCGAAGCGATCCAGGGGCCGCCTCACGGCTCTGGATTGCTTCGCCTTCGGCTCGCAATGACGAAGGTCAATCCTTCGCGCGCTCGACGTAAGAGCCGTCTTCCGTCTGGATGACGATGCGCGTGCCGGCCTGGATGTGCGGCGGCACCATCACGCGGGCGCCGTTGGAGGCGATGGCGGGCTTGTAGGAAGAGGAGGCCGTCTGGCCCTTCATCGCCGGCTCGGTCTCGGTGATCTCGAGCGTCACGCGGGCCGGGAGCTGGATTCCAACCGCCACGCCATTGAACAGCGACAGAATGCAGACCATGCCTTCCTGCAGCCATTGGGCCTGATCGCCGAGCACATCCTTGGGCACGATGACCTGGTCGTAGCTCGCGGTGTTCATGAAGGTGAAGCCATCGTCATCGCCGAAGAGATAGCTGAAGTCCTGATCCTCGACGAAGGCGCGCTCGACCTGCTCGGTGGTCTTGTAGCGGTCGGCGACCTTCACCCCGTCGGAGAGGCGGCGCATGTCGATCTGCGTCGTGGGCGTGCCCTTGCCGGGGAAGAAGCTCTCGGCCTTCAGAACGACATAGAGATGGCCGTCCTCCTTCTCGATGATATTGCCCTTGCGGATCGAGCTGGCGATGACTTTCACGTTGTTTATCCTCGATTGCTGGCCGCGTTCGGCCGGTCTATGAACGGCTCGGACCCTTTTCTGATCCGGTCGGATCAAAAAAGGGTCCGATTCGCATTGGAGCGATCAGATCGCTCGAAAAAAGGCTCGTCCGCGCCTCTCGCGCGGGACTCGGCCGCCGCCCTCGAACCCATGGATGGCTCGACGAATGACGCGAGTGTCGCCCTGGTGGGCCAGGGATGTTTACGCCGATCGCAAGCCATTTCTCAAGGCTCGCGCGCGGATCGCCGCCGCCCTGCGGCAGTTTTTCTCTACCCAAGGCTTCGCCGAGGTGGAGACGGCGGCCCTTCAGCTCTCGCCGGGCAATGAGACGCATATATCGGCTTTCGGCGTCGATCTCGTCTCCGACGCGGGTGAGGCGAGCCGGCTCTATCTCCATACGTCGCCGGAGTTTTCCTGCAAAAAGCTGCTGGCGGCGGGAGAGGAGCGCATCTTCACCTTCGCCCGCGTGTTCCGCAACCGCGAGCGCAGCGCCCTCCACCATCCCGAATTCACGATGCTGGAATGGTATAGGGCGCATGAGCCGCCGGAGCGGCTGATGGAGGATTGCGCCGGCCTGCTCGCCGCAACGGCCGAGGCGCTGGGCGTCGAGCGATTCGCCTATAGGGGCGCGAGCGTCGATCCTTATGAGGAGCCGGAGGCGATCTCCTGCCGCGAGGCCTTCGATCGCTACGCCGGCATGGACCTCGCCGCGCTGCTCGGCGACCGCGACGGCCTCGCCCGCGCCGCCGCGCTGGACGGGATCCGCGTCGCCGAGGACGATGATTGGTCCGACCTCTTCAGCAAGATTCTCTCCGAGAAAGTGGAGCCGCAGCTCGGCCGGGCGCGCGCGACGCTGCTCTGCGACTATCCGGCGAGCGAGGCGGCGCTGGCCCGGCCCAAGGCCGACGACCTGCGTTTCGCCGAGCGTTTCGAGCTCTTCGCCTGCGGGGTGGAGCTCGCCAATGGCTTCGGCGAGCTGACCGACCCGGCCGAGCAGCGCCGCCGTTTCGAAGAGCAGATGGAAAAGCGCGCCCGCATCTATGGCGACCGCTATCCGGTGGACGAAGATTTCCTCGAAGCGCTGGCCCATATGCCGCCGGCGAGCGGCATAGCGCTCGGCTTCGATCGGCTGGCGATGCTGGCCAGCGGGGCGGAGCGCATCGAGCAGGTTCTGTGGACGCCGGTGGCGGAAAAGGGGACGTAGCCGCCGCGCCTTTTGTGCTCGAGGCGCCGATCGATGGCGTGGAATGCGAGCAGCGCCGTCGCCAGCGCGAGGGCCAGCAGCGCCTCCGGCGCGCGGAGGCCAAAGATCGCATAGCCCATGATCATCGCCGGAAAATGGAAGAGATAGAGCGGATAGGAGAAGGCCCCGAGATAGGCCGCCGCGCCGCGTAGCCGCTGCGGAAAGGCGATCCTGCCGCGAAGGAGAAGCGCAGCGAGCGGCGCGAGAAAGGTGACGACGGCCAAGGGCTCCGGCGTCATCGGCCCGAAGCGCACCGCCGCCGCGCCGATGACGGCGAAGCCCAGCGTCGCGACGGACCGCTCCCGCCACAAAAGAAAGCCGAGCAGCCAACACCAGAGATAATCCAGCGCATTGGTCTCGAGCAGCGCCCGATAGGCGAGGCCGAAATCGGCGCCGCGCGGCAGCAGAAAGCAGAAGAGAGACAGAGCCATCAGCGCGAGCAGGCGCTTTTGATCGAGGCGCCGGAAGACGGGCGCGAGCAGATAATAGAAGACCTCTATCGCCAGCGACCACAGCGGCCCGTCGAATTGCAGAGGCCGCACGAAAAAAGCCTGCAAGAAAAACAGATTGCCGAGCGCGGCCGAATATTTCTCGCCCTCGATCGAGAAGCCGCCGATCTGGACATGGCCGTGAGTGGCGGCCTCGACCAGCAGCGACAGCGCCACCGCCCCGAGATAGAGCGGATAGATACGCAGCAAACGCCTCAGATAGAAGCCTTTTTCCTCGCGCTCAAGCGAGGCGGCGATGGAAAAGCCGGACATCAGCAGAAAGCCGAGCACCGCGGCCTTGCCGCCGAAATCGTCGAATGTCTCGACAAAGCCGCCGGAGGCCGCCGGATACCAGCTCAGATGCCCGGAAAGGACCACGAAGGCGAGGAAGAAGCGCAGCAGCGCCAGAATCTCCCATGGCGCGCTTTGGGTGGTGACGGGCATAGTCTTCCTGTCGGCGGCGGCGAGCCCGCTGCGAAATCCGTTGCCGCATGCGGTTATGCCACTATAAGCGGCCCGATGACCGAGGACAGCGCCCGTTATCGCCTGGAGCGGAGCGACGAGACGATTCTGGAGCCCCAGGGCTCCGGCGCGCCGCGCGCCGCGACCGCGACCTCCGTGGCCGATCTCGCCGCCGCCGGGCTGGTGGAGCCGGCGCGAGCGGCGGCGCTGGCGGCCGTCGAGGCGCGCTATAGCGTCGCCGTGACGCCGGAAATCGCCGCGCTGATCGACAGCGCTGATCCGGCGGACCCGATCGCGAGGCAATTTCTGCCCGACCTGCGCGAGCTGGAGACGCGCCCGGAGGAGCTGGCCGATCCGATCGGCGACGACGCCTTCAGCCCGGTGGAAGGGCTGGTGCATCGCTATCCCGATCGCGTGCTGCTGAAGCTGCTCTCGGTCTGCCCGGTCTATTGCCGCTTCTGCTTTCGCCGCGAGACCGTCGGTCTCGGCAAGGGCGCCATGCTCTCCGACGAGGCCGTGGACAAAGCGCTCGCCTATGTCGCGGAGCGGCCGCAGATTTTCGAGGTCATTCTGACCGGCGGCGATCCGCTGGCGCTCTCGGCCCGGCGGCTGCGCATGGTCGCCGAAAAGCTCGCCGCCATTCCGCATGTCGCCGTTCTGCGCATCCACACGCGCGCGCCGACCGCTGCGCCGCGCCTCGTCACGCAGGAGCGGCTGGCGGCGCTGAAGGCGAGCGGCAAGGCCGTCTATATGGTGCTGCACGTCAATCACGCCCGCGAGCTGTCGACCGCGGCGCGGGAGGCGGTCGCCGACATTCAACGGGCGGGGATTTCGACTCTGGCGCAGACCGTTCTGCTCGCCGGCGTCAACGATTCCGCCGACACGCTCGAGCAGCTGATGCGCGCTCTGGTGACGGCGCAGATCAAGCCCTACTATCTCCACCATCCCGATCTCGCGCCGGGCACCGGCCATTTTCGCCTCCCGCTGGAGCGCGGACAGGCGCTTTATGCGGAGCTGGCGCGCCGGGTCTCCGGCGTCGCGCTTCCCTCTTACGTTCTCGACATTCCGGGCGGCTACGGTAAGGTTCCGCTTCAGCAATCCTACATCGAGCGCGACGTGGACGGCGGCTGGCTCGTCCGCGACCGCGCGGGAGAGCGAAGGCCCTATCCGGCGCAAGATCGCGACCGATAGCCGCCGCGCCGCTGGCGGCGTCGCCGCAAGATTGGCAAATTGTTCGTCTCATTGCGCGTATATGGCTCGTCTCACCAACGAAAGCTTCGCCTTGCGCCGATTTCTCGCTCTCTGCCTCGTCCTCTTCTTCGCCGGCGCCGCCGTCGCCGCGGAGCCCTCTTCCACGCTCGAGCAGTTCAATGCGCGGCTCGACGCCGCCCGCGCGACGCTCGAGGAAGTGGAGACCGCCCTCGCCGATCCCTCGCTCAATGACGCGACGCTCAAGAGCCTGCGCGATCGCGTCGATACGCTGCCGGCCGAGCTGCAGGATGTGATCGACCGGCTGACGCCGCGCCTCGCCGCCTTGCAGGCGCGGCTCGACGAGCTGTCCGGCCCGGCCAAGCCCGCCGGCGAGACGAAGGAGGCGCCCGCCGCCGCGCCGCCGACCGAAGCGCCGCCCAAGAAGGAGGAGCCCGCCCCCGGCAAAGGCGCGCGCGCGCCCGGCAATGGCAGAGCGGTTATCGCCAGAGCCTCGGCCGAGACGCGCTCCCTGCCCACGGCCGTCCCCGCTGCGCCAGCCCCCGCCCCCGCTCCGGCGGTGGATAGCGGCTCGCTGGCGACGGCGAGCGTCAACGCCGAATTCGCCGAGCAGAAGAAGCTCTATGAGGAGGTGGACGCGACGCTGAAGCGCGCGCGGGCGCTGTCGATCGAGACGCGGCAGACCGCTCTGGTGATCCGCGCGCGGCAACGGGCGCTCTTCGCCAAGACCTTGTTCCTGCGCACCAGCGGTCTGTTCTCCCCGGCGCTGTGGAGCGCCGCTCTGCAAGAGCTGCCCTATGACGCCAAGATCTTCGGCCTGCTGCTGGAGCAGCGCGCCGAGGCCGTCTCGGCGCGGCTGCGCAATGGGCAGCTCGAGAGCTTTCTGGCGACGATATTTTTCGTGCTGCTGCTCGCCGTGCCGGCGACCTTGTTCGCCCGCCGCTTCGCGAAGCGCGAGGCCACGATCGAGGCGCCGGACCAATTCCACAAGGCCACGGCGGCGGTGACGACGACCATTGTGACCGCGGCGCTGCCGATCGCCATCGTCGCGGCCATCGCTCTGGCGCTCGACGCTTTTCAGCTCGAGGACGCCGTTCTCGCCCCGCTCGGCCGGCGTCTGTCCGAATCGGTGACTTTCGTCGCGGTCTCCCTGGGGCTGGCGCGCGGGCTGCTGGCGCCGGGCCTGCCGCAATGGCGGCTCGTCGGCTTGGGCAACCGGCTCTCGCTGCGGCTGCTCTATCTCGCGGTTCTCGTCGGCTTCGTCGCCGCGGCGACGCGCGTTCTCGAGCAGATCGCCGAATTCGTGCAGGCGAGCCTTCCGGTCATCGTGCTGACGCGCGGCGGCGGCGCCTTGTTCATCGCCATCGTCTTTCTCATCGTCACCGTGGCGACGCGCCATGAGACATGCGACGACGACCCCGGCGCCGATCTCGACGGACGCGACCGCATCTATGCGCTGCGCCTTCTCGCCTGGGTGGAGATCGTCGTCATCACGGGCGCGCTGGCGGCCGGCTATGTGGCTTTCGCCAATTTCCTGGTGCTGCAGCTCGCCTGGCTCGCGGCCGTCGGTGCGGCGCTCTATCTGCTGCTCGCCTTTGTCGAGACCGGCCTTCAACATCTCTTCCAGCCGGAGACGACGCTCGGACGCACGCTCGTCTCCGGCTTCGGCGTGCGCAGCGAATCGCTCTGCCAGCTCGCCGTGCTCTCGACCGGCGTCGCGACGCTCGCTCTCTACGGCTTCGCGCTCTTCGTCGCGCTCGTCCCTTATGGTTTCCAGTCCGGCGATTTCCTGGGCAATCTCCAAACCGCCTTCGCCGGCTTCAAGATCGGCGAGGTCACCATCTCGCCGGCCGGCATGGCGACGGCGCTCGCCCTCTTCGCCCTCACCTATGGGGCGACCAAGGCGCTGCGCCGCTGGCTCGACCAGCGCCTGCTGCCGCTGACGCGGCTCGACATGGGCCTGCGCCACTCCATCGGCGCCAGCCTCGGCTACGCCGGATTCATTCTGGCCGTCTCCGTGGCGCTGGCCGAGCTCGGCCTCAGCCTCGAGCGCCTCGCCATCGTCGCCGGCGCCCTTTCGGTCGGCATCGGCTTCGGCCTGCAATCGATCGTCAATAATTTCGTCTCCGGCCTCATCCTGCTGTGGGAGCGGGCGATCCGCGTCGGCGACTGGGTCGTGCTCGGCGACGAGCAAGGCTATGTGAAGCGCATCAATGTGCGCTCGACCGAGATCGAGACCTTCGATCGCGCGACGATGATCGTGCCCAATTCCAATCTCGTTTCCGGCGTGGTCAAGAATTGGTTGCGCAACGACCGCATCGGCCGCATCAAGATCGCCATCGCCCCGCATTCGGGCGTCGATCCCGAGCAGATTCGCGAGCTGCTGCTCGCCGCCGCAAAGGCGCAGGACGGGCTTCTACGCATCCCGGCGCCGCAAGTTATGTTCCTCGCCATGGAGCAGAGCGCCTTTCGCTTCGAGCTCTGGTGCTATGTCGAGGATGTCGAGCAGGCAACGCGGGTGAAGAGCGATCTGCTCTTCGACATCTACCGCCGCTTCGCCGAGGCGGGCGTGAAGATTTCCGCCCCCGCGCCGGCGCCGGCGGTGGTGCAGGTGATGGGGCTGGAGCCTTTCGCGCCCGCGCCGCGCGTGCTGGAGAGCGGGCGCGAGCGGGACTATGCGGTCGCCGGCGAATGAGTGTAGAAGGCGCGCGCGTTCCGCTTCATCTCGCTCACAGACGAAAGCGCATGTCTCCTTCCCTTCGCTTCCTCGCGCCGGCCGCGGCGCTTCTCGCGCTCGCCTCCTGCACGAGCGAGAGCCGCCTGCCGAAAGAGCCGGAGCAGCCGAGCTTCTATCGCTCGCTCGCCGCGCCGAATGCGCGCGTCGACGCGCAGGCGGCGCGGGACATGATCTCGCTCTATCGCAGCAACAATGGGCTCTCGGCGCTGGCGCTGGACCCCGCGCTGCAAGAGGCCGCGCAGGCGCAGGCGAGCGCCATGGCCTCCGCCAATTCGCTGAGCCATGTGGTGCGCGGAACGCTGGACATGCGCCTCACCGCGCGCGGAATGCGCAGCGTCAGCGCCGCGGAGAATGTCTCGGCCGGCTATCACACGCTCGCCGAGGCGTTCTCGGGATGGCGGCAATCGCCGCCGCACAATAAGAATTTGCTGATGAAGAAAGCGACGCGCATGGGCATTGCGACCGCCTATGCGCCCAATGCGAAATACAAGGTCTATTGGGCTTTGATTCTCGCCGATTAGAAGCGCTTTCCGATCGAACGGAATCGTTCGATCGATCAGAATTCGCTTCCAAAAGAGAAATGAGAGCGTCATCGATTGGATGACGCTCTAACCGCGATTATGCAGCGCTTGACCGGCTTTCGCGGTGAAGTGGAACATTTTTTGGTTCCAGATGACGCGCGCGCAGCACCAGCGGCTCTGGCGGCGGGCCGGAGTTTCGAAAGGCGAAGGCTTGCGGGTGGACGGAAAAGGGTTCGGATTTCGGGGGCGCTCGCCCCGCCGGTCATGTCGCGAGGCGCGGAATGCGCGCGAGCGCGATGCGAAGGAATCGCTGGTCGGGACAGCTCGTCGGCAGATGGATTTTGATGGCGGTCTTCATCTCGACGACACGCGCGGCGATTTTCACGAGACGTAGACGCAGAGTGTCGAACTGAGCCGTCCGCCAAGCCGAGCGCTTGGGCGCCGCCATGCGCAAGCCCCACATGATCCAATAGGCTCCGGCGTGCAGGAACAGGCGAAGCTGATTGGCTGTCGCCTTCATGCATGAGGTTCGGTCGGCGCAAAGATGCGTCTTCCAGGATTTGATATGGTTCTCGGCTTGGCCGCGTCGGCAATAGACATCTTCATAGAGACGGCGGGCATTGCGGGCTTCGAGATTGGTGACGACGAAGCGCGTGTCGACGCCGTCGGGCCCTGCTTCGGTTCGTGCGATGATGCGCTCGACGCGGCTCCAGCTCTGTGCGCCGTCGAGGAATTCCTTGTAGCGCCGCGCCTTGCCGGCCGAAGGCGTCGCCTCGAACGCGGCCTTGGTTCTGGCTTCGAGGCCGAGGATATGCGATCTCAGCGTCGTCGTCGGGGCGACGCCGAAGATGAAGTCGAGGCCATTGGCGCGGCAGAAGTCGATCGTCTCGGGCGTGCAATAATGGCTGTCGGCGCGCAGCAGAATTTTCGTTCTCGGCCAATTGGTGCGAATGGCGCGCAGCAGGCGGCGCAGGAAGCGCTCGGCCTCCCTGCCGCTGGGGCGCTTTGCCGGCCGCAGCATGGCCGAGACGAAGCGGCCAGAGCCGTCGAACACGACGATCGGTTGAAAACCATATTCGTCATGATGCGCGTTGAAGAGGCGGAGTTGCTGGCCGCCGTGGACAGCGTCGAAGGTGTCGTCGATGTCGAGCGTGATGCGCTCTGGAACGCGATGGAACGACTCGCAATAGAGATCGACCAAGGCGCGGCCCATGCGCAGCAGAGCGCGAGCGTCCGGCAGATTCTCGAAGCGCGAGATCGTCGACTGCGAGGCGAGCTCGCGCTCGGACGGCGCGACGCCTTGCGCCATCTTGAAGATCGGATCGCTGCGCAGAGCCGAGGCGTCGTTGCCGTCCTCATAGCCGGCGCCGATCATGAGCAGGCGAAAGCGCATGATGTCGGCGAGCGTGTGGGTGACGAGATCGGGATCGCGCGGATCGCGGATGCAGCCGGCGAGCCGCTCGGCGACGCGCAGGCGCTGCTCGATCTCACGCAGCAGCAGCACGCCGCCATCGGAGGACACGAGGCCGCCGTCGAATTTGGCGACGACGGTCTTGCCGGAAACAGGTGACAGGCCGGAAAGCGGCAGGGTAAAATCGTTCATGGCGGGCGTGGCGGCTTCGAAATGGCGCGAGTTGGATTCGACACCCGAACTCTACGCTAAATCAAAAGGCTGTACCACTCCCGCCAACCTGCGGTGAATTTTCCGGGCTAAAGGCTCACGCCCGGCGCTTGCGCTTGCGGCCGCCGCTCGTCGCCGTGCCGCCGCCGCCCGGCGTTTTCGTCGCCGCATCCTCCGGCCGCACATAACGCACGCCGAGAAAGAAAAGTATTTGCGCCTCGCCGACGACGGACGGCGCTCGTGGCGCCGACCTCGCCTTCGAGGAGAAGGCTATGAGCTCGCCCATTTCATCGGCCCCCGCAATGAACCGGCCCCCGCAATGAAGCGCGCAAATCGCGCGTTCGGTCGATAGGGCGATTAGGGGCCGCCGAGGGTTAATGTTGCGTCAATGTCCACGCGCTAAATTCGCCGTTCGTGTATTAAGTTTGCGATTGGTGCGTATATGCCACGAGGCGAAAGCGAAAATCGGAAGGCCGAGGCGGCTCTGTTCCGCGAGATCGTCGACCAGTTCGTCGCGCGTCCGCTGCATCCGGCGGCCGATATCGACCAGTTCGAGACGCTCGTCGGAGGCTTCATCGATGTGCTCGACGCCGATGTGGTCGCCGAGCGGGCTTTGGAATTGTGCCGCCACCCGGACACGCCGCGCGGAATCGTCGCGCGGCTGCTGGACAAGGGCGGACGCGTCTCCCGCATCGCCGTAGAATATGCGCCGGTGATTCACGCCGGCCTCGTGCGCGCGCTGGCCGAGCATGGCTCGGCCGAGCTCGCCGTCGCCATCGCCCGCCGCTCCTCGCTGGAACGCAAGATCATCGCCGGCCTCGCCTCGCGCGGCGAGAGCGAGGTGCTCTGCGCGCTCGCCGCCAATCGGCGCCTGCATCTCGATCAAGCGGCGCGGCGCTCGCTGCTGCAGGCGGCGCGCGACGATCTGCGGCTCGCGCGCATATTGCTGGACCGCGCCGATCTCGCGCTCGACCCGGAAGCGCTGTTCCTCGCCGCCGATTCCGGCGAGCGCTCGCGCATATTGCTGGAGGCGGCGACGCAGGCCCTTGTCTCGAATGGGCCGGAATATGTCGCGCGGCCGGCGCCGGCGCTGGCCGAGGAGATCGACGCCTGCGCGGTCGCCCGCGATTTCGAGGCGCTGGCCGAGGCGCTGGCGGAAGCGCTCGACTGCCGCAAGTCGCGCGCGCGCGCCATTCTCATGGACAAAAGCGGGGAGGCGCTGGCGCTCGCCCTGCTCGCCCTCGGCGTCGGCGAGGACACGGCGATCCGCATCTTCCTCGGCGCCGAGCGCGCCGCGCCGGATGTGGAGCGCATCCGCTCGCTCGTCGCGCTGATGCGATCGACGCCGCCGCGCGCCGCGCAGAGGCTCGTCGCCGCCATGACCGGCTCGCTGCGCCAGGAGAAGGAGCGCGCCGCCGCCGCCTCCGCGCGCCCCGGCGTCTTGGAGCAGAAGCGCAGGCGCAAGCAGAGGAAAGACGCCGTCAAAGCGCAGGCGTGAATGCGCTGCGCGGCCCCCTCCCTCACCCTCCCCCGCTTTGCGGGAGAGGGGGGCGGCAGGCGTTTACGCAAAATCTCGATGAAGCGCGGAATCTGCTCCCTCTCCCGCGCAGCGGGGGAGGGCTGGGGAGGGGGCGTCGCGCCCCTAAGGCCTCATCATGCCGCAGCGGCAATTCGTCCTTTATTGACGCTCGTCAATGACGCGCGGCGACGCGCCCTTTACGCGATCACTCGTTCGATCGCGGCGCGCCTCGGTCGGACCAATCATTCGATGGAGGAAAAGGCATGTCGCTCATCACCTGGTCGTCCGAGCAATTCGCCACCAACGTCTCCAAGCATGACATAGAGCATCAGGAAATTTTCCGTCTGCTGAATGTTCTCGGCGATTCCGTCGCGAGCGGCGACCGCGACGCCGTCGGCCGCGATCTCGACGCGCTCATCGCCTATGTCGCCGAGCATTTCGCCTCGGAGGAGGCGAATTTCGAAGCCTATGGCTATCCCGCCTATCCCGGCCACAAGGCCGAGCACGACAAGCTCGTCGCCACCGCGCTCGATCTGCAGAAAAAGTTCCACGCCGGCGAGGCGGAAGTGACCGCCGACACGGCGGCCTTTCTCGTCGGCTGGCTGACCGACCATATTCCGAAAATCGACAAGCTCTACGGCTCCTTCCTCAATGAGAAGGGCGTGGCGTAAGCCGCGCGCGCTTTTCCTCTCCCCGCCCTGGCGGGGAGAGGACGAGATCCCGGTTTCGGGAATCCGCCTCGCTATGTCATAAGACCCGCGCAATTCACCGATAAGCGCGCGGACATGATACGCCTCGAGAACATCAGCAAGCAGAACGGCCAGCAGCTCCTCTTCATCGAAACGTCGGCGGCGCTGCTTCCCGGCGAGAAGGTCGGCCTCGTCGGCCCCAATGGCGCCGGCAAAACGACGCTCTTCCGCATGATCGCGGGCCAGGAACGGCCGGATGAAGGCCAAGTGTCGGTCGATCGCGGCGTCACCATCGGCTATTTCAACCAGGATGTCGGCGAGATGGCCGGCCGCAGCGCCGTCGCCGAGGTGATGGACGGCGCCGGCCCGGTGAGCGCCGTCGCCGCGGAGCTCGCCGAGCTGGAGGCCGCCATGGCCGACCCGGACGCGGCGGAAAATTTCGACGCGATCCTCGAGCGCTATGGCGAGGTCCAGGCGCGTTTCGAGGAGCTGGACGGCTATGCGCTGGACGGCCGCGCGCGCGAGGTTCTCGCCGGCCTCGGCTTTTCCCAGGAGATGATGGACGGCGACGTCGGCGCGCTCTCCGGCGGCTGGAAGATGCGCGTCGCGCTGGCGCGCATTCTCTTGATGCGCCCGGACGCCATGCTGCTCGACGAGCCGAGCAACCATCTCGACATCGAAAGCCTGATCTGGCTCGAGGGATTTTTGAAAGGCTACCCCGGCGCGCTGCTGATGACCTCGCATGATCGCGAGTTCATGAATCGCATCGTCGGCAAGATCATCGAGATCGACGGCGGCTCGCTCAACTCCTATTCCGGCGATTATGAATTCTACGAGCGCCAGCGCGCGCAGAATGAATTGCAGCAGCAGGCGCAATTCGAGCGGCAGCAGGCCATGCTCGCCAAGGAGATCAAATTCATCGAGCGCTTCAAGGCGCGGGCCTCGCACGCCGCGCAGGTGCAGAGCCGCGTGAAGAAGCTCGACAAGATCGAGCGCGTCGAGCCGCCGCGCCGGCGCCAGTCGGTCGCTTTCGAATTCGCGCCGGCGCCGCGATCCGGCGAGGAGGTGGCGACGCTCGCGCGCGTCTCCAAGCGCTATGGCTCGCGCAGCATTTACGAGGGGCTGGATTTTCAGGTGCGGCGCAGGGAGCGCTGGTGCGTGATGGGCGTCAATGGCGCCGGCAAATCCACGCTGCTGAAGCTCATCGCCGGCGCGACGCAGCCGGACGAAGGCGCGGCGGCGCTCGGCGCCAATGTGAAGATGGGCTATTTCGCGCAGCACGCCATGGAGCTTCTGAACGGCGAGCACAGCGTCTTCGAGGCGCTGGAGGACGCTTTCCCGCAAGCCGGGCAAGGCGCGCTGCGCACGCTCGCCGGCTGCTTCGGCTTTTCCGGCGACGATGTGGAGAAGAAATGCCGCGTGCTCTCGGGCGGCGAGAAGGCGCGGCTGGTGATGGCGAAAATGCTCTTTGATCCGCCGAATTTTTTGGTGCTGGACGAGCCGACCAACCATCTCGATCTCGGCACCAAGGAGATGCTGGTCGAGGCGCTCGCGGCCTATGAGGGCGCCATGCTGTTCGTCTCGCACGACCGGCGCTTTCTGGCGGCCCTCTCCAATCGCGTGCTGGAGGTGACGCCGGAAGGCGTGCAGCAGTTCGGCGGCGGCTATACAGAATATGTCGCGCGCACCGGGCGTGAGGCGCCGGGCGTGCACGGGTGAGCGAAGCCGCGCTCACCGCGAAAGATGCTGGTCGAAAAAGGCCTTCATCTTGGCGACGGCGAGGCGCGACTCCGGCGCGTTCGGAATCTGCCCCTGGAACACATGCGGCATTCCTTCATAGACGTCGAGCTTGGCGGTCCCGCCCGCCGCCTCGATCGCCTGATAGAGCCGCACAGAATCGCTGAGCAGAATTTCGCGCGTGCCCGCCTGAATAAGAGCAGGCGGAAAGCCTTTCTCGAAATCGCCATAGACCGGCGACACATGAGGATGCGCCCAATCCTTCGCATCCGCATAGGCGAGCATGGCGTTTTTGATCTGGCGCTCATAGGACATGATGGGATCGGCGTCGCGCAGCGTGACGCGGGTGTCGGCGGCGTTGCGGAAATCGGCCAGCAGCGACCAGGTCGCCACAGCGGCCGGCAGGCCGAGGCCTTCGTCACGCATTTTCAGCGTCGTCGCGACCGCGAGATTGCCGCCGGCGGAATCGCCGAACATGGCGATGCGTCGCATTTGCGCGCCGCCGGCGAGCAGGCGCTTCACGACAGCGACCACGTCTCCGGTGATCTGTGGCCATTTCGCCGCAGGCGCGAGGCGATAATCGACGACGACGATGCGACGGCGGAAGACGCGCGCGAGCTTGGCCATTCCCTCGAGCGCGCCGCGCGCGTCGAAATACACGAAGGCGCCGCCATGGAGATAGACGACGACCGATCCATCATCGACGAGCCCGTTCGGCGCAATGTCGAAATAGGAGGCGCCGTCCGTCTCGATCCGCGAGACGGCGACTCCTTGCGTCCGCACCGCGGCGAGGTCGACCGCGCGCGCCGCCGCCGCGGCGGCCTGCAGCCGCGCCCAGCCATCATGATCGCCGGGCTCCGGCAGAGTGGGGATGATGGCGTGATCGCCGCCGATTTTCGCCAGCAGCCGCCTGCCGTCCGTCGAAATCGTTTCGGGAACCCAAGCATAGGCGGAGGCGTGGGCCGGATCGGCTCCCGATGTCGGCCGCAGCAGCGCGACCAGCAGCAATCCCGCCACGGCGCAATGCGCGAGCGATTCCTTCAAGCTCTCACCCCGATCGCAAGACGGGCGGCGTCACGCCTCGAGCGGACCAGAATGAGCGAAACGATTTTCTAATTCTTTGCTGGATCGCGACGATCGTTTCTATCCGATGACTCGTCGGCGCCGACGGAACCGCGCGGCGAGACGCCCTCGCCGCGCGCAAAATTGCGGAAAGATCACTTGCGCCGCAGCACTTCCGTCTCGAAGCTCTCGCGGATCGTCTCTTCCTTCAGCTTGCGGCCGATGAAGACGAGGCGCGCGCTGCGCTTCTCGTCGGGGCGCCAGTCGCGCTGCAGATCGCCGTCCAGGATCATATGCACGCCCTGGAAGACGAAGCGCTTCGGCTCGTCGGTGAAGGCGACGATGCCCTTGCAGCGCAGAATATCCGCGCCCTCGCGCTGCACGAACTCGTTGAGCCAGGGCACGAAGACATTGGGATCGAGCTCGCCCTCGTGGAGGATGGAGACCGAGCCCATCTCCTCATCGTGATAATGCTTCAGCCCATGGCCGTGATCGTCGTGACGCCCGTGCTCATCATGATCATGATGCGCGTGCTCGTGATGATGATCGTGGCCGCAATCCGGCCCGCACTCGTGCTCATGCTCATGCTCATGCTCATGCTCATGATGGCCGTGATCATGATCGTGATGATCGTGATCCTCCGCCTCGAGGAAACGCGGCTCTATCTCCAATATGCGATCGAGATCGAAAGCATTGCGCTCCAGCACCGCCGCAATCGGAACATCTGCCTTCACCGCATGATGCAGAGTCGCATAAGGGTTGATGGCGCGAATGCGGCCCTCGACCTCGGCGAGCTCCTCGCGCGTCACGAGATCGGTCTTGTTCAGCACGATGACGTCGGCGAAGGCGATCTGATTCTTCGCCTCCGGCGCATCGGCGAGGCGCTGCGCCAGAAATTTGGCGTCGGCGAGCGTCACCACAGCGTCGAGCCGCGCCGCCTCCTTCACATCCGCATCGACAAAGAATGTCTGCGCCACCGGCGCGGGATCGGCGACGCCGGTCGTCTCGACGATGATCGCGTCGAACTTGCCGCGGCGCTTCAGCAGACCTTCGATGATGCGGATGAGATCGCCGCGCACGGTGCAGCAGATGCAGCCGTTGTTCATCTCGAAGATTTCTTCGTCGGCGCCGACGACGAGGTCATTGTCTATGCCGATCTCGCCGAACTCATTGACGATGACGGCGTAGCGCCGCCCGTGCTGCTCGGTGAGGATGCGGTTGAGAAGAGTCGTCTTGCCGGCGCCGAGATAGCCGGTGAGGACGGTGACGGGAATCTTGTCGGTCAAGGGGCTTGCTCCTATTGCGCGCCTTTGCGGAGCTGCTCGCGCTTCTTGATGAGCTCCTGCATGTTCATTTGTCCGCCCGGCAGCCCCGGCATGACGATGTCGCCCGGCTTTTGGCCCGGCTTGCACGGACCGAGCCACTTCGCCTCGAGCACCATATCGGCGGAAGCGAGATTATGGATCGGCGGCGTATAAGTGATGTGGAGCTCGCCGCGATAGGCGGAATCGAAGCTCCCGGTGAAAACGCCTTCCGTCTTCGTCACCGACTTGTCGAGCTTGCAGACCGAGCTGACACGATATTTATCGCCGTCGCGGGTGAAGCTCAGCTTCTCGCATTTCGGCCCGTTTTCGCCGATGTTCTGGCGCATGATGTCGTCTGTCTTCTCGTCGATGCACATTTCCACCCCGCCGCTCGGCGAGGGCGCGCCCTGCATGACATGCTCCATGCGCCAAAGGCCGGGCTTGCGGCGCGGCGTCTCATCCGCGGCGGCCGGAAGGACAGGCGAAAAGGCAGGAAGACAGAGCGCGCAAAAAGCGGCGCCGAGAGACAGATGAAGTCGCATGGGACAGGCTCCAGGGCGCGGGACCGCCAGCGCGCCTGAAAATAGTATAGACGAAAATCCGGCCGAAAGTCGTCGGGCGACCGCAAGCCTCAGCGCGCCAGCGCCTCGCTCAATTGCTTCACATTGAAGCGCATGAGCCGCACATAGCTCGGCGCGGGACCGTCCGGCGGGGAGAGCGCGTCCGAATAGAGCGCGCCGCCGACCTTGGCCCCGGTCTCCGCGGCGATGCGCTGGGCGAAGCGCGGATCGACGATATTCTCGAGGAACACCGCCGCGACCTTATGCGTCTTCACCGCGTCGACGATGCGGGCGATATCGCGCGCGCTCGCCTCGGCGTCGGTGGAGACGCCCTGCGGCGCGATGAACTCCACGCCATAGCGCGCCGCGAAATAGCCGAAAGCGTCATGGGTGGAGACGACGCGGCGGCGCGCGCGCGGAATGGCGTCGATCGCCGCGACGATCTCGGCGTCGAGCCCGCCGAGCGCATGGAGATATTCCGCAGCATTGGCCTTGTAGCGCGCGGCGCCGTCCGGATCGGCCTCGACGAGCGCGTCTCTTATGTTGGCGACATAGATTTTGACATTGGCGACATCCTGCCAAGCGTGCGGATCGACGCCTTCCCCCTCCTTGCGCGGCGTGACGGCTCGGCTCGCGGTGACGATGCGCGCTTTGGTCTTGGAGGCGGAAACGAGCCGGTCGATCCAGCCTTCGAAGCCGAGGCCATTGACGAAAACGAGCTTGGCCGCGGCGAGGCGACGCCCGTCCTGCGGGCTCGGCTGATAGACATGGGCGTCGCCGTTCGCCCCGACAATGGTCGTGACGTCGATGCGGTCGCCGCCGACAATGCGGACGAGATCGCCGAGAATGGAAAAGCTCGCGACGACAGGCAGCCTCGGCGGCGGCGGCGGCGCAGGCTGGGCGCGAAGCGGCGAGACGAGGAGCGCGAGCGTCGCCAGCGTGGCGCGGCGAGACGGAAACCCTATGAGACGGGAAAGATTCGAGGACGTCGCGCGCAAAGAATCCATGCGTCACCCCTCCAAATGTCGCTTGGGCCTCCGCAAGCGAATCACGCCGCCGGTCTTTCCGAAGATCAAAGAGAGGAAATAAGCGCCGCCCGCCATGAGGATGATCACGGGTCCAGCGGCGAGGCCCGTGCGGAAGGACAGGACGAGGCCGAAGTAGGAGGAGACCGCGCCGATCGCCGCCGCCAGCGGCAGCGCCCCGGTGAGGTCGCGCGTCCACAGCCGCGCCGAGGCGGCCGGCAGCATGATGATTCCGACCGCCATCAGCGTGCCGAGCGCATGGAAGCCGGCCACCAGATTGAGCACCACCAGCGCCAGAAAGGCGAAGGGAATCCACTCGCCCAGCGGGCTGACGCGGCGGGCGAAGAGCGGATCGAAAGTGTCCAGCGCCAGCGCCCGATAGGCGAGCGCGAGCGCCGAGAGGGTGAAGCTCGCAATGGCGGCGAGGAAGATCAGCGTGGCGTCGTCGAGCGCCAGCACCGAGCCGAACAGCACATGCAGCAGATCGACATTCGAGCCCTTGACCGAGACGAGCGCGACGCCGAGCGCCAGCGAGACGAGATAGAAAGCCGCGAGCGAGGCGTCCTCCCGCAGAGCCGTCCAGCGCGCCGCCGCGCTCGACGCCACGGCGACCGCGAGGCCGGCGAGCAGGCCGCCAAAAGTCATCGCCGGCAGCGACAGGCCGCAGGCGAGATAGCCGAGCGCCGCGCCCGGCAGAATGGCGTGCGAGAGCGCGTCGCCGGCCAGCGACATGCGGCGCAGAATCAGAAAGACGCCGAGCGGGCAACCGGAGATCGACAAAGCGATTGCGCCGACCAGCGCGCGGCGCATGAATTCGTAATCGACGAAAGGCGCGATGAAGAGCTCATGCAGCATGGGGAGTCTCGTCGCGCCGGCATTCCTCGGCCTCGCGATCGTACGCCTCGACCATGCGGCTCGCCTGCGCGAGACGCGCCTCGGACAGCGCCTCTTGCGTCGCGCCCCAGAAGATCGGCTCGCGCGCCAGCAGCAGCGCCTGCGGAAAGGCGCGGCGGGCGAGATCGAGCTCGTGCAGAACCGCGACCACGGTGCGGCCCTCCTCCCGCCAGCGGGCGATGATCTTCACCAGATCGTCGATGGTCCGGGCGTCTATGGCGCCGAAAGGCTCGTCGAGCAGAATGACCGGGCAATCCTCCACCAGCAGCCGCGCGAACAATACGCGCTGCATCTGGCCGCCGGAGAGCGCGCCGATCGCGCGGTCCTCGAAACCCTCGAGCCCGACCGCGGCGAGCGCCGATGCGATGCGCGTGCGCTCTCCGGCGCCGACGCGGCCGAAAAGCCCGATGCGGCGCATCGCGCCCATGGAGACGAAATCCAGCACATCGATCGGAAAGGCGTGATCGATCTCCGCCGATTGCGGCAGATAGGCGATATCGCGCAGCGCGAGGCCGTCATAGACGATGCGGCCGCCGAGCGGCGGCAGCAGGCCGGCGAGCG
Organism: Methylosinus sp. PW1; assembly: GCF_000745215.1. Classification (NCBI taxonomy): domain Bacteria; kingdom Pseudomonadati; phylum Pseudomonadota; class Alphaproteobacteria; order Hyphomicrobiales; family Methylocystaceae; genus Methylosinus; species Methylosinus sp. PW1. The sequence continues at coordinate 1,995,554 of NZ_JQNK01000009.1, forward strand.
CTTTGAGCAGAGTGGATTTACCGGCGCCGTTGGGTCCGCAGACGGCGAGCCCGGCGCCGGCCTCGACGACGCCGGAAAGATGATGAACGGCCGGGCGGCGCTCATAGCCGAGCGTCACATTCTCCAGCCGGATCGCGCCAGCGGTCATCGATCGCGCCTTCAGCTCAGCGCCCAATAGACGGCGGCCCAGAGCAGCGCCAGCACGGCGACGGCGCCGAGAAGCCGCTCGCCCGCCGAAAGGCGCAGCAGGGAGACGCGATCGCCGGCGCGCTCGCCATGCGCGTGAGCGGCGAGCGCGACCTTTTGAAAAATAGCCGATTGCTGTCGGTTCATTTCCAGATGTTATATTATAACAGCAGCAGCCGGCAAGCGCGGAATGCCCTCAGCTCGCCCGGCCGGGCACGAGAATGACGCGGAAGTCATTCACATTGGTGCGCGTCGGGCCGGTGACGAGGAGATCGCCGAGCTTCTCGAAGGCGGTATAGGCGTCATTATTGGCGAAGAGCGCCTTGAGATCGACGCCCTGCGCGGCCGCCCGCGCGAAGGAATCGGCGGTCATGATCGCGCCGGCGTTGTCCTCGCTGCCGTCGATTCCGTCGGTGTCGCAGGCGATGGCGGAGATTCCGCCGAAGCCCTCGAGCGCCAGCGTCAGCGCCAGCAGGAACTCGGCGTCGCGGCCGCCCTTGCCATTGCCGCGCACGGTGACGGTCGTCTCGCCGCCGGAGATGATGGCCACAGGCGGCGCGATCGGCTGCGCATGGCGCGCGATCTGCCGCGCGATGCCGGCGTGGACCAGCGCGACGTCGCGCGACTCGCCCTCGAGATCGCCGAGGATGAGCGGCGTGAAGCCGCCCTTGCTCGCCACTGCGGCGGCGGCGTCGAGCGAGCCTTGCGGCGTCGCGATGAGAATATTCTCGACGCGGTCGAAAATCTTGTCGCCGGGCTTGGGCGTCTCGCAGGCGTCGGTTGCGAGATAGGCGAGCACGGCGGCGGGCGCGTCGATCTTATATTTGGCGATGACGGCGAGCGCGTCCTCGCGCGTCGTCGGGTCCGGCACTGTGGGACCGGAGGCGATGACGGAGAGATCGTCATTGGGCACGTCGGAGATCATCAGCGCGACGACCTTGGCCGGCGCGGCGGCGCGGGCGAGGCGTCCGCCCTTGATGGCGGAGAGATGCTTGCGGACGCAATTCATCTCGGAAATGGTCGCGCCGCTCTTCAGCAGCGCCTTGTTGACGGCCTGCTTTTCTTCCAGCGTCACGCCATCGGCCGGCAGCGCCATCAGCGCCGAGCCCCCGCCCGAAATCAGCGCGAGCACGAGATCGTCCTCGGTGAGGCCCTGCACCTTTTGCAATATGCGGCCCGCGGCGGCGCGGCCGGCGGCGTCCGGCACCGGATGGGAGGCCTCGATCACCTCGATCTTTGAGGTGGGAGCGCCATGCTCGTAACGGGCGACGACGAGCCCCTCGATCGGATGCGGCCAATGCGCTTCGACCGCCGCGGCCATGGAGGCCGCCGCCTTGCCCGCGCCGACGACAATGGTGCGGCCTTTGGGCGGCGCGATCTTCTCGAGGAAGGCCGGCAGGCAGACGGACGGATGCGCCGCGCCGACAGCGGCGTCGAACATGGCGCGGAGGAGCGTGCGGTAGTCGTCAGACATTATCTACGCCTTCGGTGTTCTCCCTTCTCCCACTCGTGGGAGAAGGTGGCCCGACGAAGTCGGGTCGGATGAGGGCTCGGGCCGATTTGCGATCGTTTTAGCCGCGTCACGAAGAGTTTCCAACGGAATCCGGGTCCCCGCGCCGGCCCTCATCCGACCCTCGCTGACGCGAGGCCCACCTTCTCCCGCCCTGCGGGAGAAGGAAGAGAGCGCTACGACCGTCGTGTTCTCCCTTCTCCCACTTGTGGGAGAAGGTGGCCCGGCGGAGCCGGGTCGGATGAGGGTCCGCGACGATTTGCGATCGCCTCCCGAATCCGCTCCAGCGGGATATTGCCACCGCCGATGACGAGGTCATTGTCGAGGCGGAGCACTTGGTAGCCATTGTCACGCAGCCATTGGTCACGAATCGCGTCATGGCGGCGTTGGTCTTCTTGTTCATGCGGCCGGCCGTCCAGCTCGACGATCAGCCGGTGCTCGGTGCAGAGAAAATCCGCGACATAATTCCCGACCGGGACTTGCCGCCGGAATTTCAGACCGTCGAGCCCAGAATTGCGCAACGAACGCCAGAGGATTTCCTCCGCGTTCGTCATCTCGCGCCGAAGCCGTCTTGCGAAAGCAGTTTTGGACTTCGAGACTCGCGTCGGCATGCGAGGACCCTCATCCGACCCGGCTTCGCCGGGCCACCTTCTCCCACGAGTGGGAGAAGGAATCTCGCCCGACGATTCTCGTAATATCCCCCACCCTCGCCGTTCTCCCTTCTCCCGTAGGGCGGGAGAAGGTGGCCCCGCGAAAGCGGGGTCGGATGAGGGCCGGGCCGAACGCCAGACCTTACGCAGCGCCGATCTGATCCGCCTTGTCGATCAGCGCCTGGGCCATGCGGATGCTGGCGATGTCGATCAGGCGGCCGTCGAGGGACACCGCGCCGCGACCTTCCTTCGCCGCCTGCTCCATCGCCTCGAGAATGCGACGAGCCTTCTTCACTTCCGCCTCGGACGGGGTGAAGACCTGATTGGCCAGATCGATCTGCGAGGGATGAATCGCCCACTTGCCCTCGAAGCCGAGAACCGCGGCGCGCTTGGCGGCGGCGATATAGCCATCGGGATCGCCGAAGTCGCCGAAGGGGCCGTCGATCGGACGCAGGCCATAGGCGCGCGCGGCGACGAGGAAGCGCGTCTGCGCCGCATGCCACTGGTCGGCCCAGAAATACTGGCGATTGCCCTCGGCGTCCTTGTCCGAGAGAATGCCGTAATCCGGGTTCACGCCGCCGATGACAGTGGTGCGGGCGCGAGTCGAGGCCGCATAGTCGGCGACGCCGAAGGAGAGCGCCTCGTTGCGCTTGCTCGCCTGGGCGATCGCCTCGACATTGGCGAGGCCGAGCGCGGTTTCGATCAAGAGCTCGAAGCCGATGCGCTTGGTGCGCTTCTTATACTGCTCGATCTGCGTGACCAGCACGTCGATCGCATAGACGTCCTGAGGCACGCCGACCTTGGGGATCAGCACAACGTCGAGACGCGGGCAGTTCTCGACCACATCGACCACGTCGCGATAGGCGTAGTGCGTGTCCAAGCCGTTGATGCGCAGCGTCAGCGTCTTCGTGCCCCAATCGATCTCATTGAGGCCCTGGATGATGTTCTTGCGCGCCTGCTCCTTGTCGTCCGGAGCGACCGCGTCCTCGAGGTCGAGGAAGACCTGGTCGGCCTTGGAGGCCGCGGCCTTCTCGAACATGCCGGGGGCGGAGCCCGGAACGGCCAGCTCGGAGCGATGGAGACGCGGCGTCGCCTGCTCGATCAAAGTGAAACTCATGATGACTCCCTTTCCCTGTGTAAGAGCTTATCCGGTGGCGCCGAGGCCGGCGGCGATGCAGCTGATCGACAGCAGCAGAGCCGACTTGTATTCCTCCTTCAGCGCTTCCTCTTCGGTGGTGCGGAACAGGCGCAGCAATTCCACCTGCTCGCGGTTGACCTCGTTGATGGTGGCGAGGCGATGCGCGAGCCGCGCCTGATAGTCGATGAAGCGCGCGCCGATCTCGCCGCCGCCGGTGATGCGCAGCACGCTCTCGCAAGTGAGGTGATATTCGGCCTCGATCGCCGAAAAGATTTTCTTGCGCACGGCCTCGTCGGCGACCAGCGAGGCGTATTGCCGCGCAATGGAGAGATCGACCATCGCCAGCGTCTTCTCCACCTCGTCGAGAATGAGGCGGAAGAGGCGCGAATCCTCGAACATGCGATGCAGCAGCTGCAGGCCGCGCTCGCCGCGCACCTCGATGAAGCTGGTGAGGCCGGAGCCGACGCCATACCAGCCGGTGATGGCGTGACGATTCTGCGCCCAGGCGAAGACCCAAGGGATGGCGCGCAGATCGGCGAGGCTGCGCGCGCCGAAGCGCCGCGCCGGCCGCGAGCCGATATTGAGCAGCGAGATTTCCTCGAGCGGGCTCGCCGCCTGGAAATAGGCCACGAGATCGGGATCGGCGATGAATTTGCCATAGGCCGCGAGCGAGGCGCCGGAGAGCGCCTCCAGCGCATCGTCGAATTCCGCGCGCGGAACCAGCGCATCCTCGCGCTCGGACTTCAGCGCATGAGCGAAGACGCTGCTCGCCAGCAGCTCCAGCTGATAGGAGGCCGTGCCGCGATTGGCGTATTTGAAGGAGACGACCTCGCCCTGCTCCGTCACACGGAAGCGGCCGCGAATGGAGCCCGCCGGCTGCGCGGCGATGGCGTGTCCCGTCGGCGCGCCGCCGCGGCTGACCGAGCCGCCGCGGCCGTGGAAAAAGGCGATGGCGACGCCCAGCTCCTCGCCGAGGCGAGTGAGCTTGAATTGCGCTTTCGCGAGCTCCCAGTTGGACGACATGAAGCCGCCGTCCTTATTGGAGTCGGAATAGCCGATCATCACCTCTTGCACATTGCCCTGCCAGCGCGTGCTGCGACGCACGACCGGCACGCGCAGCAGCTCGCGCATGATGATGGGCGCGGCGCGCAGATCGGGAATCGTCTCGAACAGAGGCACGATGGGCAATGTGCACAGCTCGAGGCCGGCGTCGTCGAGATAGAGCCCGCCATGCTTGGCCAGCACATAGGCGCCGAGAACATCGGCCACCGAATGCGTCATGGACAGGATGAAGCTGCCGAAGGCTTCGCGATCCAGCCGCGAGCGCATATCCGCGACCAGCGCGAACATGTCGAGCGTGTCCTGCGATTCCGGCGCGAGGCCTGTGAGCGGAACGCCATTGCGCGGCTGCGCCAGCTCGGCGATGAGCCAAGCCTGCCACTCGGGCGAGTCGACCTCCGGCGCATCCTTGCCGGTCTTCACGCGATGAATGTCGCGCAGCGCATTATTGGTGCGAGTCGTGTTCTCGCGCAGATCGAGACGCACGGTGCTGAAGCGAAAAATCTCCACCGCGCGCCGCACCGGCCGCACCAGATCATTGGCGAGCGAGGGGCTGCGGCTCTCGGTCAGCGCCTGCTCGAGAATGCGCAGATCGCGGATCAGCTCGTCGGCGTTGCCGTAGCGCGCCTTGCCGCGACCTTCGCCCTTGGTGGCGCGGATCGTCTCGTCGAGCTTGCGCAGCACGCAGGTGAGATATTGCCGGAAGGCCTCGCCATGATTGCGCGTCTTGATTCTGTCGGCGTCCTCGACCTGCGCCAGCTCCGCCTCGAGCGCGGCGCGGAACTCGGCCGGGATCGTCACCGAGCCTTCGCTGATCGACAATACGCGGGCGAGATCGAGAATGCGCTGGCGATAATAGTCGAGACTGGCGAGCGCGTTGACGATCATCGTCTCGCGCGTCACCGCATTGGTGACGAAAGGATTGCCGTCGCGGTCGCCGCCGATCCAGGAGCCGAATTGGAAGAAGGGCGTGATGTCGAAGCGCTCATTGGGATAATGAGCGGCGAGCGCGCTCTCGAAGGAGGCGAGCATCTCCGGCGCGAGATCGAAGAGATTCTCGGCGAAGAAATGCAGGCCCCAGGCGACCTCGTGCTCGACGGTCGGCTTCTCGAGATGCAATTCGCCGGTGAGCCACAAGAGCTCGATCTGATCGCCGACCGCGCCGATGCGGCTGGCGCGCTCGCGATCGGTCCAGCGCGAGGATTCGAGATCCTTCAGCAGCAGATAGATCTTGCGATTCTTCTCGAGGACGGTGACGCGCTTGGCCTCGGTCGGATGGGCGGTGATGACCGGGCGAATGCGCAGCGATTTGAGCTGCGCGCGAATCTCGTCGGCGGTGACGCCGGCCTTGGCCGCGTCCGCCAGAACATGCGCGAAGGAGCCGAGCAATTCGTCGCGGCCCTTGGCGCGCTCTATCGTGCGGCGGCGGCGCATGGCCGAGGCCTGCTCCGCGATGGAGAGCAGCTGAAACCATATGCCCTGCGCCTGCAGCGCGCGCGCCATAAGCGCCGGCGGCAGGCCGGAGGAAGAGCCGAAGCCGCTCAGAACCGGGGCGATCTCCGGCTGGTGGCGCTTCACCACGCCCACGAGCTGGTCGAGCAGAAAGGCCGCCGCCTCTTTGACCGATCGCGTCGCCAGCGCCGAAGGGGCGGCGGACGAGGTCGATTCGGACAAGACCTTCTGGTCGGCGGTCATGCAGTCTCCCTGGCTATGGTGAGGCGGATGGGCGCCTCCCCCCGCGACGCGGGGAGAGGCGAGTGTCGTGTCACGCGCGCTTCAGCACGGCGGCGACGGCGGAGCCGAACTCGGCCGGGCTCGGCGCCACGGCGAGGCCGTAGGACTTCATGATCTCGGTCTTCTCCGCGGCGCTGTCGCCGGTCGCCGAGATGATGGCGCCCGCATGGCCCATGCGGCGGCCCTTCGGCGCGGTGAGGCCGGCGACGAAGCCGACCACGGGCTTGGAGAAGTTCTCCTTGATCCAGGCCGCGGCCTCGGCCTCCTGCGGACCGCCGATCTCGCCGATGATGAGCACGGCTTCCGTCTCCGGGTCCTGATCGAACAGCACGAGATGATCGAGGAAGGACGAGCCATTGATCGGATCGCCGCCGATGCCGACCGAGGTCGAGATGCCCAGACCGAGCTCCTTCAGCTGCGAGGCCGCCTCATAGCCGAGCGTGCCGGAGCGCGAGATGAGGCCGACATTGCCCTGCTTGTAGATATGGCCGGGCATGATGCCGAGCATGGCCTTGCCGGGGCTGATGATGCCGGCGCAGTTCGGCCCGACCATGGTCGGACGCTTCTCGCGCGGATAGCGCAGGAAATAGCGCTTCACGCGCATCATGTCCTGCGCCGGAATGCCGTCGGTGATGGAGCAGATGAGGCGAATGCCCGCGTCCGCCGCCTCCATGATCGCGTCCGCCGCATAGGGCGGCGCCACGAAGGTGATGCTGGTGGTCGCGCCGGTCTGCTTCACCGCCTCGCGCACCGTGTCGAAGATCGGCACGCCATGCACGGTCTTGCCGCCCTTGCCCGGAGTGACGCCGGCGACGACATTGGTGCCGTAGTCGATCATCTCCTTGGCGTGGAAGCTGCCCTTGTCGCCGGTGATGCCCTGGACGAGGATGGGCGTTTTTTCGTCGATGAGAATGCTCATTGTTTCCTCCCGGCCTCGCCGCTCACTTCACGGAGCGCCAAGCGGCGACGGCCTTTTGGGCGGCGTCGGCCAGCGAATCGGCGGTGATGACATTGATGCCGCTCTCGTCGAGCAGCTTGCGGCCGGCCTCGACATTGGTGCCGGCGAGACGCACGACCAGCGGCGCCGTGATGTTCGTCGCCTTCACCGCGTCGATGACGCCCTGCGCGACCCAGTCGCAGCGATTGATGCCGGCGAAGATGTTGACCAGCACCACCTTCACATTGGCGTCGGAGAGCACGAGACGGAAGGCCGTCGCGACGCGCTCGGCCGAGGCGCCGCCGCCGACATCGAGGAAGTTGGCCGGATTGCCGCCGGCGTGCTTGATCATGTCCATCGTCGCCATCGCGAGGCCCGCGCCATTGACGATGCAGCCGATCTCGCCGTCGAGGCCGATGTAGTTCAGCGAATGCTCGAGCGCCTGCGCCTCGCGCGGGTCGGACTGCGAGGGATCGTTCATGTCGACGATGTTGCGGCGACGGAACAGGGCGTTGTCGTCGAAGGACATTTTCGCGTCGAGCGCGAGAACCTTGTCGTCCTTGGTAACGACCAGCGGATTGATCTCCAGCATGGTCGCGTCATTGTCGCGGAAAGCGCGATAGGCGCCGAGGATCGACTGAACCGCGCGCGACACCTGCTTGAGATTGAGGCCGAGCTGAAAGGCCAGCTCGCGCGCCTGGAAGGGCAGCAGGCCGACGGCCGGCTCGACGATGACCTGGAGAATGGCGTCGGGATCGGTCTTGGCGATCTCCTCGATCTCCATGCCGCCATGCTTGGAGGCGATGACGCGCACGCGCTCGAGCTTGCGGTCGAGAACGAAGCCGAGATAGAGCTCGCGCTCATAGGGGTCGGCGAGCTCGACATAGACGCGCTGCACCGGCTTGCCTTCCGGCCCGGTCTGCTTGGTGACGAGACGCTTGCCGAGCAATTCGCGCGCGGCCTGCTGAACCTCGTGATAGGTGCGGCACAGCTTGATGCCGCCCGCCTTGCCGCGCGCGCCGGCGTGAATCTGCGCCTTCACCACCCAATGCGAGCCGCCGAGCTCGGTGGCGGCGTAAACGGCCTGGTCGGGGCTGAAAGCGACGGTGCCGGGGGGCACCGCGACGCCGCAGCTCGCCAATAATTCCTTGGCTTGATACTCATGGACGTCCATGTTTCCTCTCCCCTTGCAGTTTTTGTCGCCGCCGCGAGCGGCGAAATTTTACGAGCCGATCTTGCCTCTCACGACCTTGTAGACCGCTTCGGTCTTCTCGGCGGCCGCGGCCAGCAGGGCCTCGACCTCGGCGATCTGCTTCTCGGCGAATTCGCGATCCTTGATCGCCTTCGCATTGATGTAGACGTTGAGCGCGGCGCTCCGCAATCCGGCATTGGCCGCGAGAACGGCGACGCCGGCGTCGCTGATAACGTTGAGATTGCCCTTGTCGGCGGCGGCCTCGGACAGGACGATCACCTCGAAGCAGGCCTTCACGGCGCGCAGCGGCGCGAGCGTGGCGTCCTTCAGCGCGGCCTGAATGGCGGCCGAGCGCGCGGCTTTCTCCTCATCGGTGGCGCGCGGCAGGCCATAGGCGCCCATCACCGAATTGAAGGCGACGACATCCTCGTCGATCGCCGCGGTCAGCTCGGCGCGGACGCGCTCCGCCTCGGTCCGCGCGGCTTTGAGGTCTTCCTCGACGGCTTCGTAATTCTTCTTGCCGATGGTGAGATTGGCGACCATCGACACCAGCGCCGCGCCGATCGCGCCCATCACCGCGGCGGCGCCGCCGCCGCCCGGCGTCGGGCGCTCGCTGGCGAGATCGTCGAGAAATTTGCCGATCGTTTCGTCCTTGGTCATTCTCGTCGATCCCTCGAAAGTCAGGCGTTGGCCTTGGCCTGCACGTAGATTTCCTCGGCGTCGAGCACCTTGTCGGACGCCTCGAACAGCTGGCCGATGCAGGCGCGATGCAGCTTCAGCTTCAAGCCGCCGACGCCGAGCGCGCCGATGACGATCTTGCCGTGACGCTCCTTGGCCTTGTCGGTCGCCTCGACGCCGCCGATGCCGAGCGGCGGCTGCGCATTGACGTCCGCGAGCAGCTCGATCGTCGGATCGTTCTGCCAGTCCTGCTCTTCCAGCAGCTGCACGCCGATGGCGCCGGCCGCGAAGACGATATTGGTTCCCTTCACCGCCGCGGCGCGGGCGGCGTTATCGACCGCCTCGATCGCCGTGGGCGTGAAGCCGAAACGCTCCTGCAGCGCGGCGGCCGCAGCGTCGGCGCGCGACTTCTGGCGCGAGGTGATGGCGACCTCGGCGCCCTCCGAATGCAGGAAGGCCGCCGCGCGCAGGCCCACCGGGCCGGTGCCGGCGAGAACGACGGCCTTTTTGCCGGCGAGCGGCTTGGCCTTGGCGAGCAGCGCCACGCCAGCGGCCGCCGTCGTGTTGGAGCCATTGGAGTCGAGCATCACGGAGACGCGGAAATTGGAGAAGAAGCGCTTGCGCACCGCTTTGAACAAGGTCTCGCCCGCGACCATATCGCCGCCGCCGACGAAGAGCGCGGTGAACTGCTTCTCCTTCGGGCCGCGCGTGTAGATCGCGCCATCGACCAGCGCGCCGACATTGGCGGGCGTCACATTGGCGTAGCCGATGACATGATCCGCGCCGCCGTCATAAGCGACGACCGTGTCGAACACGCTGGGGACCGGATCGGTGTCGAGAAGGAAGAGGAGCTTCTGGGTCATAGCAGTTCCCGTGAAAGGCCGCCCGTCATGGCCGGGCTCGTCCCGGCCATCCACGCCGCGAGATCACGCGCGGCGCCGGAGGCGTTCTGATGCGTTTCGACTTTCATCTCGTCCGCTCCGCCGCCTCTCGGCGTGGAAGGCCGGGACGCGCCCGGCCATGACGCGCGGGTCGGGCGCGAGACGTTCTGCAACTGCGCTTACGCCGTCACCAGATTGCGCGGCGCGCCGGCGACGAAAGCGTCGACATTGTCGATCAGCTGATCGGCCAGCACCTGCATCGCCTCCTTGGAGGCCCAGGCGACATGCGGCGTGACGATGAGATTGGGAATCGTCGGATCGAGCAGAATATTGCCCTGCTTGGGCGGCTCGACGGTCAGCACGTCGAAGCCGGCGCCGGCGATGACGCCATTGCGCAGCGCATCGGCGAGCGCCTGCTCGTCGACGATGCCGCCGCGCGCGGTGTTGATGATGATCGACGTCTTCTTCATCGAGGCGAGCTCTTTCGCGCCGATGAGATTCTTCGTCTGCGGCGTCAGCGGCAGATTGAGCGTCACGACATCGGCCTCGCGCAGAATCGTCGGAATGTCGACGATGCCGGGGCCGGGAACGACGTCATTGATGAGCAGCTTCATGCCCAGCGCCTCGGCGCGCGTCGCGATCGACTTGCCGAGGGCGCCATAGCCGATGATGCCGAGCGTCGAGCCGGCGATGTCGTAGATCGGATAGTCGAAATAGCAGAACTGATTCGACTCCTGCCAACGGCCGTGGCGCACCGAATCCACATAGTTCACGAGATTGCGGCGCAGCGCGAAGATCAGCGCGATCACATGCTCGGGAAGCGTGTTGTAGGCGTAATTGCGGATGTTGGAGACGGTGATTCCATTGGCCGTCGTATAGGCCTTGTCGATCACGTCGGTGCCGGTGGCGGCGACGGCGATCAGCTTCAAATCGGGAAGCTGCTTCAGCGCTTCCTCACGCAGCGGCACCTTATTGGTGATGGCGATGGTCGCGCCCTTCAGGCGCTCGACCACATCGGCCGGAGAGGTCTGCGCATATTCCGTATAATCATGCGGGAAATTCGGCTTGCGCAAATCGGCGTCGAGCGTCTCGCGATCGAGAAAGACGATTTTGTGCGACATGTTTGCTGCTTCCCCCGAAGTCGCTCGGCCGTTTCGGCTCGACATTTTGCGACGTAATTCGTCGCGTCCCGTTTTGAAGAAGCGGCCTCGCCCGCAATGGGGCGAGGCCGCGAATCATCAGGCCTGGAGGATCGGATTGGCGCGATAGACGGCCTGGGCCGCCGCGACGCCGCTGCCGGCCGTGACCGGAATGCCGACGTCGAGCATCGCCATTTCCGCGCCCGCGATGGCGCCGAGCAGCATCAGCTCGTTGAGGTCGCCGAGATGGCCGATGCGGAACACCTTGCCCGCGACCTTGTTGAGGCCGGCGCCGAGCGCGAGATTGTAGCGCTTATAGGCGATCTCGATGACCTTGGCGGCGTCGAAGCCTTCCGGCACCACGATCGCGGTCACAGTGTCGGAGTTCCACTTGGCTTCCTTGGCGCAGGGCTTGAGGCCCCAGGCCGCGACCGCGGCGCGCACGCCCTCGGCGAGATGGTGATGACGCGCATAGACCTGATCGAGGCCTTCCTCGAACAGAACATTGAGCGACTCGCGCAGGCCGTAGAGCAGCGGCAGCGCCGGCGTGTAGGGGAAGTAGCCGGTGGCGTTCGCCTTCACATGATCCTGGAAGTCGAAATAGGCGCGATGCAGCTTGGCGGTCTCGCCGGCCTTCAGCGCCTTCTGGCTGACGCTGAGGAGGGCGAGGCCCGCCGGCAGCATGAAGCCCTTCTGCGAGCCGGAGACTGCGACGTCGACGCCCCACTCGTCCTGCTTGAAGTCGAGCGAGCCGACCGAGGACACGCCGTCGACGAACAGCAGCGCCGGATGCTTGGCGTTGTCGATCGCCTTGCGCACCGCGCCGATGTCCGAGGTCACGCCCGTGGCGGTCTCGTTATGCGTGGCGAAGACGGCCTTGATCTCGTGATTCTTGTCGGCCTTCAGCGTCTCTTCGATGCGGTCGGGATTGTTGCCGACGCCCCACTCCTCGTCCTGCTCGATCACATCGAGGCCGATGCGCTTGGCGAGGTCGATCCAAAGATGGGTGAACTGGCCGAAGCGCTGCGCGATGACCTTGTCGCCGGGCGACAGAGTGTTGGTGATCGCCGCTTCCCAGCCGCCCGTGCCCGAAGCCGGGAAGATGAAGGCCTGGCCGGTCTCGGTCTTGAAGACCTTCTTGAGCTGGGTGAACAGCGGCAGCGTCAGCTCGGGGAACTTCGGCGAACGATGGTCCTCGGAAACGACGTTCATCGCGCGCAGGATACGGTCCGGAATATTGGTCGGGCCGGGAACGAACAGAAAATTGCGGCCCGGAATTCTGGAATTCGACATGTCTTGGGCTCCCTTCGAGCTCATCGGTTCGAGTTTGTTTTCGCTGGACGCGATTTGCGCCCGCAGCTTCCTCCCGCGGCGGCCGCGTCAGAACAGGCCGGCGATCCGCCCGTCCGCGCCGACCTCGATATTATTGGCGGCGGGAACCTTGGGCAGGCCCGGCATGGTCATGATGTCGCCGCAGACGACGACGACGAATTCCGCGCCCGCCGACAGCCGCAGCTCGCGCACCGGGATCACATGACCCGAGGGCGCTCCCTTGGCGTTGGCGTCGGTCGAGAAGCTGTATTGCGTCTTGGCGATGCAGACCGGCAGATGGCCGAAGCCCTCTTTCTCCAGCTCCGCGAAGCGCGTCTTCACCGACGGATCGAGCGCGATGTCGGAGGCGCCATAGAGCTCGCGGGCGATGGTGCGCACCTTCTCGACGAGCGGCAGATCGTCGGCGTAGAGCGGCTTGAACTGCGAGGGCTTGGCCTCGATCGTCGAGACGACCTTATGGGCGAGCTCCGCCGCGCCCGGACCGCCGGAGCCCCAATGATCGGCGAGCACGCAATCGACGCCCTCGGCCTGGCTGAGCTTCTGCAGCAGCTCGATCTCCGCCTGCGTGTCGGTGCTGAAGCGGTTGACCGAGACGATCACCGGCACGCCGAACTTCTGCACATTGGCGATATGGCGCTTCAGATTGGCGAAGCCCTTCTCCAGCGCCGCGACATTCTCGACCTTCAGATCGTCCTTGGCGACGCCGCCATGCATCTTCAGCGCGCGAATTGTCGCGACGATGACGGTGACGTCCGGCTTGATTCCGGCCTTGCGGCATTTGATGTCGAAGAACTTCTCCGCGCCGAGATCGGCGCCGAAGCCGGCCTCCGTCACCACATAATCGGCGAGCTTCAGCGCCGCCTTGGTGGCGATGACCGAATTGCAGCCATGGGCGATATTGGCGAAAGGCCCGCCGTGGATGAAGGCCGGGTTGTTCTCGAGCGTCTGCACCAGATTGGGGGCGATGGCGTCCTTCAGCAGCGCGGCCATGGAGCCCTGCGCCTTCAGCTCGGAGGCGCGAATGCTCTTCTTGTCGCGCGTCTGGGCGACGATGATGTCGCCGAGCCGGCGCTGAAGATCCGCGAGGCTGGTGGCGAGGCAGAAGATCGCCATCACCTCGGAGGCGACGGTGATGTCGAAGCCGTCCTCGCGCGGGAAGCCATTGGCCACGCCGCCGAGCGAGGAGACGATCGAGCGCAGCGAGCGGTCGTTCATATCCACGGCGCGGCGCCAGGAGATGCGGCGCGGATCGACGCCGAGCGAATTGCCCCAATAGACGTGATTGTCGATGAGCGCGGAGAGCAGATTATTGGCCGCGCCAATGGCGTGGAAGTCGCCGGTGAAATGGAGGTTGATGTCCTCCATAGGCACGACTTGTGCATATCCGCCGCCGGCGGCGCCGCCCTTCACGCCGAAGCAGGGGCCGAGGCTCGGCTCGCGAAGGCACATGATGGCTTTCTTGCCGATGTGATTGAGCGCGTCGCCGAGGCCCACCGTGGTGGTCGTCTTGCCTTCGCCGGCGGGCGTCGGCGTGATGGCGGTGACGAGGATCAGCTTGCCGTCCGGGCGGTCCTGCAGGGAATTGAGATAATCGAGGGAGATTTTCGCCTTGTAATGTCCGTAAGGCAACACATGTTCGGCGGGGATGCCGAGCTTCTCACGCGCGACGTCGACGATCGGACGCATGGACGCCGCTTGAGAGATCTCGATATCGGATTTGGGAGAAAGATGCTGGTTGCCTTTCCCGCTGGCCGGGATGGACGTATCGGACATTACAATTTCTCTCCCCTCGCAGAAAGCGTTTCGTCCGCCCTCGAAGATTTATCCGGGCCGAATGGCCATGCCTCGCGCAGTGGAAATCCCTGCGCGCGCCGCCAACGGCCGTCGGGCCAAGACCGAGAAACCCGGTCTTCGCCGTCATTGTTCCGCGAAACTAGAACCTTCCGATAGTTTCATCAAGAACCACGGCTGGCGGACATTCGGCCCTGCGACATCGTCTCCTGCCTGCAAGACGCCGATCGATATCCGCGGCCCCGTGGCTATGGAGAGATCGAAATTCCTCGTCAAGCGAAATTATCAGGCGATATCGCCCAGAGTTTCCGCGGAAAACGCGTGATTGCGGCGCTCTCCTCTTCGTTCGGAGACGCGCCCGGCGCGCTTCGCATATTCGAATAGCCGGGACCGATCGCCCACCCTTTGCCTATCCGATCGGAGCGTGTGATATCGATCTTCACGACGCGCATGACGCCGACGGCTCTTCACTCAATGCGGTTAAAATGCAAGGGCTCGAGCGTGAAATCAGGCCGACCACGCCGGCGGCCCCGATCGAAAGGAGCGTGGGAGCCTGCATTGGATCGTCGCCACGGCCCACCCGTACCCCTTCGAGCGGGGGAGGGGAGGGTCGCAAGACGAATGGGATAGCGCCTACCCGCCGTCACTCGGGAAAAAAAGTCAGGGCGAGGCCATTGATGCAATAGCGCAGGCCAGTGGGCGGCGGGCCGTCGGGAAAGACATGGCCGAGATGCGAGCCGCAGCGGCTGCAATGCACCTCTGTGCGGGTCATGCCGTGGGAGTGATCGACGGAGGTAGCGATGGAGCCGTCGAGCGGATCGAAAAAGCTGGGCCAGCCCGAGCCGCTCGAGAATTTCTGCCGCGTGGCGAAGAGCGGCTGATCGCAGCCGGCGCAGGAGAACACCCCAGGGCGCTTCTCATGCTCGAGCGCGCAGCTGCCCGGCGGCTCGGTGCCGTGGCGGCGCATGACGACATATTGATCGGGAGTGAGGCGCGCGCGCCACTCCTCCTCGGTGCGGGTGACGGGGAATTGATCTCCGCTGGTCATGGCGTCCTCCTCGAAAGCGTTCGGTTCGCCGCCGGCGACATGACGAAGCTTATCGGGACCAGGCGTCACGGAGAAGATCGTTTCCGCGCCAGTGGGGCGATTCCATGCGGAAAAGCGCGGCGCCCCGCGGGCCGCCTTCTATGGACATGGCGCAATCTATGATGTCTCGCGCGCGGCGCGAGAGAAGCATGCTCGGGCGCGGAGGCCGCGAAGCTCGCGGCCTTCGACCTCGCGAGCGGCGCATCTTTAGTAGAAGGGCGAGTAGATCGCCTTACTGGCCTCGGCGACGACATCGCCATTGTAGAGCCGCACCGTCAGCGAGCCGCCGAGCTGCTGCGCCGCCTCGGCGAGATAGCCCGTGGCGTAGGCTTTGGCGTTCTCGAGCGAGTCGAACTCGTAGAAGCCGCCGATGGTGTTGGTGTTGATCCCGCTGAGCCAAGTCTTGCTCTTTATGCCGGGATTTTTCTTCATCGCGACATCGATCTCTTTCCAGGGGATTTGCTCGAAAGGAATCGACACCTGAATTTCCGCGTAGAGAAATATCTTCTCACCCATGCCGGCCTCCGCGAACCTCTCGCGCCTCACGCGCATTCGGCGGCAATTAAAATCATAATCCCACTAGTCTAACAATGGTAATTTCATCACAGCGGCAGCATAGCAATATGACGTTTTTGTTTTATATGCGACAATTCGCCTGCCCAATTTTTATCTCTTGATCTTTTCGATATGATTTAGCAGCCTCTGCGCGACCCGATGCGGAGGCATGCGTGACCGAGGCTTACTACTCGCAAAAGATCCACGGCCCTTTCGAGACGCATTCGCTCGGCGATTTCGATCTCGTGAGCGGAGAGAAGATTCGCGACCTCGAGATTGCCTACGCCACTTTTGGAACGCTCTCGCCGGCGCGCGACAACGCCGTGCTGTTTCCGAGCTGGTATTCCGGCTCGTCGAAAATCCTCGAGCTCGCCTACGTCGGCCCCGGCCGCGCGCTCGATCCAGAAAGATATTTCATCATCCTGGTCAATCAGATCGGCGCCGGCCTCTCCAGCTCGCCGAGCAACACGCGCGCGCCTTTCGGCGCCGCGCGCTTTCCCGAGGTGGAGATCGCCGACGACGTGCGCGCGCAGCATCGTCTTGTAACGGAGGTATTCGGAATCGAGCGCCTCGCCCTCGTGCTCGGCGGCTCCATGGGCGCGCAGCAGACCTATGAATGGGCCGTGCGTTTTCCCGAGGCCGTGCGCCGCGCCGCGCCCATCGCCGGCCTCGCGCGCGGCACGCCGCACAATCGTCTGCTGGTGCAGACATTCATCGATGCGATCGCCTCCGATCCCGCCTTCGAGGAAGGCTGGTACGAGAGCGCCTCTCGCGTCCATCGCGGCCTGCGCCGACATGCGCGCGTCTTCGCGGCCTCCGGCTTCTCGCCGGCGCTCTACAACAGGCGCGGCTTTGCGGAGCTGGGCTTCACGACGACGGATGATTTCGTCACCGGCTTCGTCGAAAATCACTTCCTGCCGCAGGACCCCAACAATCTTCTTCTGCTGCTGCGCAAGTGGCGCGACGCCGATGTCTCGCGCGGCGCGAATGGCGATCTTTCGGCGGCGCTCGGACGAATTCGCGCCGACACAACGGTCATCGCCATCGACGAGGACGGCTTCTTCCCGCTCGCCGACATAGAGGCCGAGCAGAAGCTCATTCCCAATAGCCGATTGCGCCGCGTGTCGTCGTCCTGGGGCCATCTCGCCCTCTTCGGAGCGGACGCCGCCTACAATGCGGCGATCGATCGTCATCTCGCCGAGCTGCTCGGCGCCTGACGGCGCGCGAATTCCCTGTGCGAGCGTAATGGAGGAGCATGCAATGTCGAACGTCACCGCAGAGGCCGTCGTCGTTCCCGCCGACCGTCCGCCGATCGATCCCTATCCGCTCAGCCCCTATGTCGCCTGGGCGGGAAATCGCAATCGCGATCCGATCCTCGACGTGTTCAAGGAGATTTTTCCAAAGAGCGGCAATGTGCTCGAGCTGGCCAGCGGCGCGGGCAATCACATCAATTATTTCGCGCCGCACTTCAAGGAGCTGTTCCTGCAGCCCTCCGATTACGACGCGGATGTCTTCGAGACGATCAAAGCCAAGCGCGCCGAAGCGGGCGCCGCCAATGTCGCCGATCCGCTGAAGATCGATCTCACCAAATCCGAGACTTGGCCCGATGCGAAAGATCGCCTCTATGACGTGATCTTCGTCGTCAATCTGTTCCAGGTCGCGCCCGTCTCCATAGCGGACGGCATTGCGCAGCTCGCGGCGAAGCTGCTGACCAAGGACGGATTCGTCGCCATTTATGGCCCGTTCAAGGTGGAGGGCGGATATACGACCGCCTCCAATGAAGCCTTCGACAAGGAAATCCTCGCCGCCAAGGTCTCCGAATGGGGGCTGAAGGACGTACGGGACCTCGAGAAGGCGGCGGCGCCGCATGGAATCGCGCTGAAGAAGATCCTCGATCTTCCGGCCAATAATTTCATCCTGATCTTCGGCCGCGCCTGACGATTTCGACGCTTCTCCCCGCCGCGAAACGCGCGGGGAGAAACGCCTGCCGCTCAGCTGGAATAGGTCTCCACCCGCGCAAAGAAATCGCGGATGCGCGGAACGATCTCACGGCGGAAGCGCGAGCCGTTGAAGACGCCGTAATGGCCGACGCCCTCTTGCAGATAATGCTGCTTGCGGACGTCTGGAATATTGGCGCACAGCTCTTGCGCGGCGTAGGTCTGGCCGACGCCGGAGATATCGTCCTTCTCGCCTTCCACCGTCAGCAACGCGGTGCGCTGTATGGCCGAAAGATCGATGATCTCGCCGCGATGACGCAGCACACCCTGCGGAATCTCGTGGCGGATGAACACTTTCTCGACCGTCTCGAGATAGAACTCGGCGGCGAGATCCATGACCGCGAGATATTCGTCGTAGAAGTCGCGATGCTTCTCGGCGGAATCGCCGTCGCCCTCGACGAGATGGTTGAACATATCGAAATGCGCGGCGACATGGCGCTCGAGATTCATCGCCATGAAGCCCGAGAGCTGCAAAAAGCCCGGATAGACCTTGCGCCCGAGCCCGGCGTGCGGAAAGGGCACCGAATGAATGCAATTGCGGTGGAACCAGTCGACGCCGCGCTCCACGGCGAGACGATTGACCGCGGTCGGGCTGCGGCGCGGATCGATCGGCCCGCCCATAAGCACCATGGATTCGGGGGCGTCGACGCCGCCCTCGCCATCCAGCGCCGCTATGGCGCAGACGAGCGGCACGGACGCCTGGCAGACGCCGAGCGTATGCAAGGGAACGCCATCGTCGCGCTTCGACAGGAAGCGCAGCGCGTCGATGAGATAATCGACATAATCGTCGAGGCCGAAGACGCCTTTCTCGGTCGGCACAGCACGCGCGTCGGACCAATCGGTGATGTAGACGTCATGGCTCGGCAGAAAGGCCTCCACCGTGCCGCGCAGCAGAGTGGCGTAATGGCCGGACATTGGCGCGACGATCAGCAGCTTGGATTGGCGCGGCGCCTCGCCCTGGAAGATTCGCTGGAAATGCAGCAGCCGACAGAAGGGCCGCTCCCACACCACCTCCTCGACGATGGGCGTCGCCACGCCGTCGATCAGCGTCTCGGGAAGGTCGAAGATCGGCTTGCCATAGCGGCGCGTCATGCGCTCGAACAATTCCGCCGCCGCCGCGACGCTGCGCCCTACCGACGTATGCGAGAAGGGATTGAACGGATTTTTGAAGGTCGTGAGAGTAGCGTCCGACATCGCCCGCGCCGGGGCGAAAGCCAGATGCATCATCTCATAGAACTGGTACGATATCCGGTCCATCTCTCCACGCTCCCCTTCATGCGCAGCGGCCGCTCTTCGAGCTGTGCTGCGACGCACAAAAAAGAAATTATAGCATAGTCAATGTCTCCTGAAATGAAATCTGGTGATGTTTTGCGCTAGGCGCCAAAAATTTTTCACTCCACCCGCCCAAGCACCAGCTAATCTGCTCAATTACTGAGCATCACCAGAGCGGCGCCTGCGAAAGCGCAGATCGCCGTCGCCGCGGCGCAGCTGAAAATCCGCAAGGCGCGGCGAATATCCGCCGGCGTCGCCTCGCTGCGCCCGGAGCCGAGCCAGGCGCCCTTCACCTCATGCGCGCCATAGGCGCGCGGGCCGCCCAGCCGCAAATCCAGGGCGCCGGCCATCGCCGCCTCCGGCCAGCCGGCGTTGGGCGAGGCATGCGCGCCCGCGTCGCGCAGACAGGTCGAGATCGCGGCCCGGAAGGAGCCTCCCGTCATTGCTGCGCCTGTGGCGATGAGCGCCGCCGAGAGGCGCGCGGCCGGGAGATTGAGGAGATCGTCCAATCGGGCGCTCGCCCAACCGAACGCTTGGTGTCGCATCGTCCTATGGCCTATCATGCTGTCGGCCGTATTGACGCTTTTGTATATGAGCGCGCCGGGCAGTCCGAACAAGACCGTGGCGAGGGCCGGGCCGATGACTCCGTCCGAGAAATTCTCGGCGAGGCTTTCGATCGCCGCCCGGCTCACGCCCGCGTCGTCCAGCCGCGAGACGTCGCGGCCGACGATTTTTCCGACGCTGGCGCGGCCGCGCTCGAGCGAGCGATCGAGCTCCTCCGCCACATCCTTCACATGCGAATAGAGGCTGCGCTGAGCGTAGAGGCTCGAGGTCAGCACGGCCAGCGGCACAATCCCGAAAGGCAGAGCGAGACAGGCCGCCTGCAGCAGAAGGCCGATCGCGAAAGCGACGGCGACGATGAGCAGGATCGCGCCGACGCCGGCGAGACGGCGCAGCGCAGGCGGCGCGCCATCGCGATTGAGCGAGCGATCCAGCGTCGCGATCAGCGCGCCGATCCAAGTGACCGGATGGCCGATCGCCGCGAAGAGCCATTGCGGATAGCCGATCGCCGCCTCGATCGACAGACCGAGCGCGGCGAGCGCCAGATTATCCGCGAGAGCAGCGAGCAAGGCTCAGCGGCCGTAGAGGCCGGTGAGGCTCGCCTTGGCGAGGACATTCTGATTGACGATGAAGCCGACGAGCGAAGCCGTCGCGCCCTCCGGCGCCTCCACTTTCTCGACGCTCAGCGCATAGACAGTGAAGACATAGCGATGCGGCGGATCGCCGACCGGCGGGCAAGGACCGCCCCAATGCGAGAAGCCGTAATCGTTGCGGATCGGCTTCGCGCCCGCGGGCAGGCCTGCGCCGCCCGCCGCTCCGGCGCCTTGCGCCAGCGCGCGCGCCGAGGCGGGAATATCGACGACGAGCCAATGCCAGAAGCCGGCGCCGCCGGTCGGCGCGTCCGGGTCGTGGCAGAAGAGCGCGAAGCTCTTGGTTCCGGCCGGCGGCTCGCTCCAATTCAGCTGCGGCGAGACATTGTCGCCCGTCCCGCCGAAATCGTCGAAAACGAATTTGCGATCGATGGCCGCGCCCTCGGCGATATCCGGGCTGGACAGCGAGAAGCCGCCGCCTGCGGCCTCCGCCGGCGCGAGGAGAATGTGAAAATCGAGGAGATTGCGCGTCATTTCGGCCCCCTGTCTCGCTGCTCGGTATGGGAGGCTACTTCTAGTCCAAAGCGCGCGCAGTGTCGCGCGGAGAGAATGCGGTTTATGTGTCGCCCATGACAGACGCGGATTCGACGAAACCCCCGCTGCGCCGCGGCTGGACCACCGGCGCCTGCGCCACTGCGGCGGCGCGGGCGGCCTTTGTCGCGCTCGTCTCGGGGAGCGAGCCGCCCGATCCGGTGGAGATCGGCCTGCCGGGTGGAAGGCGCGTCGCCTTCGCGCTCGCGCAATTCACCCGCGGCGAGGGCTATGCCGAGGCCGGCGTGGTGAAGGATGCGGGCGACGATCCCGACATCACCCATGGCGCGCTGATCCGAGCAAAGGTCCGCCGCGCGCCGGCGGGCGCAGGGGTGAGCTTTGCCGCCGGCCCCGGCGTCGGCGTGGTGACGCGCCCCGGCCTGCCGCTGCCGCCGGGCGAGCCGGCCATAAACCCCGTTCCCCGCGCCATGATGCGGCAGGCGATAGCGGAAGCCGCCGCCGAGCTCGGCGCGCCGGCGGATGCGCAAATCGAGATTTCCGTGGAGAATGGCGAGGAGCTCGCCCGCTCGACGCTCAACGGACGGCTCGGCATTATCGGCGGGCTCTCCATTCTCGGCACCACGGGAATCGTGGTGCCCTATTCCTGCTCCGCCTGGATCGACAGCATCCACCGCGGCGTCGACGTCGCCCTCGCCTGCGGCCTCGACCATATCGCCGCGACCACCGGCTCCACCTCGGAGGACGCCGTGCGCAAGCTCTACGGCCTGCCGGAGGAGGCGCTGATCGAGATGGGCGACTTCGCCGGCGGCCTGCTGAAATATTTGCGCAAGCATACGGTCCCGCGCGTGACCATCGCCGGCGGCTTCGCCAAGCTGACCAAGCTGGCGCAGGGGCGGCTCGATCTTCACTCCAGCCGCTCCTCGATCGATCTACCCGATCTCGCGGCGACCGCCCGCAAGGCCGGCGCCGGCGAGGGGCTCTGCGCGGCGATCGAAAAGGCCAATAGCGCGCTGGAGGCGCAGGCGACAGCCCGCGCCGCGGGAGTGGACCTCGCCGCGCCGATCGCGCGTCGCGCATGGGACACAGCCGCCGCGGCGCTCGCCAATCCGGCGACCGCGCTCGAGATCATCGTCGTCGGCCGCGACGGCGCCGTGCTCGCACGCTCGGGCTTTCGCCCAGCCATTCGTGGAGAGGACCGACAAAAGTGAACAAGCCCGCCGCCGGCTTCTCGCGCGCCGATCTGACCAGAGGCGAGATGCTGCAGATCATGATCGGGCTCGGCCTCGCCATGCTGCTGTCGGCGCTGGACCAGACCATTGTCGCCACCGCTCTGCCGACGATCGGCCAGGATCTCGGCGATTTCGAGCATCTGCCCTGGATCGTCACCGCCTATCTCGTGGCCGCCACCGCGCTGACGCCGCTCTATGGCAAGCTCGCCGATATTCACGGCGTGCGCGTGATGCTGCTGATCGGCATCAGCACCTTCGTGCTCGGCTCCGTCGCCTGCGCCGTGTCGCCGAATCTCACTTGGCTCGCCATCGCGCGCGCGGCGCAGGGCGCGGGCGGCGGCGCGCTCATCGCGCTGGCGCAGACGATCATCGCCGATCTCGTCAGCCTGCGCGAGCGCGGCCGCGCCCTCGCCTATTTCTCGATCGTCTTCGCCGGCGCCAGCGTCGGCGGGCCGATCCTCGGCGGCGTCTTCGCCGAATATCTGCATTGGTCGCTGATTTTCTGGATCAATCTGCCGCTCGGCCTCGCGGCTTTTTTCATGACCTATTTCAAGCTGGCGCGGCTGCCGCTGCGCCGCCATCCGCATCGCGTCGATATCGGCGGCGCGACGCTGCTCATCATCGCCTCCGTCGCCTCGCTGCTCGCGCTCTCCTGGGGCGGCGTGCGCTATCCCTGGGGCTCGCCCCCCATTCTCGCGCTGATCGCCACGGCGCTCGCCGGCTGGGCGATCTTCGCCTGGCGCACCAAGACGGCCGAGGAGCCTTTGATCCCGCTCGCCGTGCTGGCCGACGACGTCATTCGCAACGCCATTCTCGCGGGCGGCTTCGGCCTCGGAACCTTCGTCGCGCTGACGATGTACATGCCCCTATATTTCGAGGGCGCGCTGCGCCTCTCCGCCGACCAGTCCGGCCTCGCGCTGATCCCGCTCACCGTGGCGACAGTGACCGGCGCCGCCACCTCGGGACGGCTGCTCAGCCGTCTACGCCATTACAAGGCGCCGCCGCTGGCGGCGCTCGCGCTCGCTTTCGTCGCCCTGCTCATTGCGCGGCAATTTCTCGCCGATCTGCCGCTCGCGGCGCTGGATGCGCTGCTGGCGATCGTCGGCTTCGGCGTCGGAGCCATGCTGCCGGTGACGACCGTCTGCGTGCAGAGCGCGGCGCCGGGGCATAATCTCGGCACGGCGACGGCGGTGATGCAATTCTCGCGTCAGCTGGGGTCGGCGCTGATCGTGGCGATCATCGGCGCGATCGTCATCGGCGCCGGCCATGGCGCGCTCGTCGCCGGAGCGAGCGTGGAAGCGCTGCGCGAGACCTTCCGCACGGCGTTTCTGATCGGCGCGATGTTCATTGCTTTGTGCTTCTTCTTCCTGGCGCGAATGGAGGAGAGAGATTTGCACCGGGAGAGGTGAGAGCCTCTTCACCCGTCATGCGTATATTGCGCGCCGGTCAATATTCCCGAGAAACCGCCCGGCGCGGCGGCTGGATAGACCGGATGCAGCGCCACCGATAGGCGGAGCGCGGCCCATTCCGTGAGCCCCACCGTCGGCACGGCGACGTCGCCGCGCTGATAATGCGCGAGCAGCCCCTGCGCCACCTTCTCCGCCTGCGCGTAGATGCCGGGACCCACCCAGCGCGGCTTGGGCAGGCCGGTCATGCGGCAATAGAGCGCTGCGCAGACATAAGCGGACGCCTCCTCCGAATTGCCGTCGATCCCCGTGCGCAAAAGATCATAGGCGCAATGCAGGCTCTCGTGGACGACGTAGCTGGCGTCGAGGCGGCCCGCCGTCGTATTCACCTCGAGCGTGTTGGCCGCCACTACCGTCCCATCGGCGCGGGTGCGCGCGACGTCATTGTATTGTGCGGCGACGCCCGCCGGGAGATCGGTGGGAACGGCGACATGGACGGCGCCGGCGCGGATCGCGCGCGCGACACGCTGAAAAGTCTGCGGCGCGATCGTCACATTGCTTCCGGCGACGGGAAAACGAAACCGAATGCGCGCGACCGTCGCGCCTTCGAGAATCGCGATGACGCGAGATGTCAGCGACATGGTGCTTTCCTTTTCGAATATGGAAATCAAAAAATCGCGCCGCCCGTCGAAAGCCATGTGAAATGGACAGCATCGCGTCATTGAGACCGCGCGTAGTGGCCGCGTCTGTGCGTTGGAGCACAGCGGCGCCCGTCGCGACGTTCGACGCGGCGGGCGCAATGAAAAAGGCCGAGCGGCGCGTCACGCCGCTCGGCCGGTCTTTTCCTCGATCACGCGCATTCACATGATGCGCGGCGTCTCAGCTGTTCCGGCGCGCCGCCGTGTGGATGATCGTGCCGACATGCTCGCCGCGCAGAGCGGCGGTGAGGCGGCCGGGGACGAGGCCGTTGACGATCTGCACATGGTCGATATGGCGCGCGGTCGCCATCACCTCGAGCATGGCGCGGTCGAAGGGCAGCGCGCCCTTGTGATCGGCGAGCTCGGAGAAGCTCGTCTCGCGGATGAGCTGCGCCTTCTCGCCGTCCGGGCCATTGGGATCGCTCGTGTAGAGGCCATCCACATCCTCGACGATGGTGAGGCCGGCGGCGCCATAGGCGTCGGCGAGCAGAAAGGCGCCCGTGTCGGCCCGATGCGGCGGAATGCGCGAGCCCGGGAACTCGTGATGGTGATAGGGCGGAAAGGCGCTGCCCACCACGGCGCGGGTCGCGCTCAAGTGAATCGCCAGCTGATTGGCGATGGTCGGATGCTCGATATAGGAGACGCCCTCCGGCGCGAGCAGCGAGGCGAGGATATGGCCGTTCTGCCCGGCCTCGCTCGCGGCGAGCGGAGCCAGCGAGCCGACCGGCAGGCCGAGATCGAGCCCGACGCCATAGAGGTGGCGCGCACGCACGCCGGCGCCGGTGAGGAAGAGCAGCCGATGCTCGGGCATGAGCTTTCGGATCTCCTCCACCAGCGGCAGGATCGCCTCGGCGCCGCGATCCATGATGGCGCGGCCGCCGATCTTCACCACCTGCAGCCAGGGCAGCACGCGGATCGGACGCTTGCCGGCGACGGGCCGCGTCAGCTCGGAGTCGAGAAGGGTCTGCCGCGCGAGCGGAGAGGCGACATGCTTGATGTTGTAGGTATGGGTCATGATCCGTCTCAGCTCGCGGTGATGATGGTGCCGACATGCTCTCCAGAAAGAGCGCGGGTCAGATTGCCGGGGACGAGGCCGTTGACGACCTGCACCTCGCGAATGTGACGCGCGGATTTCAGCAGATCGAGCAGCGGGAACTCGAGGATCGAATCCTGCAGGCCCTGATCCTTCATCTCATCGACCGTGATCTTCGGGATGAATTTCGCATTCTTGTCGGTCTTGGGATTGGCGGTGAAGAGGCCCTGCTCGTCTTTGACGAAGATCATCGCCTTGCAGCCGAATTGCTCGGCGATGAGGAAGCAGCCCGCATCCGTGCGATAGGGCGGAATGACGCCTTCGGCCGCCGGACGCATCCACAGATTATAAGGCGGCATGCCGCTGAACACGACGGCGTTGACCTCCTGCAGATAGAGCGGCACCGCCGAGAGGCCGCCGCCTTCCACCGCGGAAATGCCATGCTTGGCGAGCAGCTGGCCGAGCATCGCGGCATTCTGATCGGCGACAGAGGCGCCGAGCTGCGACAGCACGCCCGCCGGCAGGCCGACGCCCGCCGCTATGGAATAGAGATGACGCGCGCGCGTGCCGGCGCCCGTGCCGATCAGCATCTGATGCGCCTTGCGCGCGGTGACGATCTCATCGACGAGCGGATAGACCGCCGAGCGGCCGCGATCGATGATGCTCTGGCCGCCGATCTTGATCACCGACGCGTCCGGCAGGATGCGAAAATCATCGGCCTTGTCCGCCGCCGCGAGAAGTTCCGCGTCGGTGAGCGAGCGCTGCATGAGGATCGCCTCGAGCTCCGCTGTCGTATGTGCCATCAGTGACGCCTTTCGTCATTTGCTGCTGTCGTCGACTACATGCGTGTAGGTAGAACGCGTCGAAGAGTCTCGCAATATGCGAAAACGGTGCGTGCTTGGCGGGAAAGCCGCAAATTTCCGACCTCTTCTACTTTGTCGGAAAAAACAACGAAAAACGCGCATTTCTCGACTGTCAGCTAGTCGCGGAGCGGGGCGCGTCAAGCATGCGGCAAAGTCGCACGCCGCGCCTCGGCGCGCGAAGTCCGAACGAGCGGCCGCAGTCATCGTAGCTTCATTGCGCAGCCATCGCGCTGAGATCGGGCGTCGCTAGCTTGGCATGCCGCGACGCTCACGGCGAGCGCCGGCCTCGAGATTGGAAAAGTGTTTTTCCTTTGAAAATGCGAGGGCCACATGAACATACGTCTGCTTTTGAAGAGCGCCTGTCTCGCGACGACGGCGCTCACCGCGACGTCGATCGCGATCGTCGCCAAGGCGGATTCGTCCACGCGGACGCCGATCAAGCATGTCATCATCGTCGTCGGCGAGAATCGCACATTCGACAATCTCTTCGGCGGCTATCGTCCCGTCGCCGGTCAGAGCGTCGACAATCTGCTGAGCAAGGGCATCATCAAGGCGGATGGAACGCCCGGCCCGCATTTCTCCGAGGCGGCGCAGAACATCGGCTCCGATCTCCATCATTATGAGGTGGTGACGCCTTCGACCGGCGCCTACGCCACGCTGCCGCAGCCCTACACCACTTATGCGGCCGGCGTTCCCCAGGGCGTACCGGATACGCGCTTCCCGACCGATCTGCCCAACGGGCCTTATCAGATCAGCAAATATGTCTCCTACGCCGCCTACACCGGCGACCCCGTGCATCGCTTCTTCCAGATGTGGCAGCAGTGGGACGGCGGCAAGCTCGACAAATTCGTCTGGGTGGAGAAGACGATCGGCACCGGCTCCAACGGCAAGCCCCCCGCCGGCTTCGATCCCAAGGAGGGCGCGATCTCCATGGGCTTCTTCAACATGAACGCCTATACGGATGCGCATGGCGTCGCGCAGACCGGCGACGCGCCCTATTTCAAATCGCTCGCCGATTCTTATGCGATCAGCGACAATTTTCATCAGGCGGTGATGGGCGGCACGGGCGCCAATTTCCAGGCGATCGTCACCGGCCATGCGGCCTTCTATACCGATCCCGCGCGTCTCGACGGCTCGCCCGCGACGCCGCCCGTCAATCAGATCGAGAATCCCGATCCGGTCAGCGGCACGAATAATTATTACACACAGGACGGCTATAGCGGCGGCTCCTATGTGAACTGCCATGATCTCTCGCAGCCGGGCGTCGCCGCTGTCGATCAGCAGCTGCGCAAAAACGGGACCTATGAGCGCAAATGCGCGCCGGGGCATTACTATCTCGTCAACAATTACAACATGTATTGGAACGAGAAGCCCTCGGTGACGCGCACGCTCGGCGCGACGAAGTTCACCCTGCCGCCGCAGAAGGCCTCGACCATCGTCGATGTGCTGACCGCGCATAATGTGTCGTGGAAATATTACAGCGCCGATCGCGGCGACGATTCCACCGTCTTCGCCAATTCGGTCGATGGCGTGAATTTCCCCGTCGCCGGCGGTGCGCCCTTCCACGCCTATTGCGGCATTTGCGATCCGCTCACCGGCTATCTGCAGGTGATGACGACGAGCGAATACGCCAAGCTGCAGAACTATGGCGCTTTCCTGAAGGATCTGACCGACAGCGCGCTGCCGGCCGTCTCCTTCGTGCGTCCCTTCGAGGCCTTCGCCGCGCATCCTGCCGATTCGACCAGCCATCTCTACGAGCAATTCCTGAAGACGCTTATCGCGCGCGTGCAGAACTCCTCCGCCTGGGACTCGACCGCGATCTTCATCACCACGGATGAAGGCGGCGGCTACTATGATTCGGGCTATATTCAGCCGGTGGACTTCTTCGGCGACGGCACGCGCATTCCGCTCATCGTGGTCTCGCCCTACGCCAAGAAGGGCTATGTCGACCACACTTATTACGACCATGTCTCGCTGCTGAAATTCATCGAGCGGAACTGGAAGCTGCCGACGGTCTCGCATCTCAGCCGCGACAATCTGCCGAATCCGATTCCCTCGCGCGAGAATCCCTATATTCCCGCCAATCGGCCGGCGATCGGCGATCTCGTCGATCTCTTCGTCTTCGCCGATCGCGACCACGACGACGATCATGATCACGACCATCACGGCCATCACGATCACCGCCGTGACCGCTGAAGCATGAGTGGAGGCCGCGTCCGCAGCGACGCGGCCTCATGAAACGAAAAAAGGCCGCGCCTATCGGGCGCGGCCGCGTCATTTCGTGAGGTTGCTTCTCTTCAGAAGCCGACGCCGACGAGCACGAAGCGAGGGCAGGCGATGGTGTCGCAACGCCGCGGGGCGGGACGCAGCGCTTCCGCCACAGGCGTCGGAAGCAGCGGCGCGCGCGCTTCCATGTGGCGGCGCGGCGGCGCCGAATGATGCGCGAGCGCGCCGGGCCGCCTAGCGATGCGCCTGACCTTGCGATGCGTGGCGGCCGGCGCCGGCCGCGCGACGACCGCGCGTTCGATCACGGGCGGAAGAGGCGCGACATCGGCGACCGGAGCGGTCTCGGGGACGCGGACGTCGAGCTGGGCGACGGCGGCGGGCGCCATATCCGCCGGGGATGCGGCGGGCAATTCGAGCGCCAGTGCGGAAAAAGATACGCAAGTGGCGAAGATCGCCGCAGCAAGCCGCATGGCCTCATCCTTTCGTCTATGAAACGTCGCCTCGGACGTTCCCCGCCCGGACCTTTGGAAATTACGTTGAACGGCGCACACGCTCGAAACCGCGTCGATATTACGACGCCGAGAACCCTTCAAAAGCGTTCACGCTCTCGAATGTACCGGCACACTAGACGATTTCGCCCGCCTTGGCCAGCGATTGGGCAAGGGGGCGGCAGAGTGGCGGCGGGCATGTCGAATTTCGCGGATGCGCTATGAGCGGACATTCCTGATTTCATGCCGCATAGCCGAGCTCGACGATTGTTCTGCCTGCTTTCGGCCATGCAGCAGTTTGGAATAATCGAGCCATCGGGCAATTGACGACGTGTGGGTGACGTCGATCCTGGATCGATAACTTGCTCGAGGCAGCTTCCGGCGGGCCTAAGTTAGGACTTAGCTGACAGTTGGCTGCGAAGCGCCGGTGTCGATATCCGACGTTGTCACCCCAAAATGTGGAGATCATCGCCCGCCAGTCTCTTGCGCCCGAAAGGCCTGAACCGGGGTCCCTCTTAGCGGAAGCGCGAAGCGTTATCAGCGAGATAGTCGACAAATCGGCGAGGTGGACGCCCAGTGAGGCGTGCGGTCTCTCCGCTATCGGCGCTCGTCCAGCCTTGGGCAACAGGGTAAAAGATCGACGCAAGCATCTGCGCATGCCCTTCGGAAAGCCCGGACTTTGCAGCAAAGTCTAGGAAGCCTGCGGTGTCGACGGCTTCATAGCGGATGGGGCGGCGCAACACGGCGGAGAGTATTTCGGCGGCCTCACCATAGCTGACGCTTTCGGAGCCCGTGAGCGTAAACGCCTGTCCGTCATGTTCCGAAGTCGTCAAAGCGGTGATCGCGGCGTCTGCAATATCTCGTGCGTCGATCAAGCTCGTCCTGGCGTCACCGGCGGGTAAGGCAATCAACCCGTGATCGAGGATACCTTTGAGCCAATAGTGATGGAAATTGTCGAAGAACCAGTTCGGGCGCAGCAAGACATAGGGCGCGCCGGACTTTTCGACGAGTCGCTCCAGCTTGCGATAGGGTATGTCC
The DNA here is from genome assembly GCF_000745215.1 of Methylosinus sp. PW1. NCBI lineage: Bacteria > Pseudomonadati > Pseudomonadota > Alphaproteobacteria > Hyphomicrobiales > Methylocystaceae > Methylosinus > Methylosinus sp. PW1. Next base: position 2,025,376 of record NZ_JQNK01000009.1, read on the forward strand.
TCGCTGGCGTCGACACCGATAGCCGTCTGCACAATGAGCTTAACACTGGCGGCAGCGGCAGCGTTGATGAAGCCAGCGAGCGCCAAGGGATCCGCGGTTCCGGTGGGAATCACGATGTAGGCAGCGTCAACGCCGGCCAGAGCACTTTCAAAGGTTTCCGGCTTTGCGAAATCGAGCACGACCGAGTTGTGCTGGCCACTTGAGCCGCTCCGCGACGCCGCTTTTACACGATGCCCAAGGGCGAGCAGTCTCGGGACCAGGTGTTGGCCCACTGTACCCGTCGCTGCAGTTACCAAAATCGTCTTCGCCATGATTGCCTCCGTGTCTGCCATTCCAATTTGAACTGCAGCAGGAAGACGTGCAATGATATAAACGCTCGATATAATTGCAGATCGTCTCGCCAAGGAGGTCATTGTGAATGTGCTCGACGACTGGCTACAGATGTTCTCCCATCCAAAATATCACTTGGCGCGGAGTGTGACCTGCGGCCGCTGGGGCTTTCGGCTTGAAGCCGGCTCGGCGCTCGCCTTTCATCTGATCCGGCGAGGCGAAGCCTGGCTGCGGATCGACGGGCATCCCACTACGCAGCTCGCCGAGGGCGACCTGGTCGTCCTGAGCGATGGCGCTGCGCACGAAGTCGTCGACAGTCCGCAGACGTTGGCCGAACCTGTCGAGCAGTTCGCCCGCCGTCGTTTCGATGTGGCCGAGCCTGATGGAGCGACGGAAATCTTTTGCGGACAGTTTCGGCCCGATGCGATCCGCGCCCAGATCGGTGCGGCGGCCTTGCTCCCCTTTGTGCATCTCAAGGCAGCCGACATTGAGCACGACCGCGGAATCGTAGCGCTCTCGGCGCTTCTGACTGACGAACTGGATAGTGATCGCCAGGGCAATGAAATGTTGGTTGAAAGACTGGCCGACGGCTTGCTGATTTACGTCCTTCGTAACGCCGCGGCAAAGGCAGGACACGGCCCCGGCTGGTTGTCTGCGATGCACGACCCGCAACTGGCCCGAGTTTTCCGCGCCATTCACGCCGCCCCTCAGTCCGATTGGACCGTCGAAGCGATGGCAGAGCAGGCCGGACTATCTCGGGCGGCCTTTGCACGGCGTTTCACCGAACGGGTTGGCGAAACGCCGTTGGGCTATCTTACAGCTTGGCGCATGACTTTGGCTGCTCGGCGTTTCGAGGCCGGCAAACTGCCACTCGGGGTCGTGGCGTCGGAAGTCGGGTATCAGTCAGAGGCCGCATTTAGCCGAGCCTTCAGGAAGTATCATGGCGTGCCGCCCAGCAAATATCGCATCATTGCAGCCGCCTGATAGCCGGTTGCAAAGGAAATAGGTCGTTGCTCGGCCGCAAATTTCACGCCCCTCGTGGCGCTAGCCAGCGAACGCGGAGATCGCGACACCGATCGCGTAAGTTTTTGTCAGCCGAAAGTCCGCTTCGGGTCAAAACGCGAATTTCAAAACGGCCCCGCAGCTCCGAGCGCTTTCAACGTCCGCCGCGCGGCCGCGAATAGACGCCGGTTCGGCCGCCTTCGAAGCGCCGCGATAGGCCGCCACGCGGCGTGACGGCGAGCTCGAGCCGATCGAATTTCATCGGATCGTCCATGCTCGCCTCGAACTTCGAGACGGCGAGCGTCACCACATCGCCCCGGCGCGACCAGCAGCCGGAGGCGATCTCGTCCAGCGCGCCATAGGCGAGCATATAGTCGAAGCGCCCGTCCGGCCGCAGCAGCAGCTCGGAGCCGGTCTCCATCACGCCGCTGAGATAATAATGGCCGGCGAGCGAAGGATCGCCGGCCTCGCAGCCGGACGCCGCGAAGGCGGGGAACGTCGCCGCGAGGGCGAGCCAAAAGGGTCGCGCGCGCGCCGCCCGGCGGGGGATCACTGCGCGTTCTTCATCGCGGAGGGCAGCATCGCCGGGTCTTCCTCGATCAGCTTTTCCAGGCTGCGATCGTCGATCGGCTTGGCCGCCGCCGTGGCGACCGGCTGCGCCTTCAGCCCAGTCTGATCGGCGAGCCATTCCCGCCATTGCGCATGGCTGCCGTTGAATGTGTTCTGATCCACGGCGACGGAAATTCCGGGGACATGGCCGTCGGAGCGATATTGCCAGAAGGTCCATTTGCGGTCGCCATAGCGCACCGCCGGATGATATTTCGTCGAGCGCACCCAGATCGGATATTCCGCCAGCGCGCCGGAATGCAGGATCGCCTGATAGAAATCCACCGAGCTGTAGATGATCGGCTTCTTGCCGTAATGCCGCTCCATATCCTGGAGCATGACGCGCATGTCGCGCAGCACCTCGTCCCGATAGAGCGTGCGCTTGCAGCTGCGGGAGGTGGGCGTCGCCTCCACGTCCAGCACAGGCGGCAGCGCGTCCGGCTCCACCGGCACGACGGATTTGAAGAAGCCGGTCTCCTCATGCGGGGGCCGGCACCAATAGACGAAATGATAGGCGCCGCGCGGCACGCCGGCCGCCTTGGCCGCCGCCCAATTGCGCTGGAACTTGGAGTCGAGCGCGTCGCCGCCCTCAGTCGCCTTGATGAAGGCGAAGCCGACGCCGGATTCCTTCACCGCCTGCCAGTCGATGTCGCCCTGATATTTGGAGACATCGACGCCGTGCACCGAGAATTCGGCGCTGCGCGTCGCCGGATAGGCGTGCAGCTGCGACTCAGGCACCGCATAGGCGAGATAGGTCGGGTCCTTGCGCGCGTTGACCAGCGGCGCGCTGGTCGCAAAGCGCGGGCGCGCGCTATAGGACGGATCCACGGCGCTGCCGCAGCCGGAGAGGGCCGTGGAGAGGAGGACGGCGGCCGCAGCCGCGAAAATCTCGTTCGATCGCATTGCGCGAAAATATCCCGCAAGCCGGTAACGAAGCGTTAATTCCCCAAAGCCGGCGCGATTCGCCACCGGCTCAGCCGCGCGACTCATCCCAGGCGGAACCATAACGTGGCTATGCCCAGAAAGGAACCATAGCCGACGACATCGGTGACGGTAGTGACGAAGGCGCTGGAGGCGACGGCTGGGTCGACCTTCCAGCGCTCGAGCAGCATGGGCACCAGAATGCCGCCCAGCGCACCGGCGGCGAGATTGGTGAACATGGCCATCGCCATCACCGGGCCGAGCCCGACACTCTGGAACCAATTGGCCGCGACGAGCCCAGTGATCAGGCCGAAAGCCGCGCCATTGAAGGCCCCTGTCGCCAGCTCGCGCAATATGATGCGCATGGCGTTGGAGCGGGAGAGCTCGCGCGTCGCCAGCGCCCGCACCGTGACCGTCATCGTCTGCGTCGCCGAATTGCCGCCCTGGCTCGCGACGATTGGCGCGAGCACAGCCAGCGCCACCATTTGCTGCAGCTGCGATTCGAAGGTCTTCAGCACGCTCGCCGAGATGAAGGCCGTGCCGAGATTGATGAGCAGCCAGAGAAAGCGGCTCTTGACGATCCACCAGAAGCTGTCGGTCAGCTCCTCGTCCGGGCTGACGCCGCCGAGCGCCTTGATCTCCTCGGAGGCCGCCTCCTGAATGACGTCCACGACATCGTCGATGGTGATGACGCCGACGAGCCGCTCCGCCTCGTCCACCACGGGAACGGACACGAGATTATAGCGCTCGAAGAGGCGCGCCACCTCCTCGGTGTCCTCGTCGAATTGCACGCGGCGGCGGTCCGCCTGCATGATCTCCTCGACGCGCGTCTTGGGATGGGCGCGCACCAGCGCGTCGAGAAAAACCGTGCCGAGCAGCCGATAGGCCGGATCGACGACGAAGACCTCGAAGAAATTGTCCGGCAGCTCGTCCGGCTCGGTGGCGCGGAAGAAATCCAGCACCTCGCCCGCCGACCAGAAGGGCGGCACGGCGATCAGCGTCGTCTGCATCAGGCGCCCGGCAGTGCCCTCGGCGGCCTCCAGCGAACGGCGCAGAATGATGCGCTCCTGCGCCGGCAGCGCCTCCAGGACCTCGGCCTGCTCCTTGGGCTCCAGCGTCTCCAGAATGGCGACGGCGTCGTCGCTCTCGAGCTCGCGCATCGCCTCGGCGAGCGTCGCGACCGGCAACTCCTCGAGGATTTCCTCGCGGGTCGTCTCGCCGACCTCGGTCAGAGCGGCGAAATCGAACTCGTCGCCCATCAGCTCGACGAGGCGCGGGCGTTCCTCATGATCGAGCAATTCGATCAGCGCGCCGACATCCGCCTCGTGGAGCGGGGAGACCAGCTCCTTCACATGGCCGGAATCGCCTTCGGCGATGGCTTCTTCCACCGCGGCGACGAAATCGGCGCGCGGCTCGCCGGTTTCCTCATCGCGAAAATTTCCTTCCGCAGGCGCCGATTTTTCATGGTCTTGCGACATATGGGGGCCTGATCGATGCGCGAGGGGAGCCAACGGGCCGGCGAGACCGGGACAGGGCTCCCATAACGCGCCACGCCGGGAAAGCAAACCGCCTATGCATGTTCTTTCGACTCTCTTTCGTCTTACTGCGGCTCTGCTCGCCTTCTCGCCCGCCGCCGCCGGCGCGGCCGAATGCGGCGCGCAGGCGCTGGGCGTCTCGCGGACGATCGCGATCGACGGAAGCGAGGGATTGGCGCTCGGCCTGCAGACCTATCCGCGCACGCTGGCGCTCGCCGATCACGAGGTCGTCCTCACCTTCGACGACGGCCCGGCCCATGGCGCGACCGAGCGCGTGCTGGATGCGCTGAAGGCGGAATGCGCGCGGGCGACCTTCTTTCTCGTCGGCTCACATGCGGCGGAAGCGCCGGCATTGGTCCGGCGCATCGTGGCCGAAGGCCACAACGCCGGACATCATTCCTACAGCCACCCCGCCCGCACGCTGCGGCTGATGAACGAGGATGCGGCGCAGGCGGACATAGAAAAAGGCTTCCGCGCCGTCGACGCCGCCGCAGGCTTTCCGCCCGCGGATAGCCCGCATTTCCCCTTCTTCCGCTTTCCCGGCTTCGCCGACACGCCGGAGCTGGTGCGCTGGCTGGAAGACCGCGACGTCTCGGTCTTCGGCGCCGATCTGTGGGCCTCGGACTGGCAGGAAATGTCGCCGCGCGCCGAGCTGGAGCTGGTGATGTCGCGGCTGCAGGCGGCCGGCAAGGGCATCGTGCTGTTCCACGATCCGCGGCCTTCGACTGCGGCGATGATGCCGGATTTTCTCCGCGAGCTGAAAGCGCGTGGCTTTCGCCTCATTCACATCGTCCCCGGCGAAGGACCGACGCCGATCGTCCACGCCAAGCCCGGCTGGACCTCGGCGACCGAGGCGATCATCGCCAAGACGCTCGGCCCCAAGGGCCTGCGCAGCGAGCCGCAGGAAGAAGGCCGGGGCGTCAAATCGCAGTAAAATCAGAGCTTCCCGCGGTCGCAGGCGTAGAAGCCCTTCGCGCCCCAGCAGGGGCCGGTCTGGTAGACATTGCCGAGATCGCGATCCTTGAGCCGCGCGGTCCAGACCCGGCCCTGTCGCAGCTTGATTGTCAGCGGGCCTTCGTCGATCTCGAAGATGACCTCCTTCGGCTCACGCAGGATACGGCACGACTTGGCGATCACGACACGGCCCTGGAGCTTCACGAAGCAGCGCGCCTCATATTCCTCGAGCGCGCCCGCAGGAGCGGGGGCCAGATCGGAGGGCGGCGGCGCCGGCTCCTCGGCCTCGGCGACCGGCGCCGGCGCGGCGGCGGCCGGAGGCGGCGCGGGAACTCGGACCGGGGCTCGGACGGGAGCTCGGGCTGGAGCTTGGACTGGAGCTTGGACTGGAGCTTGGACCGGAGCCGTGGTCGCCGTCGGCTCCGGGTCCGCCGGCGGGACGAAAGGCGCGGCGAGCGGCGGCGCATTGTCGAAGGCGCTGCGCGGCTTGCTCGAAAATTCGCCGAGCGCCGAGGCCGGATAGCCGAGATCCCCCGCCATGGCCGTGGTGGCGGCGAGGCCGACGGCCAATAGGGCGCCGGACAGCGCAGGTCCGACGCTCATGCCCGCGCTCATGCCCCTGTCTCCTCGCCTCATGTCCCACATTGCCGCGTCTCGTTTTCTATCATGCTGGCGCCGAAGAGGTTTCCTACGTGAGCGTGGCGGCGAAAAAGGGCGCGAGTTCGGCGCTGGAAGGGCCGCCCCGTGTCTGCGACGCGCAAGCTCGCGCGCGATAGAGCCGAAGACCGCATCCTCGCCGCATTGGCGGAAGAGGATGCGGCCGAGCGGCGCCGAGCGAGCCGGGCTCGCAGAAGCCGCGACGGATGAGCGGGTTCGATCATGGCCGACTGGAATGCGCTTCTCTATTCGACTTTCGAGACAGAACGCACGCGGCCCGCGCGCGAGCTGCTGGCTCGCATTCCGCTCGAGGCGCCGGGATTCATCATCGATCTCGGCTGCGGGCCGGGCAATAGCGCAGAACTGCTGGCCGGGCGTTTTCCCACAGCCCGTCTGCTCGGCGTCGATTCTTCGCCGGACATGATCGCCGCCGCCCGCGCGCGCCTCCCCGCCGCCGATTTCGCGCTGGCGGACATCGCCGATTTTCGTCCCGACGCGGCGCCCGATCTCCTCTTCGCCAACGCCTCGCTGCAATGGCTCCCCGATCATCGCGCGCTGCTTCCGCGCCTCGTCGCAACGCTCGCGCCCGGCGGCGTCCTCGCCATGCAAATGCCCGACAATCAGGACGAGCCGAGCCATCGGCTGATGCGGGAGGCCGCGGCCGCCGGCCCCTGGGCGCAGAAGATCGGCGACGCCTCGGCGATTCGGACGAAAATCCTCTCCGCCGAGGCCTATTACGATCTGCTGCACGAATCGGGCTGCGAGACCGATGTTTGGCGCACGACCTACGCCCATCCGCTGGCGGGGACGGACGCGATCGTGGAATGGGTGAGAGCGACGGGGCTGCGCCCGCTTCTCGCGCCGCTGACGGAGGAGGAGGCGCGCGGCTTCGTCGCCGCCTATCGAGCGGCGCTCGCCGACGCCTATCCGCGCCGGGCGGATGGAAAGATTCTGCTGCTCTTTCCGCGGCTGTTCATCGTGGCGCGCCGCAAATGAGCCGCCGCGAGCGCGCCGCGGCTCAGGCGGAGGCGGCGGGCTTGGCCAATTGCGCGGCTCGGGTCGCCTGCTCGCGGCTCGGCACCATGACCCAGGCCTCGCCGTCCAGCACCACCTTGCCGTCCACCAGGCACTCGCAGTGCAGGCGGGCGCGGCGGCCCTTCTCGATCAGCTCGACGATCTCGACGACGACGTGAATCACGTCGCCGATCTTGACCGGGGCGCGGAAATTCAGCGTCTGCGACAAATAGACCGCGCCCGGCCCCGGCAGATACATGCCGATGACGGTGGAGATCAGCGAGGCCGTGTAGAGACCATGCACGATGCGCTCGCCGAAGCGCGTCTTGCTGGCGAAATGGTCCGACAGATGGATCGGATTGCGGTCGCCGGAGAGATCGGCGAAGGCGATCACGTCGTCGTCCATGACGGCCTTCATCAAGGTCTCGCGCATTCCGACGGCGAGGTCTTCGAAATAATAGGTCTTGAAGGGCGTCGACATGGATGCGGTCACCGGCATTTGTCGCCCGGGCGGAAGAGGCCGCCGGGCCGTTTCTCCATCTACCACACCAGAAACGGCGCAAATGCAACCGGTTTGACTCCGGGCCCGGCCAGAAGCGCCCCCATTGCGGCTGCGTCCAGCCGGCGGTCCGGCGGCGGGTAGAGCTCGTCGCGATGCACGCCCTCGGTCAAGAACAGCGAGTCGAGGCCGGCGCGGGAAGCTCCCAGCAAATCCGTCGCCACGCCGTCGCCGATCGCCAGAACGCGGGCGGGAGCCTCGCCGGCGAGAGCGGCGATGCGGCCGAGAGCGGCGGCGTAGATCGGCGGATGGGGCTTGCCGGCCATCACCACCTCGCCGCCGAGCGCGGCGTAGCGCTCGGCCAGAGCGCCGGCGCAATAGACCAGCTCGCCGGCGATGCCGACCACAATGTCGGGATTGGCGCAGAGCATGGGCAGGCCGCGCGCGCGCATGCGCTCCAGCGTTCCCGCATAATCGTCCGGCGTCTCGCGGCGCTCGTCGATGAGCCCGGTGCAGACGACATAATCGGCGGCCTCGAGCGGGACGCGGCGGAATTTTCCGCCGAGCAGCCGATCGGCGGCCTCGAAAAGCCCATTGTCGCGCGGCGGGCCGAGATGATGGCAGGCCTCGCCGTCGCGCGCGACCATCTGCTCCAGCGTCAATTGCCCGGCGCTGACGAGATCGTCATAGGCGGCGCGCGGCAGGCCGAGCCCGTCGAGCTGCCGGCGGACCTCCTCGCTCGGCCGCGAGGCGTTGGTGACGAGCGCCACCTTGCCGCCGCGGGCGCGGAATTTTTCCAGCGCCTCGGCGGCGACCGGAAAATGCGTGCGCCCGTCGATGAGCACGCCCCAGACGTCGCAGAGGATCGCGTCATAGCGATCGGCGAGCTGCGACAGGCCGGAAATCTGCGGGATCGACATGTCAGAACCGCGGCTGCGCGAAGGCGGCGGCGTGGGCCTGCGGGGCGACCTGCGAGAATTGGCCCGTGGCCTCGTCCAGCGCCAGCAGCCTTCCGTCCATCACGCCGAAATAGGCGCCGTGCAGCGAGAGATAATGGCGCTGCTCCAAAGTCGCGATCCAGGGGAAGCTGCGCAGATTGGCGACGCCCTGCTTGATCGATTCGAAGGCGAGCCGCTCGACATAATCGGGCGTGAGAGGGTCTGGAATGGCGCCCGCGCGCTCCGCCGCCGGGGCCAGCAGCTTGATCCAGCTGCCGATGAAATCGCCGGCCGAGAGCGGCCGCGTATAGGGATCCGCCTGGCTCTCCGCATAGGCGCGCACGCCGCCGCATTGAGCGTGGCCGAGAATGACGAGATGATTCACCTTCAGCGCCATCACCGCATATTCCAGCGCGGCGGAAGTGCCGTGATATTGATTGTCCGGCGCATAGGGCGGCACGAGATTGCCGACATTGCGAATGACGAACAGCTCGCCCGGCCCGGCGTCGAAGATCGCTTCCGGCGCGACGCGCGAATCGCAGCAGCCGATCACCATCGTCCGCGGCTTCTGGCCTTCCGCCGCCAGCTCGTGGAATCTCTGCTGCTCGCTGCGAAACCGCCCGGCGAGAAAGGTCTCGTAACCCTTCTCGAGATGGGCGGGGAGAATGTCGCCGGGCTGCTCTGTCGGGCCGGCTTCGGTCATATTCGCTCCTCGTGACGCGCAAACGATCAACAGAATCATCGGCCGATGAGGCGTTTCCACCTCCCCCTCGAGGGGGGAGGTCGAGCGCCGAAGGCGCTCGGGAGGGGGTGACGCCCCGACTCTTCGGGCTCGACCCCACCCCGGACGGCTTCGCCGTCCGACCCTCCCCCTGAAGGGGAGGGTGGCGCGCTCCATTTCCGGCTTCCGCATGTGATCGCCAGATCGTGACAGCCGGGCGATGGCGCGCCGGCGGCGGCTCCTTTATTGTGGAGCGCGACCGACGAGGCAAGGGGAGAAAAAGAGAGCCATGATTTCGCGACCGCGACGCAGCGTGCTGGCCATGCCGGGCTCCAACGCCAGAGCGCTGGAGAAGGGCAAGACGCTCGCAGCCGATGTGCTGATGTTCGAGCTCGAGGACGGCGTCGCCGAGGCCGCCAAGGAGACGGCGCGCGAGCAGGTCGTCGCCGCGGTGAAGGGCGGCGGCTATGGCTCCCGCGAGATCATCGTGCGCGTAAACGTCTTCGATTCGCCCTGGTACGCCGCCGATATCGCCGCCGTCGCCGCGGCGGGACCGGACGCCATCGTCGTCCCCAAGGCCAATAGCCGAGAGGATATTCTGCGCGCCGCGCACGATATGAAAGCCGCCGGCGCCCCCGCCCACACCACGCTCTGGGCGATGATCGAGACGCCGCGCGCGCTCTTCGACATTGAGAAAATCGCCAGCGCAGCCGAGGAGGCGCCGCTCTCCGCCATGATGCTGGGGCCGAACGACATCGCCAAATCGACGCGGGCGCGACTGACGCCGGGCCGTCCGGCGCTGGTCGCCTGGCTCTCCGCCTCGGTGCTGGCGGCGCGTCTGCACAATGTCGACATCATCGACGGCATCTACAATGATTTCAATGATCTCGACGGGCTGCGCCGCGAGGCCGAGCAGGGCCGCGACCTCGGCATGGACGGCAAGATGCTGATTCATCCGGGCCAGATCGCCACGGTGAACGAGGTCTTCGCGCCCTCGCTGGCCGAGATCGAATTCGCGCGCAGAATCGTCGAGCTGTTCGACGCGCCGGAGAATGCGGCGATCGGCGTCGCCCATATCGACGGCCGCATGGTCGAGCGCCTGCACCTCGACGGCGCGCGGCGCACGCTGGCGCTCTACGCCGCGGCCTGAGCGGCGGCCTATCGGAGAGGCGAGGGCGACGCGCCCTCGCCTTCCTTTGTTTCGTCTGCCCCTGCTTCGCTCGCCCGCGTTTTGCCGTCCAGCAGGCAGCTCACCGTCACATCGCCCATCACATTGATCGCCGTGCGGCAGCGATCCAAGAGCCAGTCGACCGTCAGCAGCAGCGCGATATAGTCGGTCGGCAGCGCGACGGCGCGGAACACCATGGTCATGGTCACGAGACCGGCCTCTGGAATGCCGGCCGCTCCCACAGAGGCGACGACCGAGGTCAGCACCACCAGAAATTGCTGGCCGAGCGTCAATTGCAATCCCAGCAATTGCGCGACGAAGAGCGCCGCCATCGCCTCATAGAGCGCCGTGCCGTCATTGTTGAAATTGGAGCCGACCAGCGCGCCCATGCTCGCCGATTGCTCGCGCAGCCCCACTTTTTCACGCAGAAGCTGATAGGTCAAAGGCATGGTCGCCGTGGAGCTGCCGGTCGAAAAAGCCATCAGCAGCGCATCGCGCATGCCGGCGACCACATGCAGCGGGCTCGCCCATGAGCCGAGCCTGATGCGCAGCGCGTAATAGAGGAATTGCAGCGCCAGCGCGGTGACGACGGCGATGAAGAATCCGCCGAGCGCGAAAAAATCGCGAAAGCCCTTCACCCCGACGATGCTGGCGATGAGGCCGAAGACGGCGAGCGGCACGACATCGATGATCCAGTGCAGAATGGCGATGAGGCTCGTCAGCGCCACATGCACGAGATCCTCCACCGTGCGCACCTCATGCGTGCGCAGCCTACGCAACGCGATTCCGAAAGCGACGGCGATGAAGATGACGCCCATCACCGCGCCATTGTCGCCGAAAGGTCCGAGAAGACTCTTGGGCACGCTGTCGAGAAATTGCGTCAGCGGATCGGCGCCGACGGCCGCGGCTTTCTCCGCAGGGGCGGCGGGCGCCGCCGTCGTCCAGGCGCCGGGCTGCAGCACATTCGCAACGGCGAGGCCGATGAGAATCGCGACGAGCGTATTGGTGAGAAGCAGAGCGACGAGGCGCAGCGCCTGCCCGCCGCCGAGATGCGCGCGCATGAGCGCCTGCACGATGGCGAGCAGGATGAGCGGCGGCGCCAGCGCGCCCAGCAGGCGCAGGACGAGCTTGGCCGGCGTCCCGAGGATATGCGCCGAATCGCCGAGCGCGAGGCCCGCGACGACGCCGAGCGCCACCGCGACAATGATGCGCGCATAGAGCGGAATGGCGCGCCAATGCGCGATGAGGCCGGTCGTCGTCTCTGTCTCATTCGATCGCAATCTTTCGTCCTCCAATGAGCGCCGACATGAAAATGACGCGAATTGTCAACCTTATAGGTCTATTCCCGGCGTCTCGGGAGTCCCATGCTCGGCGCGTCCTTCGCTCTCATCGTCAACATAATGATCGCGGCGCTGTTCGCCGCGAGCTTCGCCTTCGTCGCGCTGACCAATCCGGCCGATCGCCGGGCGCTGTGGTTCGCCGCGAGCTATATGCTCGGAATGGTGGCCCCACTGAGCCTTTTCGTCATTCGCTTCGGCCTCTGGCCCGATTTCTTCGGCGCGCTGAACTATGTGGGCTTTTGCGCGGGCCTATTTTTGATGACGGCCTCTCTCGCCCGTTTCTATGGTCGCGGCCCGCGCTGGAGCGCCATCGCCTTTCTCTATTTCGCCGCGCTGCTCAGCGGCGCGGCGATCGGCGAATGGCCGCAGGACAGTCTCGCCTTCAACCTCGTCTATCAGACGCCTTATGCTCTGGCGACCGCCTGCTGCGGCTGGATCATCCTGCTGGCGAGCCGACGCGGGGCGCTCGAAGTGGCGCTCGCCGGCCTCTATGGGCTGATCGCGGCGCATTTCATTGCGAAGCCCTTTTTCGCGGCCGCCTTCGGCGTCGGCCGCACGCCGAGCGAATATGTCGCCAGCTCCTATGCGATCGCCTCGCAATCGGCGACGGGCGTTCTGCTGATCGCGGCCGGGCTGCTCACCTTGCTCATCGTCGCGCAGGAGGCGATCGCCGAGGCTCGCCGCGCGGCGGAGACCGATCAATTGACCGGGCTCTTGAACCGGCGCGGATTCGACCTCGCTTGCGCGCCCCGGCTCACGAGCGCAAAGGCCGGGCGCTATCCGACGACCGTCGTTCTCCTCGATCTCGATCATTTCAAGCGGGTCAATGATCGATTCGGCCATGCGGTCGGCGACGAGGTTCTGCAATATTTCGCCGCGCTACTACGGCTGACGACTCCCGAAGGCGCGCTCGCCGGCCGGATGGGAGGAGAGGAGTTCGTCGTTTTCCTGGCAGACGCGCCGCTCGCTCGAGGACGGCGCATCGCCGAGACGATCCGACAGGCGACGGCGCTGCACGCCACGCCGCGCCTGCCACAGATCACCGTCAGCATAGGCGTCGCCGAAATCGCCGCGGACGAAACCTTCTCCCAGGCGATGAGCCGAGCGGATGAGGCGCTCTATCGCGCCAAGACGCTGGGCCGTGATCGTGTCTGTCTCGCCCGCGGGGCGGGCGTGAAGGAGATCCATAGCTAGACGAGAGCTGATCGTCGCGCCGCCCTTCGTCGCTCGCTATATTGTCGCCGCCCCATGTCGCATCGAAAGGCCGAGCCGGAATGATCCGCGAAATAGCCCTTTCCCTTCTCGCTCTCGCCTCTCTCGCCTCGCGCGTCTGCGCCGCCCCCGCCGCGGAGCCGAAGTCGCAATACAGCTCTCTCCAGAACTGCCCCGCGGTCGATCGGCTGAAGCTCGCGAGCCGCACGCTGGCGAGGGGCGACAGGACCGCGATTTTCCGCTGCGCCGGCGTCGGCGGCTTTTCCGTCTATGTCGTGGACGATGATCCGCGCAGCTTCCTCGTGCTCGAGCGCGGCAAGACGCTCTATTCGCTGGAGCGGCCCATGGCCTCGGCCTTCTCGCTCGGCAATTTTCCCAATGTCACGGGCGCGAAGCAGGCCGAGTGGCGGCTCGATCCCGCCGGCGCGCCAGCCGGGCTGATCGTGCGCGTCGCCTATCAGCGCGCCGACGGCGCCGCGGCCTCCACGCTCATGGTCTTCGATCTGCGCGGCGAGCCCGTTGTCATCGGCGCAGCGAAGACGAATGAGGAGGCGCGCGACCTGATCGACGGCATGCTCGTCGCCAGAACGCTGGAGGAAAAGCTGTCCCGCGAATGCAACGCCATCTATGTCTCGCTCTGCAAGGGCTTTGCGCCCGGCCCGGAAATGCTCGGCGACTGCTTCGACGCGCGGCCCGAGATCGCCGACGAGATTCCGCAAAAATGCGTCGCCGATTTCCAGACCAATGTGGAGAATTATCACCAGGCCAAGGGCGGCCACTGACCGAGGCTGTCGGGCTCGTCGCGCATGAGCGCGACGAGATCACGCCGCCTTCTTCTTCTCCGCGATCGACACCAGCGTGCGCAATATGCGGCGCGCGCCCTCGAGACGGCTCTTCATATCGGCGAAATCGCGGATGAAGACGATTCGCATGTCCGGCCGCACCTTGGCCTGCGTGCTCGGCTCCATCACATAGCGCGCGAGGCCGGCGGGATCGGCGAAATTGCCGTCGCGGAAGGCGACGATGACGCCCTTCGGCCCCGCCTCCAGCTTCTCCACATGCGCCCTGCGGCACAGCGCCTTGATGGCGACGATCTTGAGCAGCAGCTCCACTTCCGGCGGCGTCGGGCCGAAACGGTCGATCAATTCCGCCGCGAAGGATTCGATGTCCTGATCCGTCTCCAATGTCGAGAGACGCCGATAGAGCTGCAGGCGCAACGTCAGATCCTGAACGTAATCTTCCGGTATCGTCACCGGCGCGCCTATGGCGATGGTCGGCGACCACGCCTCCTCCTCCGGCTCCTCTATGCCGGCCTTCAGCAGAGTGATCGCATCGCCCAGCATCTGCTGATAGAGCTCATAGCCGACCTCCTTGATATGGCCGGACTGCTCCTCGCCCAAGAGATTGCCTGCGCCGCGAATGTCGAGATCGTGACTCGCGAGCTGGAAGCCGGCGCCGAGCGTGTCGAGGCTCTGCAGCACTTCGAGACGCTTCTGCGCTTGCGGCGTGATCGTCTTGTTCGCGGGCGTGGTGAACAGCGCATAGGCGCGCGTCTTGGAGCGGCCGACGCGGCCGCGCAGCTGATAGAGCTGCGCGAGGCCGAACATATCGGCGCGCCAAACGATGAGCGTGTTGGCCGTCGGAATGTCCAGCCCAGACTCGACGATCGTCGTCGAGAGCAGAATGTCGAATTTCCCCTCGTAGAAAGCCGTCATGCGCTCTTCGAGATCGCCGGCCGCCATTTGCCCATGCGCCATGACGAATTTCGCCTCCGGCACGGCCTCGCGCAAAAATGCGGCGGCGTCTTCCAAATCTTCTATGCGCGGGCAAACGAAAAAGGCTTGGCCGCCGCGATAGCGCTCGCGCAGCAGCGCCTCGCGCACGATGAGCGGATCGAAGGGAGAAACGAAGCTGCGCACGGCGAGGCGATCGACCGGCGCTGTCGCGATGAGCGACAATTCACGCACGCCGGTCATGGCGAGCTGCAAAGTGCGCGGAATGGGCGTCGCCGAGAGCGTCAGCACATGCACCTCGGCGCGCAGCTCCTTCAAGCGCTCCTTATGGCCGACGCCGAAATGCTGCTCCTCATCGATGATGACGAGGCCGAGATCCTTGAATGAGATCGCCTTGCCGAGCACGGCATGGGTGCCGACGACGATATCGACCGTGCCATCCGCAATGCCGGCCTTGGCGAGGCGCGTGTCGGCGCTATTGGTCATGCGCGACAATTGCGCGATACGAATCGGCAGGCCGGAGAAACGCGTCGAGAAGGTTCGGTAATGCTGGCGCGCGAGCAAGGTCGTCGGCACGACGACGGCCACTTGGCGGCCGTTGATCGCCGCGCAAAAGGCGGCGCGCAGCGCCACTTCCGTCTTGCCGAAGCCGACGTCGCCGCAGACGAGCCGATCCATCGGCCGGCCCGAGGCGAGATCGTCCAGCACGGCCTCGATCGCCGCGGCCTGATCCTCCGTCTCGTCGTAAGGGAAGCGCGCGCAAAATTCGTCGTAGAGCCCTTCCGGCGGGACGAGCTTATTCGCCTGCCGCAGGCTGCGCTGCGCCGCGATCGCGATGAGGCCCTTGGCCATCTCGCGAATGCGATTCTTCATCCGCGCCTTGCGCGTCTGCCAGCCGACGCCGCCGAGCTTGTCGAGAACCGCCTCCGTATCCTCGGAGCCGTAGCGCGTCAAAAGCTCGATATTCTCGACCGGCAGATAGAGCTTGTCGCCGCCGGCATAGTGAATCTCGAGACAGTCGTGCGGCGCGCCGGCGGCGGTGATCGTCTCGAGGCCGATGAAGCGGCCGATGCCGTGATCGACATGCACGACGAGATCGCCGGCCGAGAGCGCGGCGACCTCGCCGAGCAGATTTTCCGTATGCTTGGTCTTGCGCCGACGCCGCACGAGGCGGTCGCCGAGAATGTCCTGCTCGCCGAGAATGGCGAGGCCTTCCGTCTCGAAGCCATGCTCCACGCCGAGCACGGCCAGCGCCGCCGCGCCCTTGCCGAGCGCCAGAGCGGCGGGCAGAGAGGAAACCGTCTTGAGATCGCGCAGCCCATGCTCGGCGAGCACGCTGCCGAGACGCTCGCAGGAGCCGTCCGACCAGCCGGCGACGACGACGGTTCTACCGGCGGCGCGCAACGATTTCACATGGGCGACGGCGGCCTCGAAGACATTGGCGTTCTCGTCATTGCGCTCGGGCGCGAAATCGCGGCCGGCGCGCGCGGCGCAATCCACCGTCTCCTTGCCGGCGCCGTCCGGCGCGGCGAAGGGCGAGAAGGTCGCGAGGCTGCGCCCCTCGAGCTTGCCGCGCCATTCCTCCATGGTGAGATAGAGCTGGTCCGGCGGCAGCGGCTTGTAATTGGAATCGGCCGGCGCGGCGTCATAGGCGAATTTGCGCGCGTCGTAATAATCGGCGATCTGCGTCAGCCGCTCGCCGGCGGCCTCCTCCACCAGCGGATCGAGCAGCAGCGGGGCCTCGCCCACATAATCGAAGACGCTGCCCATGCGCGCATAGAACAGCGGCAGCCAATGTTCGGCGCCCTGATGACGGCGGCCCTCGCTGATCGCCTCATAAAGAGCGTCGCCGCGCGTCTGTCCGCCGAAGCGCGTCGTGTAGGCTTGGCGAAAGCGCCGCATCGTGTCGCTGGTGAGCCGCAATTCGCTCATCGGCACGAGATCGAGCGAGCGCAATTGCCCCGTGGTGCGCTGGCTCTCGGGATCGAAGCTGCGAATCGATTCGAGCGTGTCGCCGAAGAAATCGAGGCGGATCGGCCCCGGCATTCCCGGCGCGTAGAGATCGACGATGCCGCCACGCTGGGCGTATTCGCCGGTCTCGCGCACGGTCGAGGAGCGCAGAAAGCCGTTTGTCTCCAGCCACAGCGCCAGCTCGTCGAGACGCACGACATTGCCGGGCGCGGCGGAAAATGTGTCGGCGGCGACATTTTCCAGCGGCGGCACGCGCTGCAGCAGGCAATCCACCGTGGTCATGACGACGCGGGGCCGCTCTGCCGAGGATTTGGAGCGGGCGAGGCGCGCCAGCGCCGTCATGCGGCGGGCGGAAATCGCTGCGTTGGGCGAGACGCGATCATAGGGCTGGCAATCCCAGCCGGGAAAATCCAGCGCCTCCGCCTCGGGCGCGGCGAATCGCAGCGCCTCGCGAAAGGCCGCCGAGCGCTGCGCATCGCGCGCCACATGGACGAAGACGGCCGGCCGTCCTTCCGCGACGCGGGCCAGCGCGCGGGTGAGATCGGCGGCGACGAAAGCGTCGAAACCGTCCGGGACATTCACGAAGCGGAGCTTGTCGCCTTTTTCCAGGCGGGCGACCGCGGATTTGAGATCGGTCATCGGAAGGTCGGGCTTTTTATCGCTGTTCGAATTCGCATGTTCTCGCGGAGCATGCTCTCAAAGATCGATCGGCTTCTCATGGGTGTGGAAAGCCGCGATCCGGCGGAAGAGGGGCGTGTCGTAGCGTGGGGGAACCGGCTCGGCGCGCGACAGCCAGCGGAAGACCACGTCATCCTCGGCGTCCAGCAGCGCTTCGAGATCGTCGAGCTCGGCCTCGGGCAGAGAATCGACCGTGGCGTCGACGAAACGGCCCATCAATATGTCCATCTCGCGCATGCCGCGGCGCCAGGCGCGAATTTTTATGCGCTTGCGGCGAATGTCGGAATCGTCTGGCGTCGAGTGGCTCAAGGGCGGAAATCCGCGGGCGGACAGGGGCTAAGTACAAGAATGCGCGCGCCGGGCCGCCATTTCGGGCGCCGGCGCGAGACCGCAGGAATTAGCGCAGCCGGCGCGGAAAAGATAGATCATCCACAGCCTGTGCGAAGCCGTGCGAGACTGTCGTCGAGACAGTTGCAATCACGCTTCGATTACGGCATAAGGACCCCCGTCGCGTCGCCGCGACACGGATGCGGGTGTAGCTCAGGGGTAGAGCACAACCTTGCCAAGGTTGGGGTCGAGGGTTCGAATCCCTTCGCCCGCTCCAAAAAATCTCAATTAAAATCAGAAAGTTGAAAACGGCCCTTCGGGGCCGTTTCTGCTTAGAATACCTGAACTCTCGACTGCTCGAAGCGGAATCCATGCACTCGGATCAAAACCGCCGGGCGAGGGTTTCGGCCGCTTTGGCTCGGAGACCATATAGCCGCGGTGACGGCATCGTTCACGAGAATGTCGGCGGTTCCTGCATTGGCCGTGTGCGGGAAGCTCCAGCTCCACGCCGCCGATAGCCAAAGCGGGTGTGAATCGCCCGACATTTTTCGGTGCGCTCACCCCGCTGACGGCCTCCCGCCGGATTTCTCGCGCTTTTTTTCCCGCGGAGTGGCTGTGTTCGGCCGCTCGCACACGCAAGCGGCGATTCAAGCCGTCGTCCAGATTCGGATTGTGATGTTGGCTATGCAACCTCCAGTACCGCCGTCAGCGAATTGAGCAGAGAGAACGTCGTCGATGTAAAATTCGAGGAAACCAAGCGCCAGCAAGGGGGAAGCCCGCCGAGTTTCTGTATAGGCCGATAAGGGGTTGTCGGTAAGAGCCATCGGCGAGGACTTGCCGAAAATGGCGTCATCGATTGATTGGTCGAAGAAGCCGGCGAGGCCGTCGTGAAAGGGATCGAGTGCGTCGGCTTTTGTCTGTGCGTCGAGAACGTCGTCTTTCGAACCGCCGCTCGGAAAGCCGGCCAACTCTCGCCCAGATCGAAGGCGCGGGAGCAAAATCGCGGCTTGCACCGAGAGTGAAGCAGAGCCGCCTTGAGAGCGACACGACAACGGTCACAGCTATTCGGCGTCGCGCGTCCCAATTTAATCGGGGCTCCGTATCGCCCACCTTCATTACGCTCCTAGTCTAGGCGTCCAGAAATGCTCGCGCTTGGCTCACGAACAGCGAGTGGTGCTGGAAGAGTGCTCCATGGCCGGAGTCGGGATATAGAATGAGCTGAGCATTGCTCATCGCTTTGAACATCGCATAAGCGTTGCCCGCTGGCAGCATGGTGTCATGGCTGCCGCTCACCACCAGACTGGGCTGCTCGATCGCTCGTAGGAGCGCGTGCCCGGGATCTGGCGTTGCGCACCAGGTGATCAGCGCCTTCGCCTGTGGATCGGTTACGGCGCTGCCGTTGTCGCTGTCCCGATCTTCCTTCCGGGCGTAGACTCGATCGAGAAAAGCCCTGCCAGCGGCTTGGCTGGCCGCCGATCGAGTAAAGAACAGCGGCAGCCGCGGATCCGGCGCTTCGGTATGGGAGAACGCCTCCTCGAGAACCGCCAGCAAATGCTCTTCGCCGCCTTGTGGCGCTGTGCCGACGAGGATCAGCTTCCGGACGAGCGAGCCGTGTTCGGCCGCGATCTGCTGAGCGACGCAGCCGCCGAGCGAGTATCCTAGCAGATCGACTTTCGAGAAGCCGAGAAGGTCGAGAAATGTCACGGCGTCGCGGGCCATGGCCGCGACATTGTCCGGTGTCTCGCCCGTGGAACGGCCGACGCCGGCGTTGTCGAACGCGACCACCGGACGATCCAACGCCAGGGCTGTAGATTTCCGTCGAGATTTGACCCGGGATTTCCATTGAGAAGTGACCCGGGTTGAAGATGGCTTGCGGCTCAGTCGGTCGTCAAGTTTTGGTCTTTTCCTTTGCAGGTTTGTCCGCCTTCGCCGAGCTGTCCTTGAACCGGAAGCTGTCGTTTCCAGTTTCGAGGATATGGCAGCGGTGAGTGAGGCGATCGAGCAGAGCCGTCGTCATCTTGGCGTCCCCGAAGACGGCGGCCCATTCGCCGAAGCTCAGATTCGTCGTGATGATGACGCTGGTTCGCTCGTAGAGCTTGCTCAGCAGATGGAACAGCAACGCCCCGCCGGAGCCGCTGAACGGCAGGTAGCCGAGCTCATCGAGGATGACGAGATCGGAATGAACGAGCCGCGCCGCGACTTGGCCCGACTTGCCTTGGTGCTTTTCGGCTTCGAGCGCGTTTACGAGCTCGACGGTGGAGAAGAACCGCACACGCTTTCTGTGATGCTCGATCGCCTGGACGCCGATCGCTGTCGCCAGATGCGTCTTGCCCGTGCCAGGTCCCCCGACCAGGACGGCGTTATGCGCATCCTCGAGGAACTCGCAGCGATGAAGCTGGCGCGCGAGCGCCTCGTTGACCTCACTGCTGGCGAAGTCGAAGCCGGCGAGATCGCGATAGTTCGGGAACCGCGCGGACTTGAGCTGGTAGGCGATCGATCTCACCTCCCGGTCGGCGGTTTCCGCCTTCAAGAGTTGCGACAGGATCGGCAGCGCGGCCTCGAAGGCCGGGGAGCCTTGCTCGGTCAGCTCGCTGACGGCTTGCGCCATGCCGTGCATTTTGAGACTGCGCAGCATGATGACGATGGCGCCGGCGGCGGGATTATGACGCATGGCGCGCCTCCCGACCCTTGCGCAGCGCGTCGTAACGCTCGACATTGGCCTGCGGCTCGGTGGTGAGCGTCAGCGCGTTGGGCGGTTTCACGGGCGGCGCGTCGACCGGCTTGCCGTCCACCAAGCGATGCAACAGGTTCAAGATGTGCGTCTTGGTCGGCGCGCCGGCCTCCAGCGCCAATTGGACGGCGGTCAGCACGGCCTGCTCGTCGTGCTGTAGGACCAGAGCCAAAATCTCGACCATCTCACGGTCGCCTCCCGGCTTCTCGAGCATGCGCTGTTGCAGCGTCCGTAAGGCGACCGGCAGTTCCGCGAAGGGCGCGCCATTGCGCAGCGCGCCCGGCTTGCGCTGGATGACGGAGAGATAATGCCGCCAGTCGTAGACCGTCACGCTCTTGTCGTCATGCGACCGGGCGAAGACGCGGGCGTGCTCGCACACGATCTGCCCCTCGGCGGCGACGACGACGCGCTCAGGGTAGACCCGCACGCTGACGGGGCGATTGGCGAATGAAGCCGGCACGCTGTAGCGATTGCGGTCCAGATGGATCAGGCACGTCGGCGTGACCCGCTTGGTGTGTTCGACGAAGCCGTCGAATGGCCGCGGAGGCTGCATCAGTTGCGGAACCTCCTCGCGCCAAGCCTCCGCGATCGTCCCCGGCTGCGCGCTGTGCGGAATCTCGGCCCACAGCTCGCGGCATCGCGCCTCCAGCCAGTCGTTGAGCGCCGCCAGCGACGGAAAGCTCGGGATTGGCTGCCAGAGGCGATGACGAGCATCCTGAACGTTCTTCTCGATTTGCCCCTTTTCCCAGCCGGAGGCCGGATTGCAGAATGCGGCCTCGAACAGGAAGTGGCTGACCATCGCGGCGAAGCGGGCGTTGACCTGGCGTTCTTTGCCACGCCCGATCTTGTCGATCGCGGTGCGCATGTTGTCGTAGACGCCTCGCCGGGGCACGCCGCCCAGCACGCGGAAGGCGTGGTTGTGGGCGTCGAAGAGCATCTCATGCGTCTGCTGCGGGTAGGCGCGAAGGAAGAACGCACGGCTGTAGGAGAGCTTGAACTGGGCGACCTGCAACTTCGTCCGCTCGCCCGCGATGATCGCCCAATCCTCCGACCAGTCGAACTGGAACGCCTCGCCGGGCAGAAACGTCAGCGGCACGAACGCGCCGCGCCCGCAGGTCTGCTGCTCCCGATGCCGCGCCGCCTTCCACTCGCGCGCGAACGCCGCCACGCGATTGTAGGAGCCGTCGTAGCCGAGGGCGACCAGATCCGCGTGCAACTGCTTGACCGTCCGCTTCTGCTTGCGCGATTTTGCGGCCTCCTGACGCAGCATGTGCGCCAGCTTGTCGGCGAACGGATCGAGCCGGCTCGGTCGATCGGGCGTGGCGAACCCCGGCTCCACGCTGTCCGAGCGCAGGTATTTGCGCACCGTATTGCGCGACAGCCCCGTGCGTCGCGCAATCTCCCGGATCGAAAACTCCTGCCGATATCGCCAGCGTCGGATGACGCTCAATAACTCCATGTCGATCACTCCAAGGTCCCCCACGACGGTCGAGGGGGAAAGGTTCGAACATGGGTCAGTTCTCGGTGGAAAAACTCGTGCTGCCTGGGTCAGCTCTCAGTGGAAATCAACACCGATATTGGATCGACTGCGACAAGCGCCTCAAAGTGTCAGGGCGCTGAAAGCGCTCGCCCGACGCGCCTCGCAGACGTCGGCGACGTTTCCCCGAGGCCGTGCAGCGAGCGGCGCGCCCAGACCGATCGGCGCCGCTCTTCGCATTTATGCGATCCTTACGAACACGAGCCTTCTTCCGCATCGACCCTTTACTTGGAGCCGATCCACATTGTCCTCGCGGTCCATACCCCGGATCGCGGCATCGTGAGCGCACTTATGACTATTTCTCCGAATACCCCGATCGAACCGCCGTTTCGACGAATTGCTTCCGACTTGCGATTTGTCGTCGGCCAAGATCGACACGGACGCTGGATAGCCGTCGAAGATCTCGGGCGCGGGGGAGGCATTTTCGTCAGTCGGCTGGCGGCTCTTCAATACGTCGCCTCCGAAACCGGCCAGCCACCGGAGTCCGTCCACTTCACGAACAAACGCCTGAGCTTCAGGAGCTAGGTCGATGTGGCCCGTGATTCCATCTAACGAGCTGGACCGCCTGTCGTCCCCTGTCCAAGACAGTCGGACGACGCCCGAGGCGAGCGCTGGCCCTAAACTCGAAGCGCCGCCAGCGTTCCACGCCTCGTTTACGGCGCTCGTGACCCCTTTCGACAATGACGGCGTCGCGAAAAAAACATTCGCCGATCTCGTCGCCTGGCAAATCGATGAAGGCGTCCAGGGATTGGTTGTCTGCAGCGCGACGGGCGAAGGGCGGACGCTTACGCCTCAAGAACGGGTTCAAGTCCTCCGGCTCGCAACTGAAGCCGCCGGAAATCGTGCTTCGATCGTTGCGGACACTGGAACCGACTGCACCCGCGAAAGCGTCTCTCTGACGCGAGCGGCGCAGTCCGCAGGCGCCACGGCCGCGCTCATTGTCACCCCATCCTATAACAAGCCGAGTCCCGCCGGACTTTTCCGACACTATTACGAAATCGCCCGCTCTGTAGACATTCCCCTGATCGTCGGGATCGATCCGGTGAGGACAGGCGTCGACATCGGCCCGGATACGCTCGCGCGACTGGCGGAGATAGAGAATATCGTCGGGCTCGTGGACGCGACCGGCGATTTCGACCGCTTCCCGCGCCACGCCTTTTCGTTGCGCTCCGAATTCGCCCGGCTCTCCGGTGACGACCACGCCTGCCTCATGTTTCGCATGGCCGGCGGGCATGGGTCAGTTTCGATCGTCGCCAACGCGGTTCCGAAAATCTGGTCAGAAATGCAACAGGCGAGCACGCGCGGAGACTGGGCTCGCGCCGCGATGATCCAGAAACAGCTGCTGCCTTTGCTTTCGGCCTTTCGCATGGAAGCCGGTCCGGGGCCGATCAAATACGCCCTGTCCTATTTACGCCCCTGGTTCAATCCGAATGTGAGACTGCCGCTCGTTCCGGTCAAATATGAAACCGGAAGCGCCGTTGTCGCGGCGCTCAGAGAGCTAGAGCTTATCGATTGAGCAAACGAGACCGCTACTCCTCCCGAGACAACGGCTTTTCTGACTCCAAAAATCGATAGCCGACGCCCAATTCGGTCTCGATGATGCGGGGCACAGCCGGATCGTCTTCGATCTTGGCGCGCAGCTTTCCGATGAAAACGCGCAGGTACTGGAGATCGTTCTGATGCGCCGGTCCCCACACCGACCTCAATATCTCGTTGTGGGTGACGAGACGGCCGGGACGACGCGCCAGAACGAGGAGAAGGTCATACTCTTTTGGCGTCAGATTTATCTTGATCCCGTGCTTCGTTACCTGATGCTTGACGGTATCCACGATGAGGCCGAGCGCCTCTATTCGAGACGGCGGCGGCTCTTTGCAGGGCGTATGCCGAAGCGCTGCGCGCACCCGCGCCATCAGTTCTCCGATGGCAAACGGCTTTTCGACATAATCATTGGCGCCGGCGTCCAAAGCAGCGATCTTCTCGGCCTCGTCGTCACGCGCCGACAATATGATGATCGGCGCATCCGAGAAGATCCGCGCCTCCCGTAGAACCTCTTTTCCGTCCATGTCGGTCAGGCCGAGATCGAGCACTGTGACGTCGGGAGCCGAAGCTGCAATCATCTTCAGAGCCTCTCCGCCGGTCATTGCTTTCAACGGTTCGTAGCCGCACGCTTTGAGGGCCGGACGAAGAACGCGGTGGATTTCCGGCTCATCGTCGACAACGAGAACGCGAATTTGGCGCGATCGGCGCGCGTCCTCTCCCTCCCCATCTCCGACCATCGAAGCTCCGTGATTGTATGGCATCTGACCTGCCGCCTCTCTGGACTCCTCGGCCTTCGGGCGCTCGCCCGAAAAGGCAATCCAGCTGTGCATGAATAGATCGATGCGCGCCGGGCCGGAAAACGCTGTTCGCGCTCCCAGTCCGGCGCTCGACAATCGTCAATGAAGCTCGTCCAACGCCAGATTGAGCTCCAGCACATTGACGCGCGGCTCGCCGATGAAGCCGGCGAGACGCTGCTCGATCTGCTTCTCGATCAGCGCGCGGACGCGGGCTTCGGGAAGCTTGCGCGCGGCGGCGACGGCGGGCGCCTGCGCCAACGCGAATTGGGGCGAGATGTGCGGATCGAGACCGGACGCCGACGTCGTCACCGCGTCGGCGGCCACCATGTCGACGCGGCCCGCCGCAAACTCCGCCTCGATCGCGGCGTTCACTCGATCGACGAGCTTTTGCGAGGTCGGGCCGAGGTTCGAGCCCGACGAATTGGCGGCGTTATAGGGCGCGTCGACCGTCTTGCTTGAATCATTCGGGTCGGGCGCGCTCGTCGCCGAGGGGCGACCGTGGAAATAATTGTCCGCGGCGAAGTTCTGACCGATCAGCCGCGAGCCGACGATGACGCCCTTGCGCTCGACGAGACTGCCATTGGCCTCATCGCGGAAAGCGATCTGCGCGAGGCCGGTGATCGCCAGAGGATAGGCGAGCCCCGTGAGAAGGGTGAACAGAACGATCATGACGATCGCGGGACGAATTTGGGAGAGCATCGATAGGCTCCTTTAAGCGAGATGCAGAATCGACACGATGATGTCGATCAGCTTGATGCCGACGAAGGGAATGATGACGCCGCCGAGGCCGTAAATCAGCAGATTGCGCCGCAGCAGCGCCGCAGCGCCGATCGGCCGATAGGCGACGCCCTTCAGCGCCAGCGGGATGAGCGCGATGATGATCAGCGCGTTGAAGATCACCGCCGAGAGGATCGCCGATTGCGGCGAGGCGAGCTTCATGACGTTGATCGCGCCGAGCTCGGGATAGGTCACGATGAACAGCGCCGGAATGATCGCAAAATATTTCGCGACGTCATTGGCGATGGAGAAGGTCGTGAGCGAGCCCCGCGTCATCAGCAGCTGCTTGCCGATGGCGACGATCTCGATGAGTTTGGTCGGATCGCTGTCGAGATCGACCATATTGCCGGCCTCGCGCGCCGCCTGCGTGCCGGTCTGCATGGCGACGCCGACATCGGCCTGCGCGAGCGCCGGCGCGTCATTGGTGCCGTCGCCGCACATGGCGATGAGGCGTCCGCCCTGCTGCTCTCTCCGAATATAGGTGAGCTTGTCCTCGGGCGTCGCCTGCGCGAGAAAATCGTCGACCCCGGCTTCCGAAGCGATCGCCGCCGCCGTGACCGGATTATCGCCCGTCACCATCACCGTCTTGATGCCCATGGCGCGCAGCTCGGCGAAACGGGCCTTGATGTCGGGCTTGATGATGTCCTTGAGATGCACGACGCCGAGCAGGCGATCGTTCTCGCTCACGGCGAGCGGCGTGCCGCCGGCGCGCGAGATGCGCTCGACCGCGCGGGTGAAATCCTCCGGCGCGCGCAAGGTCGAGAGGCCGGCGCGCTCGAGAATCCCGGCGACCGCGCCGCCAGACCGGTCGGCTCCGGAATCGGCATGACCGGCGAAAGGCTGCGTCTGGGCGAGAACCGCGTCGACCGCGCCCTTGCGCAGCGAGCGGCCGGGCAGATCGAGACCCGAGATCCGCGTATGAGCGGAGAAGGGAACGACGCGCGCGTCGGCGCCGAGGTCCGGGGCCGCGAGGCCGTAGCGGCTCTTGGCGAGAGCGACGATCGAGCGCCCCTCGGGCGTCTCGTCCGCGAGGGACGCGAGCAGCACCGCCTCCGCCAGCTCATGCTCGCCGACGCCGCCGACGGGGATGAACTCGTCGGCCATACGATTGCCGAAAGTGATCGTGCCGGTCTTGTCGAGCAGCAGCGTGTCGACGTCGCCCGCCGCCTCGACCGCGCGGCCGGAAGTGGCGATGACGTTGAAGCGGATCAGACGATCCATGCCGGCGATGCCGATTGCCGACAGGAGGCCGCCGATCGTTGTCGGGATCAGGCAGACGAGCAGCGCGATCAGCACGGTCAGCGACAGCACCGTTCCCGAATAATTGGCGAGCGGCCACAGCGTCGTGCAGACGATCAGAAAGATGATCGTCAGACCCGACAGCAGGATCGACAAAGCGAGCTCGTTCGGCGTCTTCTGCCGCTCGGCGCCTTCGACGAGCGCGATCATGCGATCGATGAAGGTCGAGCCCGGCGCGGCAGTGATCGTCACCCGCACCCAGTCGGACAAGACCGTTGTGCCGCCAGTGACGGCCGAGCGGTCGCCGCCCGCCTCGCGAATGACCGGCGCGGATTCGCCGGTGATCGCCGACTCGTTGACGGAAGCGACGCCTTCGACGACCTCGCCATCGCCGGGAATGAGATCGCCCGCCTCGACGAGCACGACATCGCCGACCCTCAGATCGAGGGCCGAAACGAGATCGAAGGCGTCGCGCGAGCCGCTCTTCAACCGCTTGGCCTTGGTGTCTGTGCGCGTGCGGCGCAGAGCGTCGGCCTGCGCCTTGCCGCGCCCTTCCGCCACCGCCTCGGCGAAATTGGCGAAGAGCACGGTGAACCACAGCCAGGCTGCGATCTGGCCCGAGAACAGAGCGGTTCCGTCATGCGCGAAGAGATCGCGAACGAACAATATCGTGACGACGGCCGAGACGGCCTCGGTGACGAAGATCACCGGATTGCGCGCCAGCCTGCGCGGATCGAGCTTCTTGAAAGCGTCGATTGCCGCGCGGCCGACGATGGCCCGATCGAACAGGCCGGGAGCTGCGACTTTGGACGACATTTGCGTGGATCTCCGGATCAGAAGGTCTTGCCGGCCGCGAGCAGCAGATGCTCGACGACGGGACCGAGCGCGAGCGCCGGGAAATATTGGAGCAGATAGAGGATGACGATGACGCCGATCAGCAATCCGACGAACAGAGGTCCATGCGTCGGGAACGTGCCGCTGGAGGCCGGGGCCTTCTTCTTGGCGGCGAAGGAACCCGCCATCGCCAGCACGGGAATGACATAGGCGAAGCGTCCGAGCGTCATCGCCAGGCCGAGCGTGGTGTTGTACCAAGGGGTATTGCCGGTAAGGCCCGCGAAGGCCGAGCCATTATTGTCGGTCGTCGAGGCGAAGGCGTAGAGAATCTCCGACAGGCCGTGCGGGCCGGCATTGTTGAGGCTCGCGAGCGCGCTCTGCAGCAACACCGAAGCCCCGGAGAAGCCGAGCACGCAGAGCGGGTAGATCAGCACGGCCAGCATGGCGAGCTTCATCTCGCGCGCCTCGATCTTCTTGCCGAGATATTCCGGCGTGCGGCCGACCATCAGGCCCGCGACGAAGACGGCCACGACGGCGAGCACCAGGAAGCCATAGAGACCGGCGCCCACGCCGCCCGGCGCGATCGAGCCCATGAGCATGTTGAACAAGGGAACGAGACCGCCGATCGGCATGAACGAATCATGCATCGAGTTGACGGCGCCTGTGCTGGTGCCGGTCGTCGCCGCGGCGAAGAGCGCGCTGGTCGCGACGCCGAAGCGCACTTCCTTGCCCTCCATATTGCCGGGCGAAGGATCGACGCCGATCGACGCCAGCAGCGGATTGCCGCCAGCTTCCGCCCAGTAGGCGATGAGCACGCCCGAGACGAGCACGATGAGCATAGTGATCGCAATCGCGCGGCCCTGACGAAAGTCGAGCACGGCGCGGCCGAAGGCGAAGGCGAGCGCGAAGGGGACGACGAGCAGCGACCAGATCTCCAGCATATTGGAGATCGCGTTGGGGCTTTCGAACGGATGGGCCGAATTGGCGTTGAAGAAGCCGCCGCCATTGGTGCCGAGCTCCTTGATCGCCTCCTGGCTCGCGATCGGGCCGATCGAGATGACCTGCTTGGCGCCTTCGAGCGTCGTCGCCTCGACGGAGCCGAGAAGCGTCTGCGGCACGCCGAGCGCCACGAGCACGAGCGCAACGACGATCGACAGGGGCAGCAGCACATAGAGCGTGCCGCGGGTGAGATCGACCCAGAAATTGCCGACCGTCGGCGACTCGGCCCGCGCGAAGCCGCGCACCAGCGCGAAGGCCATGGCGAGGCCGGTCGCCGCCGAGAGGAAGTTGTGAACGGTGAGACCGAGCATCTGCACGAGATGGCTCATCGTCGTCTCGCCGGAGTAATTCTGCCAGTTCGTATTGGTGATGAAGCTGATCGACGTGTTGAAGGCGAGATCGGACGGGACCGCATCGAAGCCCTGCGGATTGAGCGGCAGGACGTTCTGCAGCCGCTGTAGCGCATAGAGCGACAGAAAGCCCGCGACGCTGAAGGCGAGCATGGCGATCGTATAGACGAACCAGCTCTGCTCCCGCGCAGGATCCACGCCGGAAAGCCTGTAGAACGCGCGCTCGACCGGAAGGAGAACGGGCGTCAGAAATGTGCGCTCGCCCGCGAGGACGCGAGCGATGAAGGCGCTGAGCGGCACGGCCGCGACGATGACGGCTGCCAAAACGAAGGCGATTTGCGCCAGGCCAATGGCGTTCATGATATTTTCCTTTGCGGAACCCGAAATGCTCGGATCAGAACTTTTCGGGATGAAGGAGCGTGTAGACGAGATAGGCGCCGAGCAGCAGCGCGACGCCCAAGCCGACGATCGGTTCGAACATCATTCGTTCCTTTTTTCAGAGCCGCCCGCAGGCGCGCGCGTAAAGGCCCATCAGCACGAACAGAAAGGCGCCGAGGCCGACATAGACGAGGTCGAGCATAGTCTGTCTCCATATCGACAATGCGTCGGGATATGCCCGCAAAGCACATAAAGGCGCTATTCGGATTTGCGCCTTTGCGTATAAGGACGGCATAAAAAAATCGACGCGCCCCGCCATAGGCCCGGGTTATCGATCGAAGCAGAAATATTTGTTATTTCAGTAGATAATGGCCGAGCGCGTGAGCTGTGCAGTCCGGCATCGCGGAAGCGCGCCTTTGCGCGGCGCCGACGTCGACGCGTCGCACCATCACGATGAACAATGCTCCGGCTGCAAGCCCGATCAGCGAATGTTACGTCCGCAGCCTCTCGGCGCGACCAATGTAGCAAATCCACCCGCAGAGCGGATAATCCTCCGCGGAGGATGAAGAACCGCAGCGCTCTAAAGAATGACGCCAGAGGCAGCTTGAGACCGCCATCAGTGGTGGCGCTCGACCCATCTCGTGGAATATACATCGCCGAGAAGCTCCACGGATCTGCGGCTATCGACGCTGGGTCGCCCCATCCTCTCGAACGCATGTCGACGACGCCTCAGCCGAGCCGAGGCCCGCGCGCGCCATTCATCCTTGGCGAGCTCCCACTCCAATTCCGGCGCCGAATCCCACGCGCCCCTATAAATTCGCCAAGCAAAAGCGTAGGCGACCAGCAGCCCGATCAACGCGACCGCGATTTCCATATAGCCGAGCACGTCCACCTCCCACTCTGGATGTACGAGCAGGAGAATGCCGCGAGCCGGCATAAAGAGGCTATACGAATTGCCGCCCGCTCGCATAAGGATCACATAATCGAAAGGCTGATCTCGCGCCCACGAGGCAAAAGCGGTCACGCTAGCGAAGACCCAGACGTTTCAGCAAGATCGGCATCGTCAGTCCCTGCACGACGACAGAGAACGCCACGACGCCGAAGGTGACGACCACGACCTCCTCGCGCAGCGGCAGGCTCGCCGGAAGCGACAAGGCCAGAGCGAGAGCCAGAGCGCCACGCAACCCGCCCCACCACAACACATGTTGCTCGCGGAGCGATATCGCCCAATTCGAACCACAGAACATCAGGCTCAGCGGGTAGACGGTCAACCCGCGCGCAACGAGCACCAGGATGACGGCGATCGGCAGCGCAGCCAATTCTCTCGATTCGAACGCCGTGCTCGCGATGGCCGCGCCCATCAACAAAAAAACCACGGAATCGGCGAGAAAAGCGGCGAACTCCCAGAACAGGAGAATGAACGCTCGCCCCCTCGAGCTCAAAAAGCCCTTTCTGTCCGCCCGCCGCGGCCCGAAATTGCCGATGAGAAAGCCGGTGCCGACAGTGGCGAGCACGCCAGAAACATGCAATTGCTCGGCGAGGAAAAATGATCCAAAGGCGGCGACGGTGGTCAGAGCGGCTTCGATCATATGTTCCGACGTGCGCCAAGCGACCAGCATAGCAGCGCCTGCGCAGACCACTCCAACGGCGACGCCGCCCAAGACAATGCGCGCCAGAGCGCCCACGGTCGAAAGACTCACAGGCTCTCCATCGCCTTGCGCCCACGCGAGCGCGACGACGAAGAGAACCGCCGCGACCCCGTCATTGAATAGGCTTTCGCTCTCGACGAGAACTCGGAGGCGACCCTTCAGCCCCTGATCCTTGAACATCGCAATGACCGAGACCGGATCGGTCGCAGCTATCAGGGCGCCGAAGACGAGCGCGGTCGGGGCCGGCCAATGAAGCGCCAGCGCCATTCCACACGCGACAACGCCCATGGCGATGACCGTTCCAAGGCATGACAAGACGAATATCGGCGGGGCGTCTCGCAACAGATCGCGGCCCGACAGGGTGAGCGCCGCCTGGAACAGCAGCGGCGGAAGTATCAAATGGAAAATGAGGTCATGCGTGAGCGGAACGCCCAAATTCGCTTTCGACAAGGCCAGAACGGCCCCCGTCGCGACGAGTCCGACAGTGTAAGGGAGCTCGAATCGCCGCGCGGCTATCGCGACGATCATCGCGACCGCGAGCACACCGATGATTTGTTCGACCGAGTTGTCCATTTAGCGATTCTGCCGCGAGGGAAGTTCCAGCTCTGCCTCGGCCATGATAAGGATTCGTCCTCTCGCCTTCATCCAAAATCGAAGCCGAGCATCGAAAATCGGCGCCGGCCCCGATGGCCAGGAGCTATGCTTCACCCGAGACGGGCATGAAGGTCTCGTGGTTCTTGCACACGCTGCGCCCGTTGTTCAATCTGGCTTCCACTCGAAGCGGCACAGCAATTGGACTCGTAGAACGAATGGCCGAAACGGAAAGGAACTTCGAACGGCGCCCTGACCCCGACGCGCTTCTCGCGCTGGCGGACCAGGAAAAGGACGGCAAGCTGCGCGTCTTTTTGGGCGCGGCTCCCGGCGTAGGAAAGACCTACGCCATGTTGGCCCGGGCGCGGGGGCTGAAGATGGACGGCGTCGACGTCGTGATCGGCCTCGTGGAGTGTCACGGTCGGTGCGAAACAGAAGGGCTGCTGGAAGGTCTTGAGATCCTCCCCCGTCGTAAGATCGAATACCGCGGGCGCGAGCTCGAAGAGTTCGACATCGACGCAGCGCTGACGCGCAGACCGAAGCTCATCGTCGTCGACGAGCTCGCGCATACCAACGCGCCCGAGAGCCGGCACCCCAAGCGCTGGCAGGACGTCGAGGAGCTCCTCGGCGCCGGCATCGACGTCTGGACCGCTCTCAATATCCAGCACCTCGAGAGCCTGGCCGATGTCGTCGCCAATATTACGGGCGTCGCGGTGCGAGAGACCGTGCCCGACCGCATGCTGCAGGATGCGTCAGATGTCATCCTGGTCGACGTCACGCCAGACGACCTCCTTCAAAGACTGAAGGAAGGGAAGGTCTATGTTCCTGAAACCGCCAAGCGCGCCATCCAGAATTTTTTCACGACCCGTAATCTGACCGCGCTCCGCGAGCTGGCTCTGCGCCGGACGGCCGAGCGCGTCGATGACCAGATGGTTGATTATCTACGTCAGAGCGCCATCGAAGGCCCATGGGCGACCTCCGAACGATTGCTCGTATGCGTCGGACCCGACACACTATCGGAGATCGTCGTCCGCGCGGGCGCACGCCTCGCGACCGGCCTCAATGCATCCTGGATCGCCCTATACGTCGAACGCTCCGGACAGGAAGAACGAAGCCCCAAGCGCCTCGAGCGCATCGACGACGTATTGAAGCTGGCAGAGCGCTTGGGGGGCGCGATCGAGCGGCTCTCCGGTCCCGATCTGCCGACCGAGGTTTTTCGTTTCGCGAGCCGCGAGAATATTACGCAAATTGTAATCGGCCATTCACGCGCCGGATTCGTCTCCAGGCTGCTGCATCGGTCTTTGACCGAAGAAATCGTACGGCGCTCGCGAGACATCGCCGTGCATGTCATTCCGGATAGCCAAGTAAAGCCGGAAGCAGAAGGCGGCATGCAACGGCGCGTCTTACGCGGATCCGAATTTTGGGTGGGCATGGGAGCCGCGGCGGCTTCGGTGGCATGCGCGGTCGGCGCCGTGCGGCTATTGGAATTGTGGCTGGCGCTGCCGGCTCGTTCGACCCTTTTCTTCATTTCCGTCGCGCTTTGCGCGCTGCGTTTCGGAACGACCTCCGCGATCGCAGCGTCGATTCTCTCATTTGCCGCTTTCGACTTCTTCTTTTCCGAGCCACGCTACCAGCTGACGATTTCACAGCCTGTCGAATTCCTTTCGTTGCTCGTCTTCCTCGTCGCGGCGATCATTATCGGGGCGCTCGCAGGTCGCGTGCGCGAGCAGGCCCAGTATATGCGAATGCGGACGCAGGCGGCTCAGTCCCTGTTCGAATTTTCGCGCAAGCTGTCCAGCGCCCCCAAGCTCGATGATGTGCTATGGGCCGCGGCGGTCGATGC
Organism: Methylosinus sp. PW1; assembly: GCF_000745215.1. NCBI lineage: Bacteria > Pseudomonadati > Pseudomonadota > Alphaproteobacteria > Hyphomicrobiales > Methylocystaceae > Methylosinus > Methylosinus sp. PW1. The sequence goes on from NZ_JQNK01000009.1 coordinate 2,058,246, forward strand.
ACAAAAAGCGCTGGACGCGAAATGCGCTGTTCTGCTCTTGCCCGACGATGGCGAGCTGCGCGTATCCGCCGCTTGGCCTCCTATCGATCAATTGGACCCCGGTGAGTCCAGCTCGGCCCGATGGGCCTACCAAAAGGCCGAACCCGCGGGATGGCGGACCGCGACCTTGCCGAATGTCCGTTTTCAATTTCGTCCGCTTGCGACGACTAGGGGCGTCGTCGCCGTGCTCGGCATCGAACCGGAAAAGCCCGATGAGCCGCTGTCGCCTCAAACGGAACGGATGCTGACCTCGATCCTCGAGCAGACAGCGATCGCGATCGACCGCTCTCTCTTGGTCGGCGAATCCGTGAAAGCGGCCGCCCTCGAGGAAAACGAGAAGCTCCGCACGACGCTCCTCGCTTCGCTCTCGCACGACCTGCGCACGCCGCTCGCCTCGATCACAGGGGCTGTCACGAGCTTGCGGCAGCTCGGAGATAGGATGACGGCGGCTGATCGTCAGGATCTATTGGCATCGATCGAGGAAGAATCCGGACGCCTCTCGCGCTTCGTCGTCAATCTGCTCGACATGTCGCGCATCGAAGCGGGCGCTCTCAAGCCCCGCCGCGAGCTGATGGATATCGGCGACGTCGTCCACAATGCAGTCGAACGAAGCCGCAAGGAGTTTCCGCAACTCGTAATCTCGGCTAGCTTGGCGCGGGACTTGCCGCTCATTCGCGGCGACTCTAATTTATTGAGCCAGATCCTGTTCAACCTGCTCGACAATGCGCATAAATATGGCGGCGATTCCGCCTCCCTTTACGCTAGAACCGACGGAAATGAAGTCGTCCTCACCGTCACCGACGAAGGGCCCGGCGTGAAGCCCACAGACCTCGAGCGCATATTCGAAAAATTCTATCGCGGAGGACGCGTCGATGGACGGAAGGCCGGAACCGGCCTCGGTCTATCGATCTGCCGAGGACTCGTCGAAGCGATGGGCGGAACAATTGTCGCGCAAAGCCCCGCAATACGCCGGCGCGGCACGCGCTTCATATTGCGCTTCCCCATTCCCGACGAGCAGCGACAAGGGGCGCTCGCATGAGCGGCCCTCGCATTCTCCTTGTCGATGACGAACCGCAGCTTCGCAGGGTCCTGCGACCCGCTCTCGCCGCCTGCGGTTACGAAGTCATCGAAGCGGCGACGGGCAGAGACGCCCTCGAGGCGATCGCAGCCTCCGCGCCCGACATTGTCGTGCTCGATCTCGGTCTTCCCGATATGGATGGAAAAGACGTGCTCGCGCGAGCGCGCGCCTTTTCGCAGGTTCCGATCTTGATCCTTTCGGCCCGCGAACGAGAGACCGAGAAGATCGCCGCGCTCGACTCCGGCGCGAATGACTATATCGAAAAGCCATTCTCGATCGGCGAGCTCCTGGCGCGTCTGCGCGCCGCCTTACGTCACACATCCAAGACCGAGGGCGCCTTCCGAGAAGTCGAGAGCTGCGGCCTCCGTGTCGATATGGACAAGCGGCTCGTGACGAAGAATGGCAAACCGATCAAATTGACGCCCAAGGAATACGACCTCCTGACGGCTCTCGCGCGGCATCCTGGCCGCCTGCTCACGCATAGTCAGATCCTTTCCGCGGTCTGGGGCCCTGCCCATCGGCAAGATACGCAATACCTGCGAGTTTTCGTCGGTCAATTGCGCGCAAAGATCGAGGATGACCCTGCGGCGCCGAAGATTATCGTGACCGAGCCCGGCGTCGGATATCGTTTCGTCACGGCATGACGGCTCGCAGTTCGTCAGAACGTCCGACCGTGCGACATCGCCGCCTGTTCGGCCAGCGGGCCGAGGGTCAGCACAGGAAAAAAATCGAGCAGCGTGATGATCAGCGCGATACCGAGTAGAAGGAGGGAGAACAGCAGGCCGTCCGTCGGGAATGTGCCGGCTGACGGCTTGGCCTTTTTCTTTGGGGCGAGTGACCCGGCGATCGCCATGATCGGTATGATGCTCGCGAGACGGCCGATCAACATCACGACGCCGGTCGACGAATTGAACCAAACCGTATTCACCGAAAGCCCGCCGAAAATCGAGCCATTGTCGGCGCTCGTCGAGGCGAAAGCATAGAGGAGCTCGCTGAATCCATGTGGTCCTGCGTTGCCGAGACTGTCGAGCGCGGTTTTGAGATTGACCGATACAGCGGCAAAGCCGAGCACCAATGCGGGAGTGAGCAACAGCGACAACATTGCGAGGCGAATTTCCCGCGCCTCGATCTTCTTGCCGAGATATTCCGGCGTGCGGCCTACCATGAGACCGGCGATGAAGACCGAGAGAATAGCGAGCAGAAGCATGACGTAGAGATTCGTTCCTACTCCGCCGGGAGCGATACATCCCATCAGCAGATTGAGCATCGGCACGAGCCCGCCGATGGGCGTCAATGAATCGAGCACGGCATTGGCTGCGCCTGTTCCCGTTCCCGTCGTAGCGGCGGCGAAGAGCGCAGCGCCCGCTAGTCCGAAACGCAGATCCTTTCCCTCGAGGTTGCCGCCCGCAGCGTCGACGCCCAGCTCGGTCAGGAGCGGGTTACCGGCCGCCTCACTCCGATAGAGAAGCACGAGACTGACGAAGAAAATGATCGACATGGTGATCAGGAGGCTACGCCCCTGGCGTAGATCGCCCACCATTCGACCAAAGGCGAAAATGAAGGCAACCGGAAGCACGAGCTGGCTCCAGTTCTCGGCCATATTGGACAATGCGCTCGGATTTTCAAATGGGTGCGCCGAATTGGCGTTAAAGAATCCGCCACCGTTGTTCCCGAGCAACTTTATCGCTTCCTGGCTCGCCACAGGTCCTATCGCGATCGTCTGTCTCGCGCCTTCGAGCGTCATCGCCTCGAACGATCCGGACAAAGTCTGCGGAACGCCAAGAGCGACGAAGAGCAGAGCCGTGAAGATCGACAGCGGCAGAAGCACGTAGAGAACTGAACGTGTCATGTCGACCCAGAAATTTCCGATCGTCGTGGATTCGTTGCGAACGAAGGCGCGCGTCAATCCGATTGCGAGGGCCATGACAACGGCCGTGTCGAGAAAATTGTGCGCGGTCAGGCCGGCCATTTGAGCGAAATGGCTCATTGTCGTTTCGCCAGCGTAAGCTTGCCAATTGGCGTTGGTGATAAAGCTGATCGCGGTATTGAACGACAGGTCAGGCGCAAGCCCGTCGCGGCCCTGAGGATTGAAAGGAAGGACGGCTTGCGATCTCAAAGTCAGATATAGACAGAGAAAGCAGCCGCCGACAAAAGTCAGCATCGAAAGCGTGTATCGCAACCAATCTTGTTCTTCATCTGGATCGATGCCGGACAGTCGGTAAATACCTCGCTCCAACGGACCGACAATGGGACTGAGAAACGTCCGACGGCCTTCGAATATTGCCGCCATGAAGCTTCCGAGAGGAATGGCGCATACGACGACGAGCGCCAAGACGATGATGATTTCGAGCCAGCCGAAGGCGCTCATGATGTCCTCGCTTCTCTTTGCACTGCATTCATAGACGCGTCAGGACATTCTTCGCTTGGCGGAGTTGCATCGCGGCCGCACGCGCCAAGCCCGAAACGGATAAGAGTGACCGGATATCGCATTTGCTCCGGCGAGAACCAAGAGAGCCCCGAAGCCGAGAGCAATGATCGGCTGACCGAGAGCGCCCAGCTCCGATTGAACCAGTTCCAACATGTCCGTCTCCTATCGCTGTTGAAGCTGACAAACTATGTTGGATGGCCTCGTAAAGGCGCCATTCCGAATGTGCTCCCCGGACGTTAGGACCACATAAAGCTTCGCGCCCGATGTATGGCGACTTCGCCATGCGCCACGTCGCTCTAGGCGTTCAGCGTGACCTCGATCTCACCCCGCGCCCGACCTCGAGCATGAGTTGGAAGCGCGGATTTTGTCACGCTCCAGTTGATGACGATGGAGCGGGTGCGTTGCCTCAACGACCCTACCATTGCGGCCGAGCAAGAGATCCCGGTTCGGTCATACCGAGGCTCGACAAAAATATTCGGCCCAATACGCGACAACTCGCCATACGACGGCATTTCCTGCGCTTCCACTCATCGATGCGGGTTGGTAAGCGCGGTCGCATTTATACGATCCTTGCGCGCTCTGGCCTCGGTTCGTATCGATCCTTTACCTCGAGATGAGGCATATTGTTCGTACCCTGCAACTCGACGCAGGGCTGACGTTTGGCCAAAGGCGCCGGCGCCGAAGAGGGGGATGGCATGATCGCCATGAAAGTGAAAGAGGCGTCCGGCTGTCGGAACGCCATGCGGCAAGCGCTCGCCGAAGAGATCGAGCTGGTGGAAGGCGCAATTCAGGTGAGAACCGTATCCGTCCACAGGTCTGACGAGTGGTTAAAGAAGCTGTTCGACTGGCACGCTCGGCTCATAGAGGCGCTCGAGCATGAGACGGCGTAGTGTTCATGATTATCCGACTCTGAACCGCCGACGAGCGCCAGCGTTCGTTTGAACTCTTGCTCGTCGGCGGTCAGGAACTTTGCATATTTCTCAAGCCCGACCGATACGCGGCCGCAGCCATGCCATTACGATATCGTACGGCTCTCGCCTGCTGCGAGGCAAACTGTGGCGCTGCAGGGCTACCGTCGCAAAAGCAGCCGCCTGCTGGATCGTTTGTCGTTTCTCACGCGCAAGCGAAGTCCATTCTCGAATAATCGTGCGCCTCGGATTCGATTGGGCCATCTGACTCTCCATTGTCGAGGTGACGGGAAGGCTCACAATGGGATGCGGCGTCATGTTGCGACGCCGCATTCCCCACGTGATGGCGCATCACGCCGCCTTCTTTAGCGGATTGGGTTGAAGTCTCCGCGCTACGAGCGCACGGCCGCACTCATGGATCGAGTCCTGCTGGATCACGTAACGCCGCGTCTCCAGCAACATGCGAAGGCTCTGATTGGCTGCTGGTTTCTGAGCATCGACCCAGACGACCAGGACTCCAGCGGGGCTGAGAAACTTGCGGAGCCAGTCCAACGTCGTCTCGAGATCATGAAGCGTGCGCCCGCGCCAATCGATAAGCGCAATGTCGTATTGACCCGCCGGGCACCCGCAATTTCCGCTAGATGCCGTTCGAGCGTAGCCGCGTCGTTGCAGCTCGATCATCATAGCTATGCTATTCGACCCAGCCATGAGGATGCGATGCTGCTTCGTGCAGTCGCCGAGCGCAAGCATCGGATCAATAATTCTGTGACCAGAAGCGACCCGAACACCAGCCATGACATCACCTGTTGAATGCGAGCTGAGGAAGAGACGATCGCGATGTGACCATCGACGTCTCATCGTCATCCGCGATGACGATGGCGATCATTGTCACGAACGCGCATAAACGTTCCATTCAGAAAATGGACGCTCGAAATAAGAGCCGCATAAAAAAGGTCGCTTCTGGGGACAATTATCAGGCTGCTCCGCACGAGCGACTAGAGCTTGGAAAGCCTAGGATGAACATCGAGGCCGATCATTTTCTTTCGCAACGTATTGCGATTGAGACCGAGCAATTCGGCGGCTTTGATCTGGTGACCGCCAGTGGCCGCTAACGCCTCCGTGATCAGTGGCGCTTCAATCTCGCGGATGACACGGTGATACAGGCCTGGCCTGGGCAGGCGATCGCCGCAGTCCTCAAATAGCTTTCTCAAGACGGGTTTGACCGCGCCAGCGAACGGCGGTTCTTCGCCAACCAGTGAGCGAACAACAGCGCCGCCGAGCTCGTATTGCAGTTCCTGCTCGACAAGTTGCTCCGTTATGATGCTCTGCGGATGAAGAATGGCGATGCGACGAATGAAATTTTCCAGCTCGCGTATATTCCCTGGCCAGCGATAGCGCTTCATGCAATCGAGGGCCCGTGGATCGACATGTTTCGGCGCTGATCCTTCTCTGGCCAAGATTTTCAGGAAGTGATGGACGATATCCGGAATGTCCTCTGTGCGCTCGCGCAAAGGCGGTACGCGCAGAGGCGCTACGTTCAATCGGAAATATAGATCCTCGCGAAACAGACCGTGCCGAACGAGCGCGCGCAGGTCCTTACTGGTAGCGGCGACGATACGGACACTCGTCTTGACGGGCGCACGACCGCCGAGGGTCACATATTCGCCCCGCTCGAGAACGCGCAAGAGTTGCGCCTGCGCCTCCATCGGCAATTCGCCGATTTCGTCGAGAAACAAGGCGCCACCTTCGGCCTCCGCGAAACGGCCGCCCCAGCAGGATTCAGTGCAGCCGAATCCCCTCGGATCGTGCCCGAATAACTCGCTCTCGATCTGCTCTTGCGGAATAGCCGCCAAATTGACGCCGACGAACGGGCCTCCGCTGCGTTTGCCTTGCGCCTGAAGGGTGCGCGCAATCGCCTCCTTGCCCGTGCCGAACTCACCCTCGATCATTACCGCGAAATCCGTCCGAGCGAGATGGGCGAGCAAGCGATGAATGTCCTGCATGGCTTGCGAGCATCCGTTTAACGGGATCCCCGCGATCTCATCGTAAAGGCGCAGCTCGTTCTTTTCGCGCGGCTCGGCAATAGCGCGACCTACGACGCCAATCAGTTCTTTTGCATCGAACGGCTTGGGCAGATAGCCATAGGCGCTGTGCTCGCAGGCGGGGATTGCGGTCACAAGATCACTCTGCGCGCCCGTCACGATGATAGGGAGGTCTGGCCGCAGCTTCTTGATGCGTGGCAGCAGCTCATAGGCGCTCTGCTCTGGCGTGGCAGTGTCGGTCACCACGAGATCGCCTTCACCCGATTGCACCCACCGCCACAAGGTCGCCGCCGCTGCAGTCGCGCGCACTTCGTAACCCGCGCTCGAGAGCGCCTGCGCTACGGCGATCCGGTCCGCGGCGTTATCGTCGGCAATGATAATTTCGCCCTGAGCCATTCCGCCGCCCTCGAATATCGGAGAGAGATCTTTCACCACAAGATGGGCGTTTCTTCCTGGCCAAATTCGAGGACTATCAGTAACAACGCTAGAATCAGAATGGCGGAGGCGACTCCGAGCAGATCATATGTCAGCCCTCGCCCATGCGCCTTATACGGCCCAGCCGTATGCCTTTGTGGCTGCAACATGCTCATGCTGTCCCTCGTTCGACGCGAGGCGCAAACTGCGGCGAAATGGGATAAAGATTCCATATGTCTTTGATCGCTCGCCCATAAGGGCAGCATAAAGGAGACTCGTCCTCTGCAAGGCGAACCGAGAATTGGACAACTCGATGGCTTTGGCCGTGCGGATTGTAGCGGAAGCTCTATGCAGCCATTCCGTTCTTCCTGGTGTGCAACTGCTCCGGTCCGAGGTGTGTGTTTCGGCGGAGCATCTTCGAGTTTCGATGTCCTGTGATGAAACCGCCATTCCGACCGCTTCGAGGATGCAAGCGGCTGACGCCGACCTTCACGTGTTGAGCGCAACGACCTGGGCTATAATCGCACGAAGGCGGACCGCATCTGAATCCTCCTTCGACAGTCGTTCAGCCAGGACACGGATCAAGTCGGCGTCGAACTCCGGGAGAGCCTCACCGCTCTCGGCATCTTGCGCCTCAATGGCCTTCCCCTCCAATGCAGCCGCTAGCAGCTTTTCGACGCGCTTGGCCGCCTCGAGCGAAGGGTCGCGTTGGACATGGGCGTAAATGGCCGTCGACCTGAGATTCGCATGTCCCAAGATTGCGCCCGTCAATGCCAATGCCTCACCGCTCGACGTGGCAGTTGATCCGAGCGTGTGTCGAAGCGTGTGCGGAGTGACCCCCGGTAAGCCGGCAAGCTTGGTCACCTCTGCCCAGACATTACGCGTACCTTGATAATAGCCGTCGCCTCTTTCGGCCGGGAACAGATAGCCTTCCTTGCGAACGTTCAAGAGTTCCTGCAACAGCGCCGCTGCCGCCGGGCCAAAGGGGCGGATCGATTTCCCCGTCTTGGTATCATCGAACTCGAAGAGGTTGCTCTCGAGTTTGACCTCGTGAGCCTTGAGGGCAGCGATCTCGTTCCGGCGGCAGCCGGTCAGCGCCCATAGGCGGGCGATCGCCACTCCTTTCGGATTGGCGCCTTCTTTCTCGACGGTGTCGAACGCTTCGCCCAGGCGAGAGACCTCGTCCAGCGTCAGAAATCGCTCGCGTCGATTATCTGTCTTTCTAACGGATGCGTCTTCGACAGGGTTCTTTGTCACGAAGCCATGCCGGCCACCGAAACTGAACACCGCCGACAGGTCGCGTACGACCTTTCGAGCCGCACCCTCACCACCGCGCACTTTGAGGCGTTTACGAGGGCCGACTTTTTCGTCCTTGGCCGTCTTGCCCAACGTAACATCGGCCACGAACGTTTCGATATCGCCGGACGTGACCTCGCTCGCTCGCCGGTGGCCGAGAAGAGGTTCGACGTGGTTGCGCAGCCGCGCCATTGTGTACTGCTTGGTAAGCGGCTTCATAGGCTTACCCTTGTGGATGCCGCGTTGGATAAAGCAGCCATTCCTTTCATAAAAGTCGAGCAGTTCCCGCATCGTCTTCTCGCGACGCTTCTCCTGCACCGCGCCGGCGGGGTCATTTCCGCTGGCGGCGGCGCCTAGCAGAACTTTCGCCTTTTTCCTCGCTTGCTCGACCGTCAGCGTTCCGAAGCGCCCGACAGTCAGAAACCGCCTCGGCGCGGAGCGGCCGCCCCCATCGGTGCGATAACGGATGATGAACGTCTTCGTGCCGCTCTTCTCGACTCGCACCCCGAAACCCGTGAGCTCAAGGTCCCACAGGTCATACCGGGCGTCGCGGACGTCCGCCTTCTCGACTACCAGCTTGGTCAACCGGACGCTGGATGATCGGTCCATCACACGCCTCCGTTCGCACTTTCTCGTGAGTGCGAGATTATATTGGTGTCCACATGGTGTCCACCGTGATGAAAAATTCAGGCGCAGCGGAGCGTAGCCCGGCGAGAGCGCTTTCATAAAAATAGCCGTATTACATATGCTTATCGCAATCAGGAGAAGACGAGGTGGCTTCGTCGTAGGATACACCCAACCTTGCCAAGGTTGGGGTCGAGGGTTCGAATCCCTTCGCCCGCTCCAGAAATCATCGCTTCAGATGATAGGCGAAGCCCTCTGGGCGCTTTCTCGCTGTCTGCCTCGAGGCCGACAGCGTCCTTCTCCCAACATATCGAAACTTCCGCCTCTAGGCCGCCTTCTGCTGCGCGGAACGCTCGGCCGCGCGCGTCTCGAGGGGCGCGAGCCGGAAAGACCGGGGCCTCTCGAACAAAAAGCGGAATCGGCCCTGCTCGGTCACGCGATGCAGCAGCAGCGGGAAGACGACGCCGGCCACTGTGACGATCAGCGAGGCTAGGCCTACGCTGGCCACGAGATCACGATCGACGATGAGCTTGCGGGCGGCCGCCATCGGCAGGAAGAAGCCGAGATAAATGGCCAGCGAATTGGCGCCGCAATATCGCAGCCATTCCATCGAGGGAAGATCGGCGAGCAGAGCGGCTGCGGCGACGACCGCCGCCGCGCCGGCGAAGCCCGCGGCGAGGCTCATCAGCGGCAGCGAGGCGAGCGTCGGATAATCGGCGAAGGGCGTGGGCGAGAAGGCGAGAGCCGCATCGGCCATCGCCCAGCCGAGCAGCCCGCACAGCGCCGCGCGGGGATAACGCCGCGCCGATTCGGCCAGAGCGAAGACCCGCGGCGCGAAAAGATAGCCGGACAGAAAATAGAGATAGCGCGCGGCGAATTCGTCGGGAACGGCCCAGCCGGTCTCGATCGGCGCCGCCTCCAGCGCAGCGGCTGCCAGCAGCATGAGCGGCGGCGGAACGAAGCGCAGCAGCTTGGTCGCGACGAAAAAGATCGGCAGCAGATAGATGAACCACAGGGTTCCGAACGGCTCGACCAAAGCGAGCGCCAATTGCCCGAGCGCGGTCAGCGGATCGGCGCCCGGCCGCAGCGCGCTTTTGAACAGCCATTGGATGAAAAGCCAAAGACAATAGAAATAGGCGAAATGCGCGACCTTTTTGTCGAGATAGCTCCGCCAGTCCTGATCGATGGCGCGCGACAGAAACAGCCCGGCGATGAAGAAGAAGCCGGGAATGCGAAACGGCTTGGCGAAAGCCACCAGCCAATGCAGCAGCCCCTCGCCCCCCATGGCCTCCCCGACGCCGAGCGCGGAGTGCATCATGACGACGAGGATGACGCTGATCCCTTTCGCATTATCGATCCACGCGATCCGAGCTTCTCTCATCGGCGCCCACCTCCACGCCGCTGGCGGACGCAGCAGAAATGCGCGCGCTTCGCGGAGCGAATTCGCTGGATAGCCGAGGAAAGTTACGGAAGTCTCCGCATAAGGCGCAGCTCGCCCGCGGGCGACGCGCTCATTCGGCGAAGGGCGATCAGGGGCGACGAGAAATGGCGGAGGGGGCGGGATTCGAACCCGCGATACGGTTTCCCGTATACACACTTTCCAGGCGTGCGCCTTCAACCACTCGGCCACCCCTCCAACGACCCTGGCCGGCTCGGAATCGGCCCTGGATCGGCGCGCACTATATTCACAAGCGGCCAGAGTGCAAATCTTTCCGTAGGGAAATCCACGCCGAAGCGACATTCTCTCGCCTCGTGGCGGCCCGGCGTGGACAGACGGCCCGGCGCATTCTATTCAGGAGCCTTCCCTTGGGGCTCGAAAGCGCCATGCTGCGATTGATCGTCCGATTTCTCGGTCTCCTCCTTTTGGCCGGCGGATTCGCGGCCCTCATCGTCGACGGCACACGCTCGCTGGCCGGGGACGGGCTGCATGTCACCCCGCTCAGCGAAGGCGCAACCGATCTTTTTCCGGCGCAGATGAAGGCCTTTCGTATCGCGCTGGAGCAGAAAGCCCCGCAAATCTGGGGCTCCGTCGTCTTCGCTCTGCTGCTCGCGCCTTTGAGCCTCACGCTCACCGGCCTCGGCGGCCTGCTCATTGCATTGAGCCGCAAGCGCCGCCGGCCGATCGACTATCCGCTCCGCTGAACGCCCTTTCGCCGCCGGCGCCGCGGGCGCCATATCGGGGTCTCGGCCCATCTCGAGCGAAAGGTCGACAAAAATGACCGATCACTTCGTCAATCATCATCCGATCGAAGGCCCGTTTCCGCCGGGACTGGAACAGGCCGTCTTCGGCCTCGGCTGCTTCTGGGGCGCGGAGCGTCGCTTCTGGAAGCTCGGCGAGAGCGTCTACACGACCGCGGTCGGCTATGCCGGCGGGACCACGGAAAACCCCACATATAAAGAGGTATGCACGGGCCGCACCTTCCATGCGGAAGTGGTGCTCGTCGTCTTCGACCCCGCGAAAATCTCCTATGAGGAGTTGCTGCGCGTCTTTTGGGAGAGCCACGACCCGACGCAGGGCAATCGGCAGGGCAATGACGTCGGCACGCAATATCGCTCGGCGATCTTCTGCTATTCCGACGAGCAGCTGCGGATCGCCGAGGCGTCCAAGCGCGCCTATGGCGAGGCGCTGGCGGGCCGAGGCTTCGGGCCGATCACGACGCAGATCGCCCCGGCCCCGCGCTTTTATTACGCCGAGGAGTATCACCAGCAATATCTGGCCAAGAACCCCGACGGCTATTGCGGCCTGGGGGGCACGGGCGTCGCCTGCCCCGTGGGGCTCGGCGTCGATCCGGGCTGAATTCAGCTCATCTATCGCGCCTTCAACACCTCACGGCATTCGCCGGGCAGCTTGGCCATGGTCATGGGCGGCCAGGTCTTTGTGGATTTCTTGGGGTGCAGCGCCTCGTCGGTGAACCACCAGGCCAGGGATGAATCGCAGCCGTCGCCCGCCGGCACGGGGTCCTGATCCTTGCAGCTCTCCGCGTCCTTCGGGCAATAGAGCCTGATGTGGAAGTGGTAATTGTGCCCGAACATGGGGCGCACCTTGGCGAGCCAGGAGCGATCGCCCGTCGCCTGCCGGCACAGCGCCCTTTTGATGGCGGCGTTGACGAAGATGCGCTGCACCTCCGGCGCGCGCGCCGCCGTGCGCAGAACGGCGAGATGGCCCTCGGTCCACACATTGGGATCGATATCGAGCCGATCCTCGCGCACCATGTCGGTGGCGGACGTCTCCTCCCGCTCGGCGCGGGACAATTCCCGCTGCGGCATGGGGGTGAGCCAAATATCGGCGTCGAGGCCGATCTGATGCGAGGCGTGGCCGGTGAGCATAGGGCCGCCGCGCGGCTGCGAAATATCGCCGATGAGCAGGCCCGGCCAGCCGGAGGCCTGCGACGCCGCCGGGGCGAGGCGCTGCAGAAAGCCGATGAGCGCCGGATGGCCCCAGAAACGATTGCGCGACAGGCGCATGATCTGCCAATTCGGGCCGTTCACGGGCAGCGCCTCGGCGCCGGCGAGGCAGCCGTGCGAATAGAAGCCGATCGGATCGGGATCGAGCGGCGCGGGGCTCGTCGCGCGGCCGAAGAGCTCCTTGGCGGGCGTCGCGGGATCGTCTGGATGGGCGAGAGGCGGCAAGGGCTTGGGGTCCAGCGTGCCCTTGTCCTGCGCGAAGGCCGGGGCGATCGCGGCGAGCCAGAGAACCAGTGCGGCCGATCTTTGCAGGATCATTTCTGCGGCTTTCGTGGCGAAGTGAGGGAGCGGAAGCGAGAATCGGACAGATTCTGGGCGCTTTTCGGTCTTTTCGCCAGTCCGCGCAGCATCGGAAAGAGAAGGCGAATCGATTCGCCTCGTTTTTTGGCTTTCGCGTCAACCTTACCGTCGGATATAGATTGCCCCTAGGTAGGAGGCGCCATTTTATGCCGCCCTAACTGTGCGGCGTGTGTCTCGTGTTCGTGGGGGAGTGTTGTGATGCGTTGTTTCAAAGCCCTCGGGCTCGTTCTCGTTGCGATGTTCGCATCGATCGGCGCGGCGCAGGCGACCGTGCAAATCCATATCGATCTTTCCACCCAGAGAATGCAGGTCGAGTCCTCCAAGGGCTCCTATAGCTGGCCGGTCTCGACCGCTCGCGCGGGCTATGTGACGCCGCGCGGCACCTATGCGCCCACCGGCCTGCAGAAAATGCATTATTCGCGCAAATATCACATGTCGCCCATGCCGCATTCGATCTTCTTCAGCGGCGGCTATGCGATCCACGGCACCTATGCGACCGGCGCGCTGGGCCGTCCCGCCTCGCATGGCTGCGTGCGCGTCTCCCCGGCCAACGCCGCGACGCTCTACAAGCTGGTGCAGGAGGAGGGCGCGCAGATATCCATCACCGGCTCCTCGCCGGCGACGCGCTACGCCGCCCATAAGCCGCATCGGACCAATGTCGCGAGCCTGCATCGGCCGCATCGCTCCCATGCGCTCGCCTATGGTCCGGGACAGCGCTATCGCTCCGTCACCAGCGTGAAGAGCTGGCAGTCGGCGCCGATGACGAGCCCCTTCGGCAACTGACGCTTCGCGGCTGATTTTCAGCCGCGCGACAGGCTGGACGGCTCGGCGGCGAATTCGGCGACGACCCAATCCTTCAGCGCGGCGACCGCCGGCCGGTCTTCCGCGCCGAGGGGATGGACGAAGTCATATTGCAGGCCGTCGAGCACGGGGCCGAAGGGCTGCACCAGCGCGCCGGAGGCGAGCTCGGCTGCGACCAGCGGCAGGCTGGCCAGCGCCACGCCTTGACCGGCGACGGCGGCGCGTATGGCGCTCTCCTCGTCGGCGACGACGGTTCCGACCTCCGGGTCGAAGCTCTTCGCGCCGCGCTCATCGGCCCAGCGGCGCCAGCTCGCCAGGCGCGGGCCATTGGCGTGCGGCCCCCATTCTCGGTGAATGAGCGTCGCGCCGGCGAGATGCTTGGGGCGGCGAATGTCGAGCCGCGGGCTGCATACGGGCGCATAGCGATCGGTGAACAGCGGCGTCGCCACCTGGCCGGAATATTGGCCGACGCCGCAGCGGATCGCCGCGTCCGCCTCGCCGGCGCGCAGATTGGCCGGACGGTCGGAGGCGTGCAGCCGCAAATCCCAGCCTGGATTCTGGCCGCGGAAAGATTCGGCGCGCGGCGCCAGCGCGCGTGAGGTGAAGGCGACCGTGGCGGAGAGGGTCGCCGCCTGCTTGCGCTCGGTCGGGCGCCGCGCGCGATCTATGGCCTCGGCCATGGAATCGAAGGCGACGCGCAGATCGAGATAGAGCGCCAGACCTTGCGGCGTCAGCGCGACCTCGCGGGCCTTGCGCGTGAAGAGACGCAGGCCGAGGTCGGTTTCGAGACCTTTGATCTGATGGCTGATCGCCGTCGGCGTGACGCCGAGCTCGGCGGCGGCGAGCTTGAAGCTCTCCCGCCGCGCGGCCGCCTCGAAAGCGCGCAAGGACACAAGCGAGGGCAGAGCCCGCATCGCCGCCTCTCATGGATGAGATTTATTCATCTCATGGAGGCGAATGCGCTGGTTGTCAAAAGCTTTGCCGTAAGATGATGAATGAATTCATTTCATCTGTCAGGACAGACGATCCCTTCTCCCGTTCACGGGAGAAGGTGGCCCCGCGAAGCGGGGTCGGATGAGGGTCCTCGCAGCATTCGCGCTTTTCCGCAGCTCGAGCGGTCCCTCGAGCCCTCATCCGACCCTCGCTGACGCGAGGGCCACCTTCTCCCACGAGTGGGAGAAGGAGAGAACGTCGAGGCGCCGCCTTTGTCAGTCGGCGAGCTGGCGCAGCACGTAGGGCAGAATGCCGCCATTCTTGAAATATTCGAGCTCGTCTAGCGTGTCGATGCGCGCCAGCAGCGGGACGCTCACCTGCTTGCCGTCGGGATAGACGATCTCCGCATGAAGCGTCTGGCGCGGGGCCAGCGTGTCGCCGGCGAGACCGCGGATCGTCACCTTCTCCGCGCCGGTGAGGCCGAGCGAGGCCCAGCTCGTTCCCGGCTCGAAGGTCAGAGGCAGAATGCCCATGCCGACGAGATTGGAGCGATGGATACGCTCGAAGCTCTGCGCGATCACCGCGCGCACGCCGAGCAGCATTGTGCCCTTGGCCGCCCAGTCGCGCGAGGAGCCATTGCCATATTCGGCGCCGGCGAAGACGACTAGCGGCGCGCCCTCCTCGGCGTATTTCGCGGCGGCGTCATAGATGGAGAGCGTCTCCCCATCGGGGAAATGCTTGGTGGCGCCGCCTTCCGGCACATTGCCGGCGTCGTCGCGCAAAATATGGTTCTTGATGCGGATATTGGCGAAAGTGCCGCGCATCATCACCTCATGATTGCCGCGGCGCGTGCCATATTGGTTGAAATCCGCCGGCGAAACCTGGCGCTCGGTGAGCCAGCGCCCCGCGGGCGAGGCGGCCTTGATGGAGCCCGCCGGCGAGATGTGGTCGGTGGTGATCTTGTCGCCGAAGAGCGCCAGAATCCGCGCCTCGACAATATCCGTGATGGGCTTGGGCTCTTTGGTCAGCCCCTCGAAATAGGGCGGATTGCGCACATAGGTGGAGCCGCCCGACCATTTATAGGTCTCGCCCGAGGGGGCATCGACCTTGCGCCAATGCTTGTCGCCCTCGAACACGTCCGCATAAGTGTCGCGGAACAGCGAGCGGGTGACATTCTTGCGGATATATTTCTGAATGTCGGCGTTGCTCGGCCAGATGTCGCGCAGGAACACCGGCTCGCCCTTCTTGTCATGGCCGAGCGGCTCCTTGGTCAAATCCTTGGCGACCGAGCCGGCCAGCGCGAAGGCGACGACCAGCGGCGGCGAGGCGAGATAATTCGCCTGCACGTCCGGGTTGACGCGCCCTTCAAAATTGCGATTGCCCGACAGCACAGCTGCCGCGACGATGTCATGATCGTTGATCGTCTTGGAGACCGGCGCCGGCAGCGGGCCGGAATTGCCGATGCAGGTGGTGCAGCCGAAGCCGACGAGATTGAAGCCGAGCTTGTCGAGATCCTTCTGCAGGCCGGCCTTGTCGAGATATTCGGCGACGACGCGGCTTCCCGGCGCGAGCGAGGTCTTAACCCAGGGCTTCACCTTCAGCCCGCGCTCATGGGCGTTGGCGGCGAGCAGGCCGGCGCCGATCAGCACGCTGGGATTGGAGGTGTTGGTGCAGGAGGTGATCGCCGCGATCACCACATCGCCATGGCCGAGATCGTAATTCGTTCCCTCGACCGAGAAGCGCTGCGTCACATCGCCGGGCTTCTTATATTCACTCGCGAGCGCGCTCGCGAAAGCGGTTCCGACATCCTCGAGCGCGACGCGGCCCTCCGGGCGCTTCGGCCCGGCGAGCGACGGAACCACGGTCGAAAGATCGAGCGAGATGGTGTCGGTGAATTCCGGGTCGGGCGTGTCGGCCTCGCGGAAGAGCCCTTGCGCCTTGGCGTAGGCCTCGACGAGATCGATGCGCGAATTGGAGCGGCCGGACATTTTCAAATAATCCAGCGTCTCCTCGTCCACCGGGAAGAAGCCGCAGGTCGCGCCATATTCCGGCGCCATATTGGCGATGGTCGCGCGATCGGCGAGCGAGAGATGCGGCAGACCCTTGCCGAAGAACTCGACGAATTTGCCGACGACGCCCTTCTTGCGCAGCATTTGCGTGACGGTGAGCACGATGTCGGTGGCGGTGACGCCCTCTTTCGGCTCGCCGGTGAGCTCGAAGCCGACGACCTCGGGAATGAGCATGGACAGCGGCTGGCCGAGCATGGCCGCCTCCGCTTCAATGCCACCGACGCCCCAGCCGAGCACGGCGAGGCCGTTCACCATTGTCGTATGCGAATCGGTGCCGACCAGAGTGTCGGGATAGGCGTATTCGATCGTCTCCTTCTTGCCGTCGGTCTTGATCTTCTCCTTCTTCGTCCAGACGGTCTGGGCGAGATATTCGAGATTGACCTGATGGCAGATGCCCGTGCCGGGCGGCACGACGCGGAAATTATCGAAGGAGGACTGGCCCCATTTCAAAAAGCGATAGCGCTCGCCATTGCGCTCGTATTCGAGCTCCACATTGGCGTCGAGCGCTTTCTTCGTGCCGAATTCATCGACGATGACGGAATGGTCGATGACGAGATCGACCGGCACCAGCGGATTGATCTTCTGCGGATCGCCGCCCAATGCGACGAAAGCGTCGCGCATGGCGGCGAGATCGACGACGGCGGGAACGCCGGTGAAATCCTGCATCAGCACGCGCGCGGGGCGGAAGGCGATCTCACGCTCGGCCTTGCCCTTCTCGGTCAGCCATTTCGAGAAGCCTTCGATATGCTCCTTGGTGACGGAGCGGCCGTCCTCGTTGCGCAGCAGATTCTCGAGCAGCACGCGCAGCGAATAGGGCAGGCGCGAGACGCCCTCGAGACCATTGGCCTCGGCCGCCTTCAGCGAGAAAAAGTGATAGGCGTCGTCTCCGACCTTTAGCGTCTCTAGGGCTTTGAAACTGTCGAGTGACGGCATTTCGCGCTTCCTTCGCTTGGAGTCGATGACAGGCGCGGACAGAAGTCATTGCGAACGAAGCGAAGCAATCCAGAGCCGTGGGCCACGGCTCTGGATTGCTTCGTCGCTTCGCTCCTCGCAATGACGGGACGTCGCGCCATCCGCGAACCTTGTAGAGAATTTCGGGCCAGCCGGCAAAACGAAACGAGGGACGCGTCGCCGCGTCCCTCGAACAAGATGAATGCGCCGCCTTCAGCCCGCTTTCATGGCCTCGGGCTTGGTCTTGGCGCGCTTGACGATCAGCTTGTTGAGCGCAGCGACATAAGCGCGCGCCGAAGCGACCAGCGTATCGGGATCGGCGCCGCGGCCCGTCACCGATTTTCCGTCCTCCGAAAGACGCACGGAGACTTCCGCTTGGGCATCGGTGCCTTCCGTTACGGCATGCACCTGGAACAATTCGAGCGCGGCCTCATGCGGCGCCAGCGCCTTTATGGCGTTGAAGATGGCGTCGACGGGTCCGTTGCCGGTCGCCTGATGCGTCTTCTTCTCGCCGTCTATGTCCAAGGTCAGCGCCGCCGTCTGCGGCCCGGCCGTGCCGGCGATGACGGTGAGCGCCGCGACCTTTATGTGGTCGTTGGCGGTCACGATCTCGTCGTCGACCAGCGCGACGATATCCTCGTCATAAACGAGCTTCTTGCGATCGGCCAAATCCTTGAAGCGCTTGAAGGCGTCCTCCAGCGCATTCTCGCCCAGCTCATAGCCCAGCTCTTTGAGCTTCTCCTTGAAGGCGTGGCGGCCGGAATGCTTGCCCATGACCAGCGAGGTCTTGGACACGCCGACGCTCTCCGGCGTCATGATTTCGTACGTATGCGCGTTTTTGAGCATGCCGTCCTGATGGATGCCGCTCTCATGCGCGAAGGCGTTCCGGCCGACGATGGCCTTATTGTATTGCACCGGGAAGGACGTCACCGCCGAGACGAGCTTCGACGCGCGCGTCAGCAGCTTGGCGTCGATATTGGTGCGATAGGGCAGCGCGTCGGGACGCGTGCGCATCGCCATCACCACTTCTTCCAGCGCGGCGTTGCCGGCGCGCTCGCCTATGCCGTTGATGGTGCATTCGATCTGCCGCGCGCCGCCGCGCACGCCGGCCAGCGAGTTGGAGACCGCGAGGCCGAGATCGTCGTGACAATGGACCGAGAAGATCGCCTTGTCGGCATTGGGCACGCGCTCGCGCACCATGCGGAACAGCGCCTCATATTCCTGCGGCGTGGAATAGCCGACCGTGTCGGGAATGTTGATCGTCGTCGCGCCCGCATTGATCGCCGTCTCCACGCAGCGGCACAGGAAATCATGTTCCGTGCGCGTGCCGTCCTCGGCCGACCATTCGACGTCCGCGACATGATTGCGCGCCCGCGAGACGGAGGAGGCGATCATCTCCAATACTTTTTCCGGCTCCATCTGGAGCTTGTATTTCATATGGACCGGCGAGGTGGAGATGAAGGTGTGGATGCGCGCGTTGCGGGCGTGACGCAGCGCCTCGGCGCAGCGGTCTATGTCCTTGGCGGCGGCGCGGGCGAGGCCGGCAATGGTCGCGTTCTTCACGCGCTTGGCGATCTCGGACACCGATTCGAAATCGCCCTGGCTGGCGATGGGGAAGCCGGCCTCGATAATGTCGACGCCCAGCTCGTCCAGAATATCGGCGACCTCGAGCTTCTCCTCGAAGGTCATGGAGGCGCCGGGCGATTGCTCGCCGTCGCGCAGAGTGGTGTCGAAAATGACGACGCGATCGGCGTCGCGGGCGGCGGAAGGATTATTGTCGGTCATGGCTTCGTCCTGAACTGCTCGGCCCGAGCTCGCGGGCGCTCTCGTTTCGTCTTAGCTCGGCTTCCCCTGAATGCCTGGGCCGGGCGGCCCTGGGGGCGTTCAGGGGCGACTAAGAAGCAGCAGGCTCGAAAGAAGACGCGCGGAGGCGAGCGCCGAGGAGCGCGCCGCGTCTTTCGTGATGGTGGCCGTTGCCGCCAAAGCTCAGTTCCTCGGTCTCATCGGCGCTGCGCCGATCTGGGCATGAAAATACGCGCCTTCGGCTCGAGTTGCAAGCATGAGCGCGCGAGCGGGTCGAAGCCCGCCTCAGCCCGCCAGCTTCGCCAGCGCTTCGGCCAATATGCGGGTCTGCGTCCAGTCCAGAAATATCTCCGGCCCGTCCGTGGCCTTCACCGTGACGCCATCGTCCTGGACCTGCGCCTCGAATTCGTGATCGCTGGCGATCGGGCTCATGAAAATGGTCTTTTCCGCGCTGGAGCCATTGGCGACCGCCGCCAGCGCGCGGGAGAGAATGCCGGCCTCGTTCGGGGTCAGCCGCCGCAGCGGCTGCTCGCCCACGCGAATCGTCACCAATGCGCCAAAATGCCGATGATCGGCGGCTGCGACTTCGACAATTTGCGACATCGGTAGGCTCCTATTGTTCGAGCCGTTCCCAAACCGACACGGCTGCATTTAACTATCAGACTGATTTTGCTGGCGCCGATCATTTTTTTGCGGCGCAGCGAACAAGGCACGATCCTTGAATCCCTCGAAGCCACGTGTCGGGATCCGATCGAGCGTCCGACAATCAAAATCCATACCTTCCCCGCCTCCTGCGGCGGGGAGCGGGAGCGCAAATGAGCTTCGACGACCGCGACGCCATGCCGACCGATATTCGCGGCTACCATAGGCGCACCAAGCATGCGCCGAACCGCTATGCGATGGGTCCGGGCTTTCTGGATTGGACGTCGCAGCCCTCGCCCTTCCGCCTCTTCGAGGGCGTGCGGCAGACGCCTCTGCCCATCATCGAGGAGACACCCGCCTTCCCCGGCCCGGCGCCGCAGCCGGCGGCGCTCGATCTTCGCGCCCTCGGCCTGTTCCTCGAGCTGTCCTTCGGCATAAGCGCGTGGAAGAGCTATGAGGGCTCGACCTGGGCGCTGCGCAACAATCCCTCCTCCGGCAATCTGCATCCCACCGAATCCTATGTGCTGCTGGATGCGGTGGAGGGGCTCGGGGCCGGCGCCGCGCTCTATCATTATGCGCCGCTGCTGCATGCGCTCGAGGAGCGCGCGACCTATACGGCGCCGCGCGTGCTGCCCAAGGGCGGCTTTCTGCTCGCGCTCTCCTCCATTCCCTGGCGCGAGGCGTGGAAATATGGCGAGCGCGCCTTTCGCTACTGCCAGCTCGACGCCGGCCATGCGATCGGCGCCGTCGCTCAGGCCGCCGCCGCGCTCGGCTGGCGGGCGCAGGCGCTGGCCGATCCGTCCGACGGCGAGATCGCCGCGCTCATCGGCCTCGATCGTGACGACGCCTGGCACAGACGCGAGCCGGAGCATCCCGATCTGCTGTTGTGGATCGCGACCGAGCCGGGGCCGGCGACGCCGCTCGATCTCTTCGCTCTCATCGACGCGCCGCGCGAGTTTCGCGGCCAGGCCAATCGGCTGAGCGAGGATCACGACGGCTGGCCGATCATCGATCTCGCCGGGCAATTCTGCCGCAAGCCACGCCAGCCCAAGCCCCCGGCGCCGACGCGCGCGCAATGGCCGGCGCCCGGTTTCGAAGGCGTCTCCATCGGCGCCGCCGTGCGCAAGCGCCGCAGCGCGCAGAAGATGGACGGAACCACCTCCATCTCGCGAGAGGCCTTCGCCGCGCTCATCGCCTCGACGCTGCCGAGCGAATCCACTCTGCTCTCCGCCTTCCCCTGGGGCGCGGCGATCACGCTCATTCTCTTCGTGCATCGCGTCGATGGCCTGGAGCCCGGACTCTATGCGCTGCAACGCGACAGCGACGTCGCCGCGCGGCTGCGCGAAGCCTCGCGCAAGGACTTCGAATGGTCGCTGGTCGAGCTGGAAGGCCTGCCGCTCTATCGGCTCTACGCCGGCTCGGTGGAAAAAGAGGCGACCAAGCTCGCCTGCCTCCAGCCCATTTCCGGCAAGGGCTGCTTCAGCGTCGCGATGATCGCGGAATTCGACCGCGCGCTGGCGGCGGACGGCGCCTTCGCCTATCGGCGCCTGCATTTCGAGGCCGGCCTCATCGGCCAGGCTCTCTATCTCTGGGCCACCGCGGCGGGGATCGCCGGCACCGGCATCGGCTGCTTCTTCGACGACACGGTCCATGAGCTTCTGGGCCTGACGCCGGGCGATATGCAGTTCCAGGACGTCTACCACTTCACCGTCGGAGGGCCTGTCGAAGACACGCGCATTCTGACGCTTCCCCCCTATCCCGATGACAGACGAGAGCGGCGATGAATATTCAGATCGAACGCCAATATGTCGAATCGCTGATGGCGCGATTCCCGGCCCGCGCCGGGCTCGCCGAGCAATTGCGCTTCAGCGACAGGGTCGAAATCGACTTCGCCCATCTCTCCGACGAGGAGCTGACCTTCCTCGAGGAGCTCTATCGCGCGGCCGGCCCGGACATGCGCGCCCGCGCCGCGCAGCTCGCGACGCTGCGCGACGCGCTGAAGGCCGGCGGCAAGCGCTTCGAGGCCACCGAGCTCGAGCAGGTGCTGCCGGCGATGGTGCGTTATCTGACCGCCGACGCCATTCGCGGCTGGCTGTTCACGGCGAGCGTCGCCTCCAAGCCTCTGCCTTACGTCATCACCCGCTTCGACTATGTGCCGGCCTCCAACGACGAGGCGGGCAAGGTGATGATCGAGCTGAAATCCAACGCCAAGGGCGTGCTGACCACCAACGCCATCCGCATCATGGCGGCGGAGGTCGCGGGGCGCACGATCAACGAGATCCTCGCCGCCAAGGGCTATATTCGCGAGACGCCGGAGCTGGTCGAAGCCTTCGATGCGGCCACCGAGACTTATTTCGACTGGCGCGGCCGCTATGGCCAGCAGTTCACCGGCCGCGGCACCGGCTTTCACGCGGAGGACCCCAACGCCTCGCATCGCGACACGGATTGGTCGCGCAAGGATGTCGTGGTGCTGTCGACCAGCGGCGGCGACGCCCGCCTCGTCAATGACGAGGCCATTCTCTCGGCGCGCAGCCTGACGCTGGAATCGCCCGGCGACGTGCTCGGCAATTTCATTCGCAAAGCGTCGAAGAGCAATAAGTTCACCGTCGAGGACGAGCTGGCTGTGATGCAGCAGCAGATTCCGGAACATTTGTTCAAGCGCATTCCGGTGCATCCGTACATTCTGATGTTCCATCTCGATCTTCATCACCATGTCTGGGTGCATGTCGACGAGATGAAGCTCTATGAATATAAGCCCGCGCTGAAGCAGAAGCTGGTGCTGCCGGCCGAGCAGACCGATCTCATCGACATTCTGACCGCCGAGATGGACGTGCTGATGGACGACATCGTCGCCGGCAAGTCGGGCGGCACCACAGTGCTCTGCGCCGGCCCGCCCGGCGTCGGCAAGACGCTCACGGCGGAAGTCTATTCCGAGATCATTCAGCGGCCGCTCTATCGCGTGCATTCCGGCCAGCTCGGCCTCAATGTCGCGACGATGGAGACCGCGCTGAAGGAAATCCTCACCCGCGCGCAACGCTGGGGCGCGGTGATGCTGATCGACGAGGCCGACGTCTATATCAAGCGGCGCGACGACAATATCGCCATGAACGCCGTGGTCGGCGTGTTCCTGCGCGTGCTGGAATATTTCAACGGCCTGCTGTTCCTGACGACCAATCGCGTCGACGATATCGACGAGGCGATCGTCTCCCGTTGCATCGCGCTCATCAAATACAGCCCGCCGGACGATGACGCGAAGCGCCGCATCTGGCGCGTGATGTCGGATCAGTTCGAGCTGAAGCTCGCCGATGCGCTGATCGACGATCTCGTCACCGTCTTCCCCTATGCGACGGGCCGCGACATCAAGGGCCTCGCCAAGCTGACGGCGAAATTCTGCCATCAGAAGCAAGTCTCGCCGGACATCGCCGTGTTCCAGCGCTGCGCGATCTTCCGCGGGCTGGATGTGGTGCGCGGGGAGGAATTGAAGACCGCCGCGGAGTAGAAACGGGCGAGGTCTCGAGAGGAAGGGCGCTTCCTTCTCCCACTTGTGGGAGAAGGTGGCCTCGCGAAGCGAGGTCGGATGAGGGTCCGACCTCGGCTTCGCCTTTTCTTTGCATCCGTCGTGTCCTCATGATTTCCACGAGACACGACGGACCCTCATCCGACCCTCGCTGACGCGAGGGCCACCTTCTCCCACGAGTGGGAGAAGGTTTACGCGTCGTCTTACTTCTTCGGCGCTTCCTCGCGGGCCTTGAGGGCCGCGCCGAGAATGTCGCCCAGCGAGGCGCCCGAATCGGCGGAGCCGTATTGGGCGATCGCCTCCTTCTCCTCGGCCATTTCCAGCGCCTTGATCGACACGGCGACCTTGCGCGCCTTGCGATCGAAGAGGGTGATGCGGACATCCACCTTCTCGCCGACAGCGAAACGCTCGGGACGCTGGTCGGCGCGGTCGCGCGCCAGCTCGTTGCGCTTGATGAAGGTGGTGAGGTCGGTGCCGAGGATCTTCACCTCGAGACCGGCTTCCTTCACCTCGAGCACCTCGGTGGTGACGACAGCGCCCTTCTTCACCTCTCCCCCTGCGCCCTCTTCGGCGACCGAGGCGAAAGGATCACTGGCGAGCTGCTTCACGCCGAGCGAGATGCGCTCCTTCTCGATGTCGACGTCGAGCACCTGAGCGGTGATGACATCGCCCTTCTTATACTCTTCGATGACCTGCTCGCCGGGGCGGTTCCAGTCGAGATCGGAGAGATGGACCATGCCGTCCACATCGCCATCGAGGCCGATGAACAGGCCGAACTCGGTCTTGTTCTTGACCTCGCCGGAGACGGTGGAGCCTTGCGGGTGCTTCTCGGCGAAGGCCTCCCACGGATTCTGCAGCGTCTGCTTGAGGCCGAGCGAGATGCGGCGCTTGACCGGATCGACCTCGAGCACCTGAACGTCGACTTCCTGGCTCGTCGCGACGATCTTGCCGGGATGCACGTTCTTCTTCGTCCAGGACATTTCCGAGACGTGGACGAGACCCTCGATCCCCGGCTCCAGCTCCACGAAGGCGCCGTAGTCGGTGATGTTGGTGACGCGGCCGTGGAACTTGGCGCCGATCGGATATTTCGCCTCGATGCCCTGCCACGGATCCTCGAGCAGCTGCTTCATGCCCAGCGAGATGCGATGCGTCTCGTGATTGATCTTGATGATCTTCACGCGCACGGTCTGGCCGATGGTGAGCACCTCGCTCGGATGATTGACGCGGCGCCAGGCCACATCGGTGACATGCAGCAGGCCGTCGATGCCGCCGAGATCGACGAAGGCGCCGTAATCGGTGATGTTCTTGACGACGCCCTCGATGACCTGCCCCTCTTCGAGGTTGGCCACGATCTCGTGACGCTGCTCGGCGCGGCTCTCCTCGAGCACGGTGCGGCGCGACACGACGATATTGCCGCGGCGGCGGTCCATTTTCAGAATATGGAAGGGCTGCGGCACGTTCAGCAGCGGGCCGACATCGCGGATCGGACGAATGTCGACCTGCGAACGCGGCAGGAAGGCCACGGCGCCGTCGAGATCGACGGTGAAGCCGCCCTTGACCTGATTGAAGATGACGCCTTCGACCTTCTCATTGCTTTCGAAGGCCTTCTCGAGCTTGACCCAGCTCTCCTCGCGGCGCGCCTTGTCGCGCGAGATGACGGCCTCGCCGAGCGCGTTCTCGATGCGCTCGAGATAGACCTCGACCTCTTCGCCCACCTTGGGGGCCGGGTCGCGGCCGAAGCCAGTGAATTCCTTGAGGGCGACGCGGCCCTCGGTCTTGAGGCCCACATCGATGACGGCGACGTCCTTCTCGATGGCGACCACGCGGCCCTTGATGACGGAACCCTCGAAAGCTTCGTTTTCTCCGTAGCTTTCTTCGAGCAGGGCGGCAAAGTCCTCGCGCGACGGGGCGCGCTCAGCTGCAGTTGACATGAGTTCTCCTGGAATGCCCTTTCGGGCGCGGCGCCGGCATAGGGTTGGCGTTGCGGATCGGGCCTCCTCGATCGGAAGTCCCCTCCCGCCGCCGAAGCGAGGCCTGGAGGAAACGAGAGTTCTGCTCAGAGAACTGGCCGGCGCGGCCCGATCGAAAATGCCCGTGTTTTTAAAAAACGGAGAGGCTGGAAGGGAAACCCCGCCAGCCATCCACGCCTTATCTAGCAATTCGGCGCGCCGCGAGCAAGCCGCGCGAACGCGTCTGATCACCGCGACGGCAGATCGAAATGATAATTCACGCCGACGCGGACGGTGTGAAAATTCGCGCCGCGCGCGGCGCCCGGATCGCCGCCGCCGTTCTCGCCGAGATCGGTGAAGAGATATTCGGTCTTGACCGACCAGCGCGGCGCGAAGGCCCATTCGACGCCGCCGCCCGCGGTCCAGCCTTCGCGAACCGATCCGCCGACGTCGCCATAGGCGAAGCCGCCCGTGCCGTAGAACAGCACGCGGGAATCGAAGCCGGTGACGCCGAAGCGCCCGCGCAACGTCCCGAACCAGGGCAGCGAGCGCGCCCCCTCGGGTCCGCGCAGGCCCAGCGGATCGGGGCCGCGACCACCGCCGGAGAGGCTGGTCCCCGAAAAATCGGTCTCGAGGCCCACGACGAAGAGCGGGCCGATCCGGTGATTATAGCCGACGAGTCCGCCGCCCGAGACCCCGGCGTCGGACTTGCCGGAGGCGAACGCGCCGGCGCCGATATCGAGACCCGCATAGACGCCGGTCCATGCGAAAGCCGGCGGCGTCGGGGGCGGCTGGAAGACCCGCTCGCGCGACGGCAGATCCGCCGCCCGCGCGCCAGCGGAGAAAGCTGCGGCCATAACCAGAGCCGTGATGACAGGCTTCATGAAAAATCCTCGTTTCGACGACGCCCCCGCTTCGGCTTCGTCGATTGGGATTTCCCCCGTTTGTCCGAGAGGTTCGAGATGTTTCCGGCTCGCGGCGAAGTCGCGCCGAATTTTTGGCGCGCCGCCGCAAACGGAATGCAAACTGTACCCTGGCCATTGTGAGCAAGCCGCTTTCGAGCTAGAACGCGCCGTCGCTCGCCACTGGATTGCCGACCATGAGTTTTGCACGCATCGCTTTATTGGCGGCCGCTCTCGGCCTTTCCGCCTGCAATACCGGCCCGCGCGCTTATATTTACGCTGGCGGCAGCCAGGCCTCCGTGCAGAGGACGATTTCTGTCCCGCGCGGCTCCACCGCCTCGCTCGGCTTCGCCGCCAAGATCAATCCAGACTGCTCGCGCGCCGACAGTCCCGATCGCGTCACGCTCACCCAAGCCCCCTCACAGGGCCGGGTCGAGATTCGGCGCGAGGCCGGCTACGCCTATTTCCGTCCCGCCAATCCGCGGTCGCGCTGCAACACCCAGCGCGTGCCCGGCACGAAGCTCTTCTACCACGCCGGCCCCAACGCCTCGGGAACCGACACATTCTCCTACGACTGGTATTCGGGCTCGGGCGGGATCGCGCATGTCACCGTGACGGTGAATATTCTCTGACGCTTTTGGCAAAGGCGGTTTCCGCTTCCTGGCGCGGAAGCCGCTTTTCGCCGGATCAAAAATAGCCGAGCTTCATCCCCTGCATGTTCAGCATCAGGCTGGAATCGAGCCCGAAGCTCGATCCAGAGCCAGACGTATCGAACAGCGTCGAGAGCAGGGAGCTCTGCGAATTGGCGGCGCCGCCATTGTTGTAATCATATTGCGCGGCGAAGCGCGAGATGAACTGCTGCAGCTTCGTCGGATCCTTGAAGTCGGCGAGATTCACCTTCGACGACAGCAGCCGATATTGCGTGTCGATGGACTGCGACGAGGTGCTCGAGGAAATGCCGAGCGCCGTCTGCACGACCGTCAAAATATTGCTGTCCGCCAGAATGCCATAGACGCTGGTGAGGTTCGGCGCGCGCTGCTGAAAATAGAGCGCGAGCTGCACGCCCGGATTCTGCTGGCCCTGGCTCGTCTCCAGCGCCTGCTCCGTGTAGCGGCTCACCACATTGTCGACGAGCGTCGAGGAGGATGTCGTCGTCTCGCCATTGTCGGCGAAGTCGAATGCCGTCACAAAGGCCTTTATGTTGGCGTTGCTGAGCGTGTTGGCGAGCGCCGAATTGCTGGAGACGCCGCCGTCCAGCGCTTTCTGCATGAGGCCCTTGGCGTAGGTCATGCTGCCGAGACCAAATGCGGTCATCGCATAATTGAAGAGACGCGTGTCCTTCATAAAGGCGTCGACCGACGTCACCTTGCCGATATTGTCCTTGAAATATTTCGTCTGCGTCGCGACATCCGGCGATTTGGCGGTGATCGCCTGCCATTTGGCCTGATTATTGGCGATCTGCAGATAGCTGGCGAGCGTCGTCATGAAGATATTCCGAGGGACTGGCCCTCGATCATGCGCCCGAGGTTCTTGACGCAATGTTAAGTTTCAGCCGACCTCATTGCCCTCTATCGTGAGCCGCGGATATTTGGCGGCCGCGCCCGGCCGCGCGACATCTCCCGGCTGAATGTCATGACCCGCTATCGCCGCGATCGCCGCCTTTTTGGCGCCGATGATCCTGTTGCGCGCGATGACCGCCGGCCCGACGCCCTCGCCGATCTGAAAGGTCACGCCATAGTCATTGTCGACGAGCTCATTGCCATCGACGCGAATATTCTGCCGATAGCCGCCGCAGCGCACGCCCATCCAGCCGCCGACCACAGTGTTGCCGGCGATCTCCACATTGCTCTCCGCCTCTATGCCGGTGAGCCAGCTCATTATGGGACCGAACTCGTCATCGGGATGCGTCTCGTGCAGGCCGGTGATCCGATTGCCGATGACGAAGCCTATGTCCGTGCCGCGCTCGGCGTTGGCGAGCGCTATTCCGGCGCCGGCGTCGTCGATCTTATTGTCGCGGAAGCTGGCGCGCTTGGCGCCGAACTCCGCATACATGGCGCGCTCGCCGAAGCCGGCGCAATCATTGCCGACCACCTCGACATCATGGCCGGCGTTGTTGCGTACCGCCGTATAGGCGCAGCGGCGGATGACATTCTTCTCCACCCGCACGAAGCCAGAGCCCCAAATGCTCACGCCATTGCCATAGGCGCCGTCGCCGCCCGAGAGATTGCGAATGTCGACGATCTCATTATTGCGGATGCGCGAGCCCTCATAGCGCCCGGCCTTTGTGGTCCAGACTTGCACGCCATTGTCGCCGCAGCGGCGGACCTTGTTATTGTCTATGTCGACGCCGAGCCCATCGAGCGAGAAATAGCCGGCGTCGCGCACATCCTCGACGATATTCTGCGCGAAGCGCCCGCCACAGCGCAGGAGATTGACGCCCCTGCCGCCCGAGCGGCGAATCGTGCAGCCATGCACGGCGAGCTTTGGAATATCGGCGAGATCGAGAAGGCCCTGTGTGCGATCGGCGAAAGCCGCGCCGCCGCCGTCGAAGCTCACATTCTCCAGCGTCAGCGCCGGAACATTGGCGGCGCGCAGCAGCGGGCCGGGGCCGATCGCCTGCAGCGCCGAGCCGCCGGCGGCGCCGATGATCGTGACCTTATCCTCGATGACGAGGGAACGAATGCGCAAGACGCCGGCCGGCAGACGCAAGGCGCCTCCCGCATGGACAGCCTCGCGTAGGCGCCGCTGCAGCCAATCGGTGGCGTCCGGCGCGGCGGCGTCAGCGCGCGCGACGGCGCCGAGAGCGGCGAAAGCGCCGGCTCCAAAGGCTAAAATCTCGCGTCGGGTCGGCCTGGCCACATCCCGGATTAGCTCGAGGAGCGCGACGCGTCGAGCCCGAACTGCCGCTTGTTTTTGCACGGCGGCCGCGTCAAATCGGGCATTGCGCCTAATTTATGTAGTTGCGTTACATAACGGTCGGGGGCATAAAGAGAGCGCCCAAACGGGTAATCGTCTTGCAAAGAACAAGTCTAGGTCCCGCCTCCACTGCTCTGCGACTTGCGACATCGCTCGGTTCGTCGAGGCGGTTCTCCTTTCTGCGACGCTCTACCCCTCCAGAGCGCGGCCTCATCCGTCGAGGTCGGTCCTTTGCGGTTCAGGTTCTCACGGTGTTGTCCAACTCCCCGTTTCGCGTACGCGCGGAACGGGGAGCCCCTTTTTATGTCGAAACCCGTCGCGCGGGAAGCGAGAACAGCGCTCGCCGTATGGGGCTTCGCGGTCGCTTCGTCGCTTTTGAAGAACCGGAGTCTCCCAATGCCTCTCGCGGTCGACGATCTCTTGCGTCGCTGGGTCGAGGAGCGCGCCGCGAGTCCCGAGCCGGGCGACGGCGAATATGCGCAATTCATCGCCGATTGGCTGCCGCTCGCCTCCAGCGACGACTGGCACAGAATGATCCTCGGCCATAATCGCGCGCTCGGCGACGCGCCCTTGTTCTGGATCATGCGCCAGAAGCGCTGCGAAAAGGCGACCGCGCTCGGCATTTTCTACCTCGCCCGGCCGGGCCGGCTGCTCGCCTATGGAAGAGATCGCGCCGAGGTCCCGGAGACGATGAAGCGCGCGGCAGTGCATCAGTTTGAAATTGAGAATTTAGCGGCCGAACTTGCCAGCTATGGAACTGCATACCAGATTGAAATGGCCAACAATTATTTTGCGAAAGCCGGACGACCCGTTGACAGCGCCTACATCACGCCGCTGTAGGCGCTGTAATGGTAATTTGGCGATTTGTCAAGTTGACGTGTATAGCACTTTATGCCTGTACGCATACCGATGAGGTCTGGGATGCCAAAAAGTCCGCGAGGGCAAAAACGGCCAGCCGATCTAATCGGGTGCGCCGTCATGGTAGCAAAAATTGCGACTGGTGAAGTCGAAGGATCGCCAGCGCTGTCGAACAAAGTGAAATCTGAGCGCGCTGGCACCGCCGCGCGGGCTTCAAAACTTAGCAAGGAGGAGCGCTTCGCTATCGCCAAGAAGGCGGCAGCCGGGCGTTGGGGTTAATGTCAGACGTTTTCGATGTGGCGAAGTATGTGCTCACGAAATGCGATAAGAGGCTTCCAATTACCACGTGGAAGCTTCAAAAACTCGTGTACTATTCGCAAGCGTGGTCGCTCGTGTGGGACGATAAACCCCTGTTTTATGAGCCAATCGAGGCGTGGGCTAACGGGCCAGTTTGCCCGCGGCTTTATGAGGAACATAAAGGAAAGTTCAAAATATCAGAATTGACGCGCGGGAAGCTATCCGCCCTAACTAAGAGTCAGAAAGAAACGATTGAGAAGGTTGTCGCATTCTATGGCAAATATGAGCCTCAATATCTGAGCGAACTCACCCATGCCGAACGTCCTTGGAAGGAAGCACGCAAAGGGTTAAAGGCTGGAGAAAGGGGGAACAGGGTTATATCGCATGACCTAATGGCAGAGTATTACGGCGGTCTGTGAGCAAAAAACCAATTATTGCTGAGAAAGTAAAAGCGGCAAAGAGAATTGCTGCTATCTCAGTGCCTTTCCCAGAAAAATTCATCAAGTCAGCTGAGCTAAAATATCTCAAGTCGAAGCCAATAGTGTCGCCAACAGCCCCTCGCGGCCATTTGAAAATGAGATACACAAAAGAGCGCGCTGACAGGGTCGGAAAGTGGTCCTGGGGGCAAATGCGCAAATGGGATAAGGCGACATGGGACGCCACTATTTTCCCACATATAAGCGGATATAAGTCAAAGACTTGGCTAGAGATTGAAAACGAAGTTTCTGGTAAGCATAAAAGGAATAAATCTTACCCGATATATAAAATATGCCCGGAAGCACAAGCGCGACTCGTCGATATCCAGCTTGAGGACTTGGATGAAATATTCCGGTTCCGCGTTGGGTTCACACAAAGGCTTTATGGATTCCGTATTTGTGATGTCTTTTTTATTTTGTGGTGGGATCCAGAACACAAAATTTATCCGCTAAGCAGGGATTGAACGCGTAAATATGCTTGCTAATAGAATTAGCGCGCGCCTATGAATTGATCGGCGAAATCAGACGCTATGTCAACGGCTTCTACCGGGCGTCCACGCTGCGCTTCGACGCGGTGGAGGCGCTGGCGCGCGAGGCTCGCCTGCCGGCGCGTTTCGACCAGAAAGCGCTCGACCTCCTCATTCCGCCGGAAATGCGCGTCTCTATCCCCGGCCGAAAGCTCGGCCTGCAACATGGCGTCAGAAACCGTCTCCTCCTCGATGCGCCGCTCGGCGCGCGCTGATCGCCCCGCCGCTCCCGACGCATCGCTCTCCGCGCTCGCTTTCATCCGCGCCGCCTCCGAAGCCCCGTCGGCGCCCGGCGCCTATGCGCTGCTCATCGCGCTGACGCATCCGCTCGAGGCGCGCGCCGGCCGTCGCGCGGCGACGCTCGCGCCGGGGCTCTATCTCTATTGCGGCTCCGCCAAAGGGCCGGGCGGGCTGCGCGCGCGGCTCGGCCGGCATATGCGGCAGGGCAAGCGGCGCCGCTGGCATATCGACCAGCTGACCGAGGCCGGCGAATCGCTCGGCGCCTGGATCACCGAGGCGAAGGGCGAATGCGATCTGGTCGCCGCGCTCTCGGCGCTGCCGGTTCCGCTCGAAGGATTCGGCAGCTCGGACTGTCCGCATTGCCGCAGCCATCTGCTGTTCTGGCCGCGAGGCGACGCCCCATGGCGATCAGGCGAGAGCGCCCTCCTCTGTAGGGACGAGACACAATGGCCGTCCTGGCCGGGCTTGTCCCGGCCATCCACGCCAGGCCGCTGATAAACGGCATGAAAGTTCCAACGATCGACAATTTCATCTCATCTGGGACGCCCCCGGAGCTTCGGCGTCACGTCGAGCCGAGACGCCCGGCGCGCGTTGGCGTGGATGGCCGGGACGAGCCCGGCCAGGACGCCGCGGGGGGTGAGGAGAATGTTTGATTCGAAAACCTCTCGAGGGGGAGATAGAGCCGCATCTCCTCCACCCGATCGCCCCGGGCGACGCCCCGGCTTTCCTCGCCGCGCAAAAATGCTAGGAAGAGCGCCGAAAAGGCGCATCCCCATGTCAGACCAGAAGATGTCAGACCAGAAGAAATCCAAGATCGAGGCCCGCTCCCCGCGTGGCCTCGCCGACCGCGACGCCGCAGAGCTGGCCGCCGCCGGCCGCATGATCGACGTGATTCGCTCCGTCTATGAGCTCTACGGCTTCGAGGCGCTGGAGACCCCGGCGATCGAATATACCGACGCGCTCGGCAAATTCCTGCCGGACCAGGACCGCCCCAATGAGGGCGTCTTCTCCTTTCAGGACGACGACGAGCAATGGCTGTCGCTGCGCTATGACCTCACCGCGCCGCTGGCCCGCTATGTCGCGCAGAATTTCGACCGGCTTCCGAAGCCGTACCGCTCCTATCGTTTCGGCAATGTCTATCGAAACGAGAAGCCGGGGCCGGGGCGCTTCCGCCAATTCATGCAATTCGACGCCGATACGGTGGGCGCGGCCTCGCCGGCCGCCGACGCCGAAATCTGCATGATGGCCGCCGACACACTGGAGAAGCTCGGCATTCCGCGCGGCGATTACGTCATCAAGATCAACAGCCGCAAGGTGCTGGACGGGGTGATGAAGGCCATCGGCCTCGAGGGCGACGCGAACGCCGGCCGCCGCCTCACCGTGCTGCGCGCCATCGACAAGATGGACCGGCTCGGCCCGGAAGGCGTCAAGCTCCTGCTCGGCCCCGGCCGCAAGGACGAGAGCGGCGACTTCACCAAAGGCGCCGGCCTCGCCGACGACGCGGTGGCGACCATCCTCTCCTTCACGCTCGGCGGACAATATAAGGACGGCGAGCCGCGCTTCGGCCTGTTCGAGCTGCTCGGCCGCAGCAATATCGGCGCGGAAGGCGCGGAGGAATTGCTGGAGATCGAAGATCTCGTGCGTGACGCCGGCTTCGGCCCGGAGCGCATCCGCATCGATCCTTCCATCGTGCGCGGGCTCGAATATTACACGGGGCCGGTGTTCGAGGCCGATCTCACCTTCGAGACCAGGGACGAGAAAGGCCATCCGGTGCGCTTCGGCTCGGTCGGCGGCGGCGGCCGCTATGACGGGCTCATCGGCCGTTTCCGCTCCGACAACACGCCGGCGACGGGCTTTTCGATCGGCGTGTCGCGCCTCTATGCGGCGCTGAAGCTGGTCGGCAGCCCGGTCGTTTCGACGACGACGCGGCTCGGGCCGGTCGTCGTGCTGGCGCTCGACCGCGACCATATCGCCGATTATCAGCGCATGGTCGCCGCTCTGCGCAACGCCGGCGTTTCGGCGGAGCTCTATCTCGGCTCCTCCGGCATGAAGGCGCAGATGAAATATGCCGATAAGCGCAACAGCCCGGCCGTGGTGATCCAAGGCTCGGACGAGCGCGCCAAGGGCGAGGTACAGATCAAGGACCTCATCGAAGGCGCGCGGGCGAGCGCCGCCATCGCCACCAATGAGGAATGGAAATCCGCCCGGCCCGCGCAATTCTCCGCGCCGGAGAGCGAGCTGGTCGAACATATCAAGGCGCTGCTCGCCCGCCAGGGATGAGCGACGCCGCCGCCCGAGCCGGAAATTCCCGGCGCGGCGCGGCGCGAACGCAGCGGCGGATGTTTCGCGGAATGTCCGCCTCGTCTATAAGGGGCTGCGGCGAGGAGCCCCTAGCACATGGCGCAGCACGACATAGACCCCGCAGCGGATAGCCACGCGGCCGGCGAATCATCGGCGAACGACGCTTGGACGACGACGAAGGTCGACCATCCGGCCGAGGCCGAGCGCACGGAGAGCGAAGCAATTTCGGCGCCCGCGAGCGAGGCCGCGCCGGCGCAAAAGCCGCGCCGCAAGAATTGGCATCGCTTCACGCTGCTCGCCGCGACGCTCGGCCTGCTGGCGACCGCGGGGTCGATCGCCGCCTATCGTTTCCGCGACAAGAACGAGAAGCTCGCGGCCTTCGCCACTGTCGTGGACGAGACTTTCGCCCGGCCGGAAAAGCTGATCGCCACTCTGCGCGAGACGGTCGTGAAATGGAGCGGCAAGCCGGCTGCGCCCGAGAAGCCGGCCGACAAGCCCGGCGCGGCCAAGCTCGCCGAGCCCCTCCAAAAATCGACGCCCGTGGAGACGAAGCCGGCCGAGCCCGCCGTTCCGCCGCGCTCCAGCGGCGATCACATCACCTGGAACGCGCCCGCGGCTCCCCCCGCGCCCGTCCCGGCCCCGGCGGCCCCTGCGGCGCCGGTCGTCGTGGCTCCTCCTGCGCCGGCCAAGCCGGCAGCGTCGGAGGCCAATCCGGTTTCCAACGCCCAAATCGAGACGCTGACGCGCCGCGTGGACGAGCTGGAGCGAATCGCGCGCTCGGCCCTGGCGCTGGCGGAGCAGGCCCGCAGCGCAGAACCCGCCGCCGCGCCGCGCGGGGCCAAGGTCCCGGACCAGAAGGTGCAGGACGTCGAGGATAATGTCAGCGGCCTCGAAGGCCGCATCGACTGGCTCTCCGACGAGGTGAAGGCGCTGCGCGACAAGCTGGACGCGGCCAAGGACGAGACCCGCGCCCCGCGCGAGGCGGAGCCGGCCCCGCCGCCGCCCGCGCCCGTGGCCGCCGCGCCGGAGGAGAAAGGCCCCAATCCGGCGACCGTCGCCGTGGTCGCGCATTCGCTGCAGCGGGCGCTGGACCGGGGAGCCCCCTTCCCGTCCGAATACGCCATTCTCTCGGCCCAGGGCGCCGATTCGCAGGCGCTGGCCGCGCTCGCGCCTCTGGCCGAGAAGGGCTCGCCCGATGCGCGCGCGCTGCGCGCCTCCTTCCATCCGCTGGTGCGCAAGCTCGAGGCCTCCGCCGATCTGAAGCCCGACGCCCCCTTGGCCGATCGGCTGCTGCAAGGCGCCTCCAAGCTGGTGAAGGTGCGCAGCCCGGTGGAGAAAGAGAAAGCCACGATCGGCGACATTGCCGATAAGCTGGAAGCCGCGCTCGACCGCGGCGAGATCGAGACGGCGCTGGCCGCTTTCGCCGAATTTCCCGACGCCGCAAAGGCCGTCGCGCGCGAGTGGGAGACGCAAGCCCGCCAGCGCGTGGACGCGGAGAAGGCGGCGGCCTCCATTCTCGCGGGCGCGCTGGATGCGCTCGCAAAACCAAAGAACTGAGCAGGGCCAGACAATAATCCTGCTGAAACAAAAAAATCTAAGCGGACGCGCTTAGAGCCGAGGCGAGGATCGACGACCCATGATTCTGCTGCTCTTCTTCATTGCGGCGCTGGCCGCTCTGTCCATCGGCCTCCACTGGCTCATCGAGCAGCCCGGTTCGATCACGCTCGACTGGGGCGGCTATCACATAGAGACGACGCTGGTCGTCGGCGCGGCGGCGCTGCTCGCGACGATCGCGGCGATCCTCATCGCCTGGGCGATCATCGCCTATTTCTTCCAGGCGCCCGCGCGCTTGAAGCAGAGCTCCCGCGCCAAGCGCCGCGAGCGGGGCTTCCAGGCTCTCTCGCGCGGCATTGTGGCCGCCGGCGCCGGCCATCTCGCCGAGGCCAAGCGCGCCGCCAAGGAGGCGGTGAAAAACCTCGACAAGGAGCCGCTCACCTATCTGCTGCGCGCCCAGGTCGCCCAGCTCGAGGGCGACCGCGTCGGCGCCGAGACCGCTTTTCACGAGATGACGCAGCTCTCGGAGACGCGCCTTCTCGGCCTGCGCGGCCTGCACATAGAGGCCAAGCGCCGCAAGGATGACGAGGCGGCGCATCATTTCGCCGATCAGGCCCATCAGCTCGCGCCGCTGCCTTGGGCCGGCCATGCGCTGCTCGAGCATCACGGCGCCCAGGCCAATTGGGAAGAGGCGCGCATCGCCGTCGAGGCCAATTTGAAGGCCAAGGCCATCGACCTGCCGACCGCCCAGCGCCTGCGCGCCGTGGTGGAGACCGCCCTGGCGCTGGAGAAGCAGGCCGCGCATCCGAGCGACGCGCTGCATCTCGCCCGCCAGGCGGTGAAGCGCGCGCCCGATCTGGTTCCGGCGATCACGCTGATCGGCCGCCTGCTCGCCCGTCATGGCGACAGCGCCAAAGCGCTGAAGCTGCTCGAGAAAGCCTATGCCGAGCATCCGCATCCCGATATCGCCGAAGCTTTTCTCGAGATCGCGCCGAGCGAATCCAACGCCGAGCGTCTGGTCCGCGTGCGGAAATTCGCCGCCTCCGTCTCGCATTCGCAGGAGGCGGGAATCCTCGTCGCCCGCGCGGCGCTGGCGGCGCGCGATTTCGGCGCCGCGCGCAAGGCGCTGGCTCCGCTGGTCGCCGAAGGCAAGACGCCGACCGCCCAGGTCTGCCTGCTGATGGCCGAGCTGGAGGACGCCGAGAACGGCCCCAGCGGGCCGGTGCGCGAATGGCTGGCCCGCGGCTCGCGCGCGCCGCGCGATCCGGCCTGGATCGCCGATGGCGTCATCTCACGGCGTTGGGCGCCGGCCTCACCCGTCACCGGCAAGCTCGACGCTTTCGTCTGGGCGACGCCGCCCGAGCCCGTCCGCGGCCCGACCGAGGACGCCCGCGCCGATATTCCGGCGGCGTTCCTGACGCGGCCGGAGCGGCTGCTGGAAGCCCCGATCGAGGAAGAGAGCGCGACGGCCTGACGCGCGCTATCCGCCGATCTGCACGGTCGGCAGGCCCATGACGATCTTGTTCGGCGGGCCGACCGCCTCGACGATGGTGTCGCCCTGCCGGCAGGCGGGCAGGCCGTTGATGAAGACGCTGGCGGAGCCGTCCACCACCACGCCCGGCCCATGCGGCGGGATCGGCAGCGGCGTCGCGCACATGTGAATATCCGCGCCGCCGGCGGCGCCGCTGATCATCGATCCCATGCTGGCGGCCGCCGCGGCCTTGGCAGCCTGCTCGGCCGCCAGAGCGGCGGGCGCGCCCGGCGTGCCGGCGGCGGCGAGCGTCGCCGCCTCGGCCGCCTGGATCGTCGCGTCGGAGGCCGATTTCGCGGATTGTATCGCCGCGGCGGCCGCGCCGCCGACTCCGCGCCACGCCGGCAATTGGCCGATGAATACGTTGAAGCTGCCGGGGCCGGGCGTCAGCACCGGCGGCAGAGGATGGGCCACAGGGTCGCTCACGCGCGCAGCCGGCCGTCCCATGATCCGCTCCCTCTATGATCTCGAGCAATGCATATCAGCCTATTCGATAGGCCATCGCCGTCAATCGCGCTGTGCGCCCGCCCATATCGCTTTCGCGGCGGAGACGATATTCTCGCGCGCATTTTCTAAAGTGAAAGGCGGCTTTCGATGAATTTTCCTTTCCCCCGGAGCGCCGGATTGGCGGCGGCGATTCTGGCGCTCGGCTTTTGGGGGGCGCGGGCGGAAGAGACTCTTCAAGAGCTGGTCCATCGCGGCCCGGAGCTCGCCGGGCTCGAGGCGGCAGGGCTCGTCGTCGAGCAGATGGAGCTGACGCTCGGCGCGCAGAACAGCTCGCTGAAATATCGCATCGTCAATCCCACGGCGGCGCCGGCGCGGACCAATGTGACCTTCCCCCTGCCGGAGATCGATTTTTCCGATCCCGATGCGGCCTGGTCGATTCCCGGCGCGGACCCCATCAATTACATCGGCCTCGCCGCGATCATCGATCAAAAGCCGGCGCCGCTCGCCGTCTCGCAGAGCGCCTTCGTCGAGGGCAAGGATGTGACCGCCGCCCTGCGTCGCAGCGGCCTGCCGCTGGTTCCCATCGGCTTTTTTCACGACAAGCTCGCCGCTCTGGCGCCGGACGCCCGCGCGCGGCTCGTCAAGGACGGGCTCATCGCCGAGAATGGCGTCGATCGGGCGGGACATCCGATCTACGCGCCGCGCTGGTCGGTGCGCGGCGCGGCGACGCGCACGCTCGATCTCGCGCCGGGACAGAGCGCGCTGCTCGATTTTCGCTTTCGCTCGAGCGTCGGCGTCGCCCGCGACAGCGTGCTGCGCGAGCCGCTGCGCTCCTCCAAGGAGCTGGCGGCGGAGGCAGAGCGCCGCCGCGCCGATTATTGCCTCGATCGCGCCTTTCTCGCGGGCGTCGACAAAATGGTCTCCGCCGCTGCGGCCCGGCGCTCGGCGGCGCAGGAAGCCGCCGCGCTTGCGCCGGAGGAGGCCATTGCGGGGGATGCGCCGAAAAAGCCGCAGCCCGCGGCGCGCATCTTCCCCGAGGCCAATGTCGCCGAGCTGCAGGAGCGCCACATCTCCTTCGATCTCGGCGCCGGCGCGCCCGCCGCGCCGGTTCGGCAATTCCGCCTCGTCGTGGACAAGGGCAAGCCGACGCGCCTCGTGAGCTTCTGCCTCGCCGATCTGAAGAAAATCTCGCCCACCGCCTTCGAGATGCGCGCCGCCGATTTCCGGCCCTCCGGCCTGCTGCGCGTGCTGCTCCTCGGCCCCAAGGATTGAGCGGGAGGCGGCCCCGCCTATTGACGCGCGCCGCCCCCCTCGCCACATCGGAGCGGGGCCTCGAGGGGCGGCCTGCTGAAACTGGTCGGAGCCGATGCGCGTCTTTTCCCTCGTCTGTCTCGCCATGCTTTGTTCCGCCGCCGCGCGCGCCGAAGCCCCCGCCGCCGAGCCCTCCCAGAGCGAGGCCGGCCGCTTCGCCATGAGCCCGGCGGAAGGCGGAATGCTGCGGCTCGACAAGCAGACCGGCGCGGTCTCCTTCTGCACGGTGGAGGGCGGGCTCTCCGTCTGCCGCGTCGCCGCGGAGGAGCGCGCCGCGCTGCAGGAGGAGATCGACCGCCTCGCCCGCGAGAATGCGCAATTGCGCGCCAAGCTCCCCGGCGCCGCGCCCGAGGCGACGGCTCCCCGCAAGGGCCTGCCCGGAGAGGAAGAGTTCGAGCGCGCGCTCTCCTTTACCGAGCGATTCCTGCGGCGCATGATGCAGCTCTTCCGCGAGGAGGCTCCCAAGGGCGACAGCCTCTGATAGAATTTCGCATGATTGTTTTCGCGGCGCGCCTTCTCCCTCTCCCCGCGAGCGGGGAGAAGGAAGGCGGCCGGCGCGTCGCGAAAACGTCGATAACGCCGCAATCGAGAGCGAAGGACGCATG
Source organism: Methylosinus sp. PW1 (assembly GCF_000745215.1). Classification (NCBI taxonomy): domain Bacteria; kingdom Pseudomonadati; phylum Pseudomonadota; class Alphaproteobacteria; order Hyphomicrobiales; family Methylocystaceae; genus Methylosinus; species Methylosinus sp. PW1. The sequence goes on from NZ_JQNK01000009.1 coordinate 2,097,470, forward strand.
GCCTCCAATAGTCGACTCCATGATTTTCTCGGCGGCTCGCCGCTGCAAGTGCTCGTCAAGCTGCTGTTCGTCTCGCTGGTCGTCGGCGCGCTGCTGATGTGGCTGGAGATCGAGCCCATGGATCTCGTCCATGGCGCGCGACGCTTCTTCGACCGCATCTCCTCGCTCGGCTTCGGCGCGGTGCATACGGTCATCGGCTATGTGATCACCGGCGCGATCATCGTCGTGCCGATCTGGTTCGTGCTGCGGCTCTTCAATTCCGGGCGGCGCTAGAGAAAATTCTTGCGCGAGGCCGCGCGCGCGAGGATGACGGCGCGAGCGCCCGGGCGAATCGCCCGCCGGCCATTCCCGAGGGGTCACAATGTCCGCAACTCTAGGCAAGAGATCGACGGTCTATCGCTATCTGACCGGTCCCGACGATGTGGAGTTCTGCAAGCGCGTCACCGAGGCGCTGAGCCTCGGCTGGTCGCTCTACGGCTCGCCGACGCTGACCTTCGACGCCACGAAAGGCAAGGTGATCTGCGGCCAGGCGATCACCAAGGACGTCTATGATTTCAAATACACGCCGGACGTGAAGCTCTCCGAGCTGTGACAGGATAGATGGATTGGCGGGACGAAGGGCTCGTCATCGGCGTCAAGCGCCACGGCGAGTCCGCGGTCATATTGGAGCTGATGACGCGCGCCCATGGCCGTCACGCCGGCATGGTGCGCGGCGGCGCCGGCCGCGCGCTGCGCTCCGTGCTGCAGCCCGGCAATAGCGTCGAGGTCGCCTGGCGGGCGCGGCTCGAGCAGCATCTCGGCGCTTTCGCCGTGGAGCCATTGCGCTCGCGGGCGGCGCGGCTCATCGACCGCGCCTTCGCCCTGCATGGCGTCGGCCATCTCTGCGCGCTGCTGCGGCTGCTGCCGGAGCGCGATCCGCATGGCGAATTGTTCGATATGGCCGAGGTCATCGCCGACCGGCTCGATTCGCTCGATCTCGCCCCGGCGCTGATGGCGCGATTCGAGCTGGCGCTGCTGGCGGCGCTCGGCTTCGGCCTCGATCTCGAGCGCTGCGCGCTCACCGGGGAGACGGCCGATCTCGCCTATGTGTCGCCCAAGACCGGGCGGGCGGTCGCGCGCGCCGCCGGCGCGCCCTGGCGCGATCGTCTGCTGCCCTTCCCCGATTTTCTACGCCAGCCGGCGCCTGCCGGGGCGGAGGCCGGCGAGCTGGCGGCGGCCTTTCGCCTCACCGGGCATTTTCTGCAGCGCGACGTCTTCGGCCCACGCGGCCTCGCCGCGCCGCAGGCGCGTGGGCTCTATGTCGCGGCCGCAGCGGCCCACGGCGCCGTCGCGCTCATTCCTGCTCGCACACCACGCGGCGCTCATGACGGCTGACGCCATAGCCTTCGTCGACCGGCACTTCCACTTCCTTGCACAGCGCCTGCGGCGAGGCGCCGTGGCGCGCGTCCTTCTTCTCCGCCGAATCCTCGTGCAGAAAGGGCAGCCAGTCGAACAGCGAGACTTCGAGCGCCATGGAGCGGACGCTGGCCCCCGCGAGGGCGGCGGCGACAAAAGTTGCGAACAGGAGAGGCTTCTTCATGAGATGCTGCTCGAAAAGACGGCGCTGCGACGGGGCGCCGAAAGCTGCGCTGTCTTAGTGGAAGCACGCAGCGACGGCAATGGTTCACGCCAGAGTCGCGACGGGATATAAGCGCACGCAGTAAACGCCGAAAGGGCGGGAGTCGGCGATATGGCGAAAAGCGGAACGACGACGGACGAAGGCGGAGGAGATGCGCTGCCGGTGGAATTGCGCACGGCGCTCGAGGAGCGATACCTCACCTATGCGCTCTCGACGATCACCGGACGCGCGCTGCCGGACGCGCGCGACGGCCTGAAGCCCGTGCATCGGCGCATTCTCTACGGCATGCAGATCTTGCGGCTCGACCCGAACACGCCGTTCAAGAAATGCGCGAAGATCGTCGGCGATGTGATGGGCTCCTTCCATCCGCATGGCGACCAGGCGATCTACGATGCGCTGGTGCGGCTCGCGCAGGATTTCTCCTCGCGCTATCCACTCGTCGACGGCCAAGGCAATTTCGGCAATGTCGATGGGGACGCCGCCGCCGCCTATCGCTATACGGAAGCGCGCATGACCGCGGTCGCGCGGCTGCTGCTCGAGGGCATCAACGAGGACGCGATCGACTTTCGCCCCAATTATTCGGGCGAGGAGCAGGAGCCGGTGGTGCTGCCGGCGGCCTTCCCCAATCTTCTCGCCAATGGCGCGCAGGGCATCGCCGTCGGCATGGCGACCTCCATTCCGCCGCATAATCTCAATGAGCTGTGCGACGCCGCGCTCTATCTGATCTCGCATCGCAGCGCCAACGCCGAGCAATTGCTCACCTTCGTGCAAGGGCCGGATTTTCCGACCGGCGGCATTGTCGTCGATCCGCGCGCGCAGATCATCGAGACCTATCGCACGGGGCGCGGCTCCTTCCGCCTGCGCGCGCGCTGGCACAAGGAGGAGACCGCGCGCGGGCAATGGGTCGCGGTCGTTACCGAGATCCCCTATGGCGTGCAGAAATCGCGCCTCATCGAGAAGCTCGCCGAGCTGGTCGTCGAGAAGAAGGCGCCGCTCGCCGGCGATGTGCGCGACGAATCGGCGGAGGATGTGCGCGTCGTCATCGAGCCGCGCACGCGCACGGTCGATCCGGCGCTGATGATGGAGACCTTGTTCAAGCTCTCCGAGCTGGAGGTGCGTTTCCCCGTCAATATGAATGTGCTCGTCGATGGCGCCGTGCCGCGCGTCGTCTCGCTGGACGAGGCTCTGCGCCAATGGCTCGACCATCGCCGCGAGGTGCTGGAACGCCGCTCGCGTCATCGTTTGGCGGAGATCGTGCGCCGGCTCGAGGTGCTCGAGGGCATGATCATCGTCTTCCTCAATCTCGACGAGGTGATTCGCATCATCCGCGAGGAGGACGAGCCCAAGCAGGCGCTGAAGGCGGCTTTCGAGCTCACCGACGTGCAGGTCGATTATATTCTCGACACGCGCCTGCGCGCCTTGCGCAAGCTGGAAGAGATGGAGCTGCGCAAGGAGCACGCGAAGCTGCTCGAGGAGAAGACGGAGGTCGAATCGCTGCTCGCCGACGAGGCCAAGCAGTGGAAGACGATCACCACGCAAATCCGCGAGCTGAAGAAGACGATTCTCGCCGACGCCAAGCTGGCCAAGCGGCGCACCACTTTCGAGGATGCGCCGGAGGCGACCGACATCGATCTCGCCGAGGCGCTGATCGAGCGCGAGCCGATCACCATCGTCGTGACGCAGAAGGGCTGGATACGCGCGCTGAAGGGCCATGTGGCCGATCTGACGCAGCTGCAGTTCAAGGGCGACGATGCGCTGGAGACCTCCTTCTTCGCGCAGACGACGTCCAAGGTTCTGGCGCTCGCCTCGAATGGCAAGGCCTATACGCTGGACGCCGCCAAGTTGCCCGGCGGGCGCGGCTATGGCGAGCCGATAAGGCTGATGGCCGATATCGACGAGGATGCGGCGATCGTGAAGGTTCTGCCGCAGACGCCGGACGCGCTGCTGCTGCTGATCGCCGACGACGGACGCGGATTCGTGGTCTCGCAGAACGACCTCGTCGCGACGACGCGCAAGGGCCGCGCCGTCTTCAATGTCGAGGAGACGACGAAGCTGAAGATCGTGACGCCGGCGGAGGGCGACCATGTCGCCATCATCGGCGAGAATCGCAAGCTGCTGGTGTTCCCGCTCGCCGAGGCGCCGCAAATGGCGCGCGGCAAGGGCGTGCGTCTGCAACGCTACAAGGATGGCGGGGTCGCCGACGCCAAGGTCTTCGCGCTCGCCGACGGGCTGACCTGGGTCGATTCGTCCGGCCGCACCTTTACCGTGGACAAGCGCGAGCTGAGCGAATGGCTCGCCCATAGGGCGGAGGCGGGCCGACTGCCGCCGCGTGGGTTCCCGAAGAGCAATCGATTCGGATAGGGTTGAAATATAATAGGCAATATTATAGATTTCTCATATCCAGGCCGTGGGCGTTGGCCCTGGCTATGTTGCGCGGAAGGACCCCGACGGATGCGAAAGCTAAAAATCGCTCCTTGAGAGCGAGGCGGGAGTTCTTATGGAAATCCGTTTTCCGAAATCGTTTCAGAGAGACGCGAAAAAGGCTGGGGTTTCTGACGAAGATTGCAGAATCGCTGTCGAAAAAGCCGAGCGCGGCTTGGTTGACGGTGATCTCGGCCGCGGTTTGATCAAACAGCGGATCGCCCGAAGCAACTTAGGCGCAGCAAGAGGATCGCGCGCGATCCTCTTTTACAAACGGGGAAATCTGGCTGTATTTCTGCACCTGTTCTCCAAGAGCGCGAAGGCGAATCTGACGGATTCGGAATTGGCGGAGTATCTGGAGTTCGCGCGAATCTTGGACCGGATGACGGACGTCGAGCTGCAAGCTCTCGGCGAACAACGAGGTTGGCGAAAGATCGAGCTATGACGAAAAAGAGCTACCGCAGCGACGCGCTTCGATCTCTTCACGAGATTGCAGAGGACCTGCGTGCGGTCGGCGCGATCGACAAAGCGACCATGCGGCGTTTCGACGTCAGCTGCCTGACGCCGGCCGAGCCGCTCGCGCCGGACGCCATCAAGAAAATCCGCGAAAAAGCCAATATGAGCCAGGCGACCTTCGCTTTGGCTCTGAATGTGAGCAAAATTCTCGTCAGCAAATGGGAGCGCGGCGAGACGCGCCCGAGCGGCCCCTCGCTGAAGCTGCTCGCGCTCGCCGATCGCAAAGGCATAGAGGCGATCCTGTGAGCGCCGAAAAGCGCGCGCTCGCGCCCCGTCTCGTCCGATACACGGACGCGCAATTGCGCGCGATGTCGGACGAGAGCGACTGGAAGCGAGCCGAAGCCACGACGGAAGAGCAGATCGACGCTGCGATGGCGTCGGACCCCGACGAAGCCGGAATGATCGTCGATCGGTCGACGGCTTCGATCGACCTGCCGACGAACGGGCGAGAGCGAGCCTGAAGGCTCGCGGTCCAGTTTCCGCCGCTACAACCCCGGATCGTGCGACTCGTCGATGATCTGATCCATCGTCAGCGCCGGCTCCGCCGCGCCGACATCGCCGATGACGCGGGCCGGCACGCCGGCGACCGTCTTATGCGCCGGCACTGATTCCAGCACCACGGAGCCCGCCGCTATGCGCGCGCGCTCGCCGATCTCTATATCGCCGAGCAGCTTGGCGCCGGCGCCGATCAGCACGCCATGGCGCACCTTGGGATGGCGCGCGCCGCCCGCCGTGCCGGAGCCGCCCAGCGTCACCCCATGCAGCATGGAGACGTCATGCTCTATGACGCTGGTGGCGCCGATCACCACGCCGGTCGCGTGATCGAGAAAGAAGCCGGCGCCGATTCGCGCCTGCGGGTGGATGTCGGTCTGAAAGCGCGCCGAGGCGAGGCTCTGGAGCCAGAGCGCGAGATCGCTGCGGCCGGAGCGCCACAGCGCATGCGCCAGCCGATAGCTCTGAATGGCGTGGAAGCCCTTGAAATAGAGCGCCGCCTCGAGCAGCCGCGTGCAGGCCGGATCGCGGTCGAAAACGGCCATGAGATCTGCTCGCAGCGCCGCGCCCAGCGCCGAATCGCGCGCCATCTGGTCTCGGCAGAGCCGCTCTATGACGGTCGCCGGCAGCTCCGGCGCCGCGAGACGCTGCGCGATTCGATGCGCCAACACGCCCTCGAGGCTGTCCTGCGCCAGAACCGCCGCATAGAGAAAGGCCGCCATATTGGGCTCACGGCCGGCGGCGGCCTCGGCCTCCGCCGAGAGGCGGGCGAAAAGCGGATCGACGCCGGAGAAGGCGACGAGCCGAGCGGGGCCGCTTTCGGTCATGGCTTCGCGTTCTATTCCCGCTGCGCGAGGAAATCGAGCACCGCCTGCTTGAAGACGCGGTCGCCGACGGCGCGATTATGATCGCGGCCGGGGATATCGACGATATGGGCGTCCGGGAACAGCGGCTCGAGCGGATGCGGATCGCCGGCCACCTCGTCGCGCGTGCCGACGCAGATCAGCACGGGAACCGTGATCGCGGCGAGCCGGGCGCGGTCGACGGTCTGATTCGGGCCGCGCGCGCATGCGGCGAGAGAGGGCAGATCGGCGCGCGTGGCCTCGGCGAAGCCGCGGAACATCTTCAGCAGCGGATCGTCGATATCCTCTATGCGCTCGGCCTCCATGGCCTCGGCCAGGCCGCGCGGCAGGCCCGTGGTCACGAGATTGGCGCCGATGCCGCCCAGCACGAGCGAGCGGACGACCTCGGGATGGTTCAGCGCCAGCGTGACGGCGATTCGCGCGCCCATGGAATAGCCCATCACATCGGCGCGGGCGACGCCGAGACTCGCGAGCAGATTGGCGACGTCTCCGGCCATCAGCGCGAGATCATAGGCCGCGGGATCGTAAATCTTCTCCGAGCGGCCGTGGCCGCGATTGTCCAGCACGATGACGCGCCGACCATCCTCGGTCAAAGTCTTGACCCATTGGGGAAAGAGCCAATTCACGGCGTGCGTCGAGGCAAAGCCGTGAATGAGAACGATCGGCTCCCCACGATCCTCCGTCAGCGGCGGAAAATCGATATAGGCGATCTGCACGCCATTCGACCCGAACTCGTCCATCATCAATCCTATTTTATTACATTCAAGGAGCGTCGGCATCAGGATCGTCGGTAATTATCGCAGCCGTAGGGCAGCGCAAGCGTCTTGCCGGGGGAAATATCTTCCTATTGCCAAGCGGCCTCGTAGCCGCTAAACGACCTCTCCATCGGTTCGACGCATCTTCGCGGCGCGGAACGAACCGTAGGGCGCCCGTAGCTCAGCTGGATAGAGCACCAGACTACGAATCTGGGGGTCAGGAGTTCGAATCTCTTCGGGCGCGCCATTTTTCCGAAAAGTCAGGACGACAAGGCGCCGGCGCTCGACGCGGGCTGCGACCGCGCTGCTCGCAAATCTGCTTCCGCGCCGAATCGGCGTAGGCTTCGGCTGGAGCGCGCGTGGGCGCTTTGCGATTCGCGCGGAACCGTTCTCGATCGTCCCCGAAAATCACTCGCGAGCGAGCGGCTCGGCCGTCGAAGGCGGCCGGCCGGTCACGGATAGGAGAATTCGAAGGTCTGCGTGAAGCCGTTCGGCAGGCTGAAGAATGAATTGGTCGATGTCGGCGGCGGCTCGAGGACGATGCCGGCCGCATTCACGAAATTCAGCGTGTCGCTGCCGCTGACGGTGAATGACGTCGGCGCGCCATTCGCCGAGACCGCGCCGGACCAGCTCAAAAGCTCATTGATCACGAAATTATAGGTGTTCGTCTGCGCCGCGGCGCCGCTCTCGGGATGATAGACGATAGTGGCGCCGAATGCGCCGTTGAAGGACGCCGAGGTCTGGCCCGCGACATAATTGATGTTCGCCGCATTCACCGACAAAGCGATCAGGAAATAGCCATAGCCGGGAAAGGTCGCCTGCAGCGTGATGGTGGTCGTCGTTCCCGAAACGCTCTGCGAGACGAAAGTCGGCGTCACGCAGCCCCACACGCAAAATCCGCCCGCGAAAAGCGCGCCCACCGCGCCGCTCGCGGGATTGCCGGGATCGATCGTTACCCCGGAGGAGCCCGTCCCGCCCCCCGTGACGGCGTGCTGGGCGTGCTGCGCGGCGACGATGGCGGCGAGAGCCTGGTGCGTCTGCGTCGCGACGGTCTGATTATTCGTTTGCGCGCGGCTCTGCGCTATGCCGGCGCCGCCCCAATGCGCTCCGATCGCCCCGAGCCCGGCCCAAGGCGTGCGATCGGGCTCCCGAAGCGCGCCGAGATGCGCGAGCGCCTGCGCGCCCGTCGGCAGCGCGCCGAGGCTGGCGCCGCCCGTTTGGCCCGGCAGGCTGGCGAATTGCTGGTCGAAACCTTCGATCGACGCCTCGCCGGCCGGCGCCGGATCGGACATCTCTTCGCCGCCCGAGCCGATGACCACGCCATAGCCCGGACGGGTCAGCCGGATGCGACGCCCCTTGGCGGTGACGATGGTGGCGACGCCATTCAGCAGCACGATCTCGTCGCAGCCGCCCGCTCGCGCGATATCGCGGCAATCGGCGCCGCCGACGCGCACCAGCACCATGCCGCCGCGCACGGCGATCGTCGCCGAGGGCGTCTTGATCTCCATGCCGACGCCATGGCTCACCTCGCCGCCGATGAAACGCAGCGCGCCCTTGGTGATGGAGAGGCTCTGCTTGCCGGCGCCGGCGGCGGAATCATAGACGAAACGATCGATCGTCACCGAGCTGTTCGCGCCGACGCCCAGCGTCGATTTGTCGAGAAAGACGATCTGCGCGCGGCCGTCGGTCTTGGTGTCGATGCGCTCGCGATCGACGACGCCATAGCCGAGCGTCAATCCTTTGGCGGAACCGCCGGGCGGCGTTCCTTGCGCCGCTGGATTGACCGCGCCGACATTGCCGACGACATCCGCGCGGACATTCGTCGCGCAAAGCCCAATGAGCGCGAGGAGCGCCACGCCGTGCAGGTTTCGCATCGCCTCCCCCTCGTCAGAATTTCGCGGTCGGCCCGAAGGTCAAGGAAACATTCTGCATCTTGAAGCTCGAAATGTTCGAATCGTTGCGCAGAAACTCGAGATGGCCGGAGACGCCCAATTCCGCCGTTATCGGCGCGTCCAGCGCGAGGCCATAGGTCCAGGCGTCGTCACGCCGCACGCGGAACGGATCGAGCGCGGGATTGGCGATGTCGAAGGCGATCTGCGTGAAGCGCGCGTAGGGCGCGATGGTCCATCGCCGCGGCATTTCCGCGAGCGGCGGATCGACCTCCACGCGCAACATCGCCTGCAGGTCGAATTGATCGGAGGCCTGCGTCGCGACATAGGCCGCAGCGCGCGAGAAGGCGCCGCGTCCCTCCAGACGCACATTGTCGAAAATGCGCAGGCTGACGCCGAGCGAGCCGGTGAGCACCTCGCCGCTCGCGATCGTCGCCACCGTCTGCGCGCCGCCCGACGCGGAGCCCGAATTGACCCAGAGCCGCGACCATTCGAAGCCCGGCTCCAGCGACAGCCGATCGCCGAAGATCTGACGCAGGCTGACGCCGGCGCCGCCCGTGTTGAGATAATTCAGATTGCCGACGAGCGAGGCCGAGCCCGAGACATGGGGCCTCACCGAAAGGCCGGGCGCGATTTCCGACAGGCCGAAGCGCGGCCCCACGGAGAGCGAGAACAAGGCGACGTTGTATTGCGACAGAGCGAATTGCTGCGTCGCATAGGCTAGCCCGCGCGTCTCCAACGTGTCGCCGCGCTGATTCTGGAAATCATAATCGTGCGTCAGCTGCGCCTGCTCGAAAGTATTGGCGTCGGATTGTCGTCCGGTGACGCCGCCCGGCGTCTGCACGCCGCCGACGTCATAGAGGCCGCTCGACGGCAGATAGGCGGCGTTGGACTGCGTGCGCACGCCGATCTGCAGATTTCCCGAGAGACGGCTCGCCTGGGTGCGTCTTTCGATATCGGGGAGCTGCGCTTCGATCTGCGCTCTCTGCGCGGAATCGAGATCGGGCGATTTCAACGCCGCGCGCAGATTATAGACCGCGCTCTGATAGGCGCCGATGCGCGCATAGAGAAAGCCGAGCTCCTTGCGCGCGCGGCCGAGCGCCGGATTATACATCAGCAAGCGCTCGAGCGCGCCGATCGCGGCCTCGTCATGCAGCTCCGTCGCGAGCCGAATATAGGCGAAGGTCTGCTCGTAGTCGGTCGGATGCGTGCGGACATGAGCCGCAAGGCGCTCCAGCTCCGATTGCTCGGGCGCCGGCTCGGCGGAAGCGCCGAAGCAAGCAATGCACGCGATCACGCCGACAGCGCTGATTTTATTCTTTACCACGAACGCCCGCCCCGACGAGGATACCGCACAAATTGCTATTCTATTGCTAAACCTTTGCTCAATTGCGACATTTTTGGGGCTACGTCAAGAGCCGAGGCCTTGGCCGTTGGGCAATCGGGCGGCCCCTCCCCTTCAGGAGCAGGGTCGGCCGATAGCCGGACGGGTGGGGCGCCCAGGAACTCGGCTGTCGCGGCGAATAGCGGTCACGGCTCGCTTGCGCGGAGGCCCGGGCTCATCTCCATTCGAAGCCGAAAGCGCCCGCGCTCACAGTCACTCGCGCCTCGCGCAGCTCCTCTTTCGCCAGCGAGCGCTTCAGGAACTCGCGCGAGAGCGAGGGGAGCAGCGTGTTGGTAATGATGTTGTCGATGATGCGCCCGCCGGAATCGGGATCATTGCATTGCCCGACGATGTGATCGACCACGGCGTCGTCATAGACGAAGGCCGCCTTGTGATTCTCCTCGATGCGCTTGCCGATGCGGTTCAATTGCAGCCGCACAATGCCGGACAACATATCCGGCGACAGCGGGAAATAGGGAATGACGACGATGCGCCCGAGCAGCGCTGGCGGGAAGACTCGTTGCAGCTCCGGCCGCAGCGCGGCGGAGAGCGCTTCCGGATCGTCGAGATAAGCGGGATCGGCGCCGAGCTCCATGATGAGATCGGTTCCGACATTGGAGGTGAGGATGATGAGCGTGTTCTTGAAATCGATGCGCCGGCCCGAGCCGTCCTCCATCTGCCCTTTGTCGAAGACCTGGAAGAAAATCTCATGCACATCGGGATGCGCTTTCTCGATCTCGTCGAGCAGCACGACGCTATAGGGCTTGCGACGCACCGCCTCGGTGAGGCGGCCGCCCTCGCCATAGCCGACATAGCCGGGAGGCGCGCCCTTCAGCGTGGAGACCGTGTGCGCCTCCTGAAACTCCGACATGTTGATGGTGATGATATTCTGCTCACCGCCATAAATGGCCTCGGCGAGCGCTAAGGCCGTCTCCGTCTTGCCGACGCCAGAGGGGCCGCACAGCATGAACACGCCGATCGGCTTATTGGGATTGTCGAGCCGCGCGCGATTGGTCTCTATGCGCTTTGAAATCATCGCGAGGCCATGGCTTTGGCCGACGACGCGCTTGTTCAAAATCTCCGGCAGACGAAGGATGTTCTCGATCTCGTCCTTCACCATGCGGCCGACAGGAATGCCGGTCCAATCCGACACGACGGCGGCCACCGCCTGCTCGTCGACATGTGGATAAATGGCGCGCGTCTCGGGGTCGAGCGCGGCCAATGCTCCGAGCTTTTCTTTCAGCTTCGCGCGCTCGCTCTCTTGCGCGCTCTCCACTTCCGTCTGCGCGAGAATCTCGCGCAGCGAGCGCACCTCGTCGACGATGGATTTCTCGTTGCTCCAAGCGCTCTCCAGCAGGCCGAGCCGGTCCTTCGCCGCGGCGATCGCATCGTCGATCTCATTCACACGCGCGCGTGTGTCGGCGCCGAGATCGCGATCGGCGAGCAGTGCCGCCTTCTCCTGCGCGAGATGGTCGATCTCGACGCGCTTGTCTGCGATGGCGGCGGGCGTCGTCGATTGGCTGATGGCGACGCGCGCGCTCGCCGTGTCGAGCAGGCTCACCGCCTTGTCCGGTAATTGCCGCGCGGGGATGTAGCGTTGCGACAGCGCGACGGCTGCGGTGATGGCGGCGTCGGAAATGCGCACGCCATGATGCTTCTCCATGGGCGCGAGAATGCCGCGCAACATCGCCGCCGCGCGCGCGGCGTCCGGCTCGTCGATCTGGATCGGCTGGAATCGCCGCGTCAGCGCCGGGTCCTTCTCGAAATATTGGCGATATTCGCTCCATGTCGTCGCGGCGATGGTGCGCAGCGTTCCGCGCGCGAGCGCCGGCTTCAGCAGATTGGCGGCGTCGCCCGTGCCGGCCGCGCCGCCGGCGCCGATCAGCGTATGCGCTTCGTCGATGAAGAGAATGATCGGCTTCGGCGATTTCTGCACCTCGTCGATGACGGAGCGCAGCCGCTGCTCGAACTCGCCCTTCATCGAGGCGCCGGCTTGCAGCAGGCCGACATCGAGCGCGCGCAGAGTGACGTCGCGCAGCGGCGGCGGCACGTCGCCGGAGACGATCGCCTGCGCGAATCCTTCCACCACCGCCGTCTTGCCGACGCCGGCCTCGCCGGTGAGGATCGGATTATTCTGCCGCCGACGCATCAGCACATCGACGATTTTTCTGATCTCCTCGTCACGGCCCAATATGCGGTCCATCTCGCCGGAGCGCGCGCGCGCGGTCAAATCCTGCGAGAAGCGATCGAGCGCCGTCTGGCCGCGCGTCTCTCCCGCTGCGGCGCCGGCGCCGCTCGTCGGCGCGAGGCCGCTGCCGTCTATGGGACGCAGATTCTCTTCGTCCGAACGCACGAGAATCTTCTTATGCTCGTCGAGCAGCGCATCGACGGCGATCTTGGCGAATTCGCGCGAGACGGCGAGCAGCGCGGCCCGCAGCCGATCCGTCTTCAGCACGCCGACCAGCACATGGCCGGTGCGAATCTGCGCCTCGGCGAAGAAGAGCGTGGAATAATGCCAGCCGCGATCGAGCGCCTCGATCACCGCGCCGGAATAATAGGGCGTCTCCGTCTGGCTCGGCGTCAGCGCGCCGATCGCGCGCTCCACATCGAGAAGCAGCTTGGCGCGATCGAGATTGAAATGATCGGCGATCACATCGACGTCGGAGCCTGTCTTCTCCAGCATATGCAGCAGCCAATGCGCGAGCTCCACATAACGATTGCCGAGGCTTTTCGCTTGGCGATGCGCTTTGGCGATCGTCTCGAATCCGACGAGATTGAGCTTGCCGGTGACTGTCTCGAGTCCAATGTCGGTCATGGTTTCATCGCCCCCGCTTCGCGTCTGGCTTTTTCGCGCTCATGCCTCTTGCGCTCCGCAGGCTGGAAGCGCGCATCGGCCCGATAGCCGTCTTTCCTCGATGCATTTTCGTCGACGAGCCAGCTCGTCCAGCCGAGCCGCCCGCCGCCCGCCGGCCCCGCGGCGGAATCGGATGTGAGCCGAATGGGCTCGACGCAGCGCGCCGGCACGGCGAGCTCGACATCCCAATCGATCTCGTCGCCGACATAAAAAAACAAAATATCGACGAGCCGATCGCAATCGTCGCCGACCGGCAGGAATTTGCGATATTGCGCCATATCGGCGACGTAGAGCCGCACGCGAATCTTGTCCTGCACGCTGAAGGAGGCGGCGCCGACGAGGAAATCCACGCCGAGCGTGCTGTTGCGTCCGCCGAGATGCGAACGCTCGCGCGCGTCGAACTCCAGCCAGGAGCCGATGAATTCGTCGATCTCCGTCTCGACGCGCAACATGCCGCGAATGGCTTGGCGCAGACGCGAGGCGGATTTCACCTGCGGGCCGAGCAGGCCCGCATAGAGCCCGACGCCCTGCGGTATGAAGCTCTCGCGACGCGCGCCGTCATGCTTCGCCGGCGTCGTGTCGAAGGCCTGCGAGCCGACGCCGACCATGGAGGTCACATAGGCGCCGAAGCGGTCATATTCCGGCCGGTCCGCCTGCACGATGGGACGCGCATCGGCCCAGGCGCGGAAGAACAATTGGATGAAGCGATTGTTGAAGAGATCGAGGAAATGGATGAAAGACAAATCCTCCGCCTGCGCATAGGCGAAAGCTTCCTCTGTCAGATGATAGGGCAGCGGCCCCTGCGGGCCGAGCAGGCCGAGAAAGGCCGAGACGATATGCACGCGATCGGCCGGCGTCTGCGCCCGCGCAATGACGTCGGCGGGCGGAAGCGGCCTGTTCCAGCGCGGCGCGATCTCACGCAGCGTCGAGCCTGGAAACGCCATCCACGGCTCCTGCCCGAAGGAGACGGCGACCTCGCGCGCGAATTGCTCCGAGCCGAGCCGCACGATCTCGTCGCGGCGCGTGGCGCTGTCGCCGATACGCGGACGCGGCTGCGCGAACACGCTGTCGCCCTCGAGCCGCTGGCCGAGGCTGCGCTCGACGCGGCGCATCATGTCGAGAAAATCATGGCGCCAGGGCTCGCGCCGCATTTTTTCGAAATAGCTCAAAGCGCCCTCCGCGCGCCGAGCCTCGCCGGCCAGCGCATGATCTCGCCGCGCTCGGTCGTTCGCAGAACGAGCTGGGTGAAATGATTGAAGGCGGCATATTCGCAATAGAAGCGATCGAGGATCGCGCCGAGCAGAAAGGCGCCGGTTCCTTCGAAGGCCTTCTCGTCCAGCGTGACGGTCACTTCCGTGCCGCGCGCCGGACCGACGCCGCCGCCGCAACGAATGCGCCGCACGACGGGCCGGCTGTCCACCGACAGCACGCCGCGCACGCGCCTCTCGCCGGCGGCGTCATTGGGCTCGGTGAAGGTCGTCAAAATCTCGCGCAGCGCGCGGGCGTTGTCGCCCGCCTCGCGCTCCGTGAGGCCGAGATGATTGAGGCTCAGCATATTGATGAGCCGCCAGGAGACGGTCCCCATATGCGCGGTCTCGGCGCGGCGTCGCTGATAGGAGACGAGCGGCTCGCCCGGCCGCGTCGGGCCGGCGACGCAAACGAGGTCGAGCTCGACATCGTCGGCAAGGCGAAAATCGACGCGGTTCTGGCCGATCGGCAGATGCTCGGGCAAATGGCGATTGGAGCAGAGCGCGCGAATGCTCAGCTCCGCAACCCCGATGTTCTCGTCCAGCGCGCCGGTGTCGCTCAGCGAAATGAAAAGATCCGTGCCGAAATAATCGCCCGCTGGCCCGTAGCGCTTCTCCTCGATCGTGCGTCGGCGCGGCGCGCGGCGGATGGTGTATTGCAGCGCGTTCTTCTCGCGCAGATCGGTCGAGGAGGCGTAGAGCGGCCGCACCGGGCGCTTTTCGACGCTGCCGGGAAAATGCGCGAAGACGTCGATGAGCCGATGCGGCTCATAATCGAGATAGCGGCTCTTGTCGGGCACGACATGATATTCGTGCCGATTGGCTTTGATGGAGACGCGATCGGTCGCCATCTCGAAGAGATTGACCGCCGGCGCCGCATAGAGCGCGAACATGTCCTTCTGCACGCTGGCGGCCAGCGCGCTATTGACCTCGTCGAAGCCGAAGACGATGTCGATGACACGCGAGGGCAGGCGGCTCGTCACCTTCTCGCGATCGAGCGCGAGCTCGAAGCCGAGAAACTTGCGCGAGAACATGAAATACTCATGCAGCAGATCGAAGCCGCGGAAGATGCGATCGTCGCGCGGCAGCAGCGATTCCTGCTCATCCATGCCGAGCTGACGAAGACAGTCCTTCGGCGCCTCTATGACGGTGGCGTCATTATTGGCGTCGACGTAACGAAACCACACGCCCGTGCAATGGCCGAAGATCTGCTCATAGATCGCATTGGCGTGCGCCTCGGCGCCGGCGAGATGGAAGGGCAGCTCCGTCGCCTTATTGTCGCTGAACAACGACCAGGGCTGCGGCGGCGCGGCCTTTTCGCGCGCGTCATCGGCTGGGTCCGACGTCGCGGCGACGACGAGCGTGATGCGCATGCCGGCGACGGTCTCGCGGCGCACATTGATCTTGAGCGGCTGCAGCGCGGCGGCGCTGGTGAAATATTCGGCGGATTTTATGTAGAAGGGCCATAGTCGGATCGGCGCCGTCAGCGTGTAGCGGCAGGCGATCTCCTTATCGGCCTCGAGATAGGCAGCGTCGATCTGCGCGCCGCGCGGAAACAGGCGTCCGTCGGCGAGCGCGGAGTCGCCGTATTTCGGCAGCGCCTTCACCAGCATGGCGGAGGGCGTCGGCGCGAGATAATGCGGAACCAGCTGCTCGAGGAGATTATTGGCGAATTCGGGAAACTCGTGCTTGATCTTCAATTGCACGCGCGCGGCGAGAAAAGCGGCGCCTTCCAATAGGCCTGCGGCCATGGGATCGGTGCGGTCGCGAATGAGGCCGCCGAGACGCTTGGCGATCTCGGGATATTCTTCCGCGAATTCGGCGGCGTGCTCGTAGAAGAGATCGAGCTCGCGATTATAGAGATCGAGGAATTCGCGGTTCATCGCTCAGCGCCGCGCAAGATGCAGCTTGCCGGTCGTTTCCTCGAATTTTGCGACGAACTCGATGGGAACGTTCAGCGGCTGGCAGAGGAGATGGCCGTCGACGATATAACGAATCTCCTGCAACGCCTCCGGCGAGCGGTCGCGCGTGACGCGCACCGAGCCGGGAACGAGGCGCGGCTCATATTGCTTCAGCACAGCGATGATCTCGCCATGAAGATCGCGGGCCTCCAGCTCGTCCATGGTGCGATTGGCGAGATCGGGGAAGCCGTAATTGAGGATGGAGCCGCGCACGCGCGCGAAGGACGAAAGATCGATCGTCGAATCCATCGAGACATGATTCATCAGCGCGGCGACGTCGTGCTCGACCTCCGCCTTCAGCTCCTGCTCATTGATGGGGGCGCGTTGCGGCCGCGTCTTGCGCTCCGCCTCCGGCGTTCCGCCCTCGCGGGCGAGCGTCTGGCGCTTCGCCGACTCGCGCGCCTGCTCGCGGCGGTCGCGATGCGCGGCGCGAAACACATGCATGAGAGGGGGGCTGAGCCGGTCCGCCGGGCGAACGCTCGTCGTCGTCGAGGAGGTCATTGAGCTTTTCCCGCGCGGCCTCGCGTAGCGGCGAGCGATGCGACCGACGGTCGGCGGCCTCGTCGCGCGAGCGCCGCCGACACGTCATTCATTGTCAGAACGATTTGTTCTCTTTCACATTGTAGCCGCCGCTGATGCTGGGCTCCAGCGAGCCGTCGGCCTTTTGCGGGCTGTATTCCAGCTTCACCTTGGTGAAGTTGAGCGTGAAGCTCTCCGACGGCACCGCGCCGCTGTGGCCGTCGCTGTGATAGGAGGTGATGAACACATCGTTGAGCGTGATCTTGAGATATTCCTGCTGGCCGCCGCCGGCCTTGCGGACGGTGATCAGCGCCTCGTCGAAATGCTTGCCCTCGGCGGTGAATTTGAGCAGGTTCGGCGTGGATTTGTCGACGGATTTGGTGAAATGCAGATCCTGGAAATCCGCCTTGCCGGCGCCGGCGCCGCCGCCGTGACCCGAGGTGCCCTGATTGGTCACGCCGAATCCATAGCTCGAGATTTCGATCTCGCCCTTGTGCTTGCTGTCGGAGGATTCGCCTTCGACCTTGGAAGTGAACTTGAGAAAAATATCGGTCGCCATTGTCTATATCCTTTGATCGGGTTCGAAAGATCGATGCATGAAATCGCTTTTTCGCGATCCTCTCCGTCTTCCTATTTGATCGGGAGACGGGACACGAGGCGCATTCCGATATTCATGCCTTCCAGCTGATAATGGGGCCGCAACTCGAATGTCGCGGAATAATATCCTGGATTTTCCTCATTCGGGACGATGGTGATCTTCGCGCCGGCGAGAGGCTTCTTGCGCTTGACCTCGTCGGACGAATTGGTCGGGTCGCCGTCGACATATTGGACGATCCAGTTCTGCAACCATCTCTGCAGCTCCTCCTTCTCCTTGGTGGAGCCAATCTTATCGCGCACCATGACCTTCAAATAATGTGCGAAACGACACACCGCGAACATGTAAGGAAGGCGCGCCGCGAGATTGCTGGAGGCGGTGGCGTCCGGATCATTGTTGTATTCCTTCGGACGCGCCAGCGATTGCGCGCCGATGAACACCGCGCGATCGGTGTTCTTGCGATGGATGAGCGGCATCAGCCCGGCCTTGGCCAGCTCCGCCTCGCGGCGGTCGCTGATGGCGATCTCCGTCGGGCATTTGAGATCGACGCCGCCATCGTCGGTCGGGAAAGTATGCGTCGGCAAATCCTCGACCTCGCCGCCCGATTCGACGCCGCGAATGCGCGAGCACCAGCCATGGTCCTTGAAGGCGCGGGTGATGTTCGCCGCCATCGCATAGGCGGAGTTCATCCAGGCGTAATTCTCGCCCTTGTGGCCGTCGGTGTCTTCCTCGAAGCCGAATTCCTCCACCGGCTCGGACGCGGCGCCGTAAGGCAGGCGCGCCAGCACGCGCGGCAGAGTGAGGCCGAGATATTTGGCGTCCTCCGAATCGCGCAGGCTCTTCCAGGCGGCGTATTCCGGCGTGTCGAACACCTTGCCGATGTCGCGCGGATTGGACAGCTCGTTCCAGCTGTCCATGCGCATCAGGCTCGGATCGGCGGCGGTGATGAAAGGCGCATGGGCGGCCGCGGCGATCTTGCTGAGATCGCGCAGCAGCTGCACATCGGTCGGATGATGGCTGAAATAATAGTCGCCGACGAGCGCGCCATAAGGCTGGCCGCCGAGCTGGCCATATTCCTCCTCATAGACTCGCTTGAACAGCTCGCTCTGGTCCCATTTCGCTTTTGGGTAGTCCTTCAGATGCTGATAGAGCTCGGTCTTGGAGATGTTCAGCACACGAATCTTCAGCGTCGCATCCGTCTCCGAGCTGTAGACGAGATGATGCAGCCCGCGCCAGGCGCTCTCGATCTTCTGGAACTCCTCGGCGTGGATGATCTCGTTGAGCTGGGCCGTCAGCTTCTCGTCGATGGAGGCGATCAGCCGCTCGATCGTGTCGAGCACATCGTCCTTGATGACGGCGTCCGTGTTGGACAACGCCTGATTGACAAAGATGGAGATCGCGTCCTGGACGCGCGCATTCTGCTCCTTGGCCGCCGATTCGTCCTTCGGCGGCTTGAAACTCTGCTTCAGCGATTGCAGAAATTCGTCGAGTTCGCCGCCCGTCGTGGCGACAGCGGCTTCGGTCTGTGTGAGCTCTGTGGTCACTTGCGCCTCGCTCATTTGTCGCCCGATCGGGTCGCAGAGAGGAATTCCTTGAGCGCTTCCATCTTTTGCGGGTCCTTCAGCAGAGCCCGCAATTGCTGGTTGGCGGCATCCTTGCCGTCCATATAGACGCGCAGATTGGCGAGCTTTTGCCGCGCCTCGAGCAGCTCGGCGAGCACCGGCACCTGCTTGGCGACGGCGGCGGGACTGAAATCGGCCATGCTCTTGAAATCGAGCTTCACGCTCAGCTTCTCGCCCGGCTGATCGGAGAGCTTGTTGTCGACATGGAAGCTGACGCCCGGACGAACGCCATGCTCTGAGCTCATGCGCTCGTCGAAATTATCCATGTCGAACTCGACGAACTTGCGGGTCGCCGCAGTGCCCTTGTCGAAGTCTTCCTTGCCATGGCCGGGCGAGTTGCCGGAGAGATCGGCCAGCACGCCCATCACGAAGGGAAGCTCGACCTTCTCGTCGGCGGTCGGATCGACATATTCGATTTGAACTCGCGGGGGGCGATTGCGCGCGATGAATTTCTGCCCACTCATCTTCGCCATATACAATTATCCTTTATGAATTCGCGATAGAGAAGCCGAGCATCGCGAAACTGTCAAGCCGTGGACGCGCCGAGTCGGCTCGTGTTCGCGCTGCCCTCCGTATACTCGTCGAACCGCTTAAAATCGCTGTGTGATGGCGCACACTCGTGTCAATCTTACGACGGCCGTCAGCTCTCCTCGCGTTCGAGCACGGCGCCGAGCACGGCGATGAAGTCCTTGTCGGCGAGCGCGCGGGCGCGATCGATGAGGCAAGGAATCGGGCTCGACGGTTCGGCGATGCGGAAGTAGCGCGCTATATCGTCCAGCAGCAGCAAGGCCTGCGTACGCGTCGTCGCCGAGAAGCTCGGAGCGTCGATCTCATAATCCTCGGCATAGTCGATCGCCTCCGGCTGCAGCTCGACCTGCTCCGGCTCGACGGCGATCGAATCCGGCGCCTCGATCTCGCTCGTCTCCGCGAGACCATCCTGCGGGGCGTCGCTCATCGACGCGTCCGGCCCCTCCGCGCTCGCCTGCGCCTCTTGCTCTACGCTCTCCAACTCCGATCTCTCTTCCTCGAAGGGCGCAGGCGCCTCTACGGACGGCGCCTCGATCAGCAAAGGCGTGGGCGGCGCGACGCGACGGCGCGTCTTGCGCGGCGTCTGGCGCTCGTCGAAATATTCGGCGCGCGACGGCGTCATGTCGCCGAGCGGCGCGACGGCCAGCTTGAACGGATTCTCGCCACCGATCGAAAATTGCGCATAGGCGTGACGCTCGGGCAGCAGAGCGGCCAGCACCTCTATGAAGGTCTTGCCCTGCAGGACGATCGCCTGCGCGACCAGCGGCAGCGCGGGATTGGACGGCTCGAAGAGGCAGAAATAATCCTTCGCCGCATCGAGCGCGCGGCGCGCGTCGGCGGCGCAGGCGATGGCGCCGCGCGGCGCGTCCCCGCCCGCTTCGTCTTCCTCTTCCGGCTCCGGCGCCGTCGGATCGGGAAACGCCAATGAAAAGAAGCTCAGCACGCCGCCGACGACCTTCAGCAGCGCGCCGAATTCGGGCGTCTCCGCGCCGCTCGTATGCTCGCCGAAACGCGCGCGAATATTTTTCAGCGCCGCCTCGAGCCGCTGGAAGCTGGCGCGCGTCGCCGCGACGGCCTCCTCGCCGGCGTCGGCGAGCACGCGCACGATCTGCTCCTGCGTCATCGCCGCTATGCGGCCGCCCGCGGGCTTCTCGCCGCCCTCTGCGCCTTCGGCCGCCTTCTCCTGCTCGGCGAGCACTGTTGAGCGAAAAGCGATATTGCCCTTGCGCCGATCCGTATGGAGCGTGACGAATTGCAGCGAGATCGTCACGACAGAGCCGTCGAGCTCGTCGAGAATATCGGCGCGCGCCTTCACCGATCCGTCGCGGGGGCGCGGATGCACGCCGTCCCAATAGCGCTCCAGCAAGGTCGCCATGGCTGCGACCGTGTCGACGAACTCGTCGAGGTTGCGCTTGAGAATGGCGAGACGCGCCAGAAAAACCATGAGGCGCAGATCGCGTGTGCGCTTCATCACATCGGCGAGCATCGCCGGTATGTATTCTATGGCTTCTCGGAATTCATTGTCGGTCGGGTCGAAAGGCCGGCCGTCGGTAAAGAAGGTCTCGGGAAGTTGAAACGGCGCGAAGGCGAAGAAATTCATGAAGGCGGCGTCGCCGTTCTCGTCGAGATCGGGGCCGCAAGGATCCGCCTCGGAGACGGGCGACGAGAGAAAGGCCGGATCGACGATCGCCATGGCCGCTCAATCCTCCGCGCGGGTTTCGACGCGGCGATTGGCCGGGTCGAGCGGATCGCGCGCCTTCGGCCGCGCGCGGCCATAGCCTTGCGCATCCAGCCGCGCGGCGTCGATCCCCGCCGAAACCAGATAGTTGCGCACTGCTTCGGCGCGACGTTGCGACAGCCGCAGATTGGTCTCGTCGCGGCCGCGCGCATCCGTATGGCCGTCGACATGAAAACGTCGCGCGGCGAGCGCCGGATCGCGCAGCGCCTCGGCGAATTGGTCGAGATTTTTGCGCGCGCGCGGCGTCAGCCGATCGGAGCCGAGCTCGAATGTCACCTCGAGGTCGAAGGCCTCGTTCCGCGCGGCTTTCTCCGCCGCGTCGCCGGGGCAATCCGCCGCTGCGCCGATGCACAGCGAGCGCGCCGCGCCGAAGGACGGCTCCGCGGCGAAATGTCGAACGATATCCGATGCGGAATAGGCCGGCGCGTCATCGGCGCGGCTGAGAGTCGACGGCGCGCACGCCGCGGCCGCCGACAATGCGAGAGCGAGAAGAAGCTTGCGTCCCAATATGTCGTCCCCGGCGCAAAAATACTTCTCGACACTATTTTTGCCGTTACGTATCGTCAAGAGCTTACCCGTTTCGCTTTCCAGGATCGTTTCGAGCTTCGGATGCACCATGTCTGACATATTGATTCAGGACGGCCGCATCGCGATCCTGTCCACGCCATTGGGGAAGGACAAGCTCGCGATCACGGCGCTCGACGCGACGGAAGGATTGAGCGAGCTGTTCGAGGTTCGCATCGAGACGGTCAGTCCCGACGCCAATGTCGATTTCGATCAGCTGCTCGGCCGCGACTGCACAGTGGCTCTGACGCTGCTCGATCGTCCGCAACGTCATTTCAACGGAATCGTCGCGGAGGCGCAGGCGATCGGCGCCTTCGAGGATCTCTATGTCTATCGCTTCGTGCTGCGGCCGGCCCTATGGCTGCTGACGCGCACGACCAATTGCCGCATCTTTCATCACAAGTCGGCGCTCGCCATCGTCGCCGACGTTCTCGGCGAGCGCAACATAACGATCGAGAAAGCGACCAAGCGCAGCTATCCAGAGCTCGACTATTGCGTGCAATATCGCGAGACCGATTTCGATTTCGTCTCGCGGCTCATGGAGCAGCACGGAATCTATTACTACTTCAAGCACGCGGACGGCGCGCACACGATGGTTCTGTCCGACTCGCGCTCCTCGCATCAGGCGATCGCGGGCGGCGCCTCCATCGTCTTCGCCAATGCGCTGGCCGGCCTCACGCAGCAGGAGCAGGCGCTGCTCTCCTGGTCGTCGGAGCGGCGCTTCCGCACCGGCAAGATCGAGCTGCGCGATTACGCCTTTCGCGAGCCGGGCTCCAATCTCAAGGCCAGGACGCAGGGCTCCGAGAGCTATGCGCGCGCAACGACCTACGAATATTACGACTATCCCGGCAAATATCAGAATGCGAGCGACGGGCGCCTCTATGCGGACGCGCGGCTCGAGGCCGAGCAGGCGATCGACTATCGCCGCTACGCATCGGGCCAGGCGCCCAGCCTCTTTCCGGGCGGGCTCGCCACGCTCGACCGCCATCCGACCACGGCGGAGAACAAGCAATATCTCATCGTCCGCTGCTCGCATCATTTCGCCGACGAGGCGTTTCGCTCCACTGGCGGGCTCGACGGGCGCCAGCCCTATCACGGCAATTACGAGCTGCAGCCGGCCGATCGCGTCTTTCGCGCGCCCCTGGTGACGCCGCGGCCGCTCGTGCATGGGCCGCAGACGGCGAAGGTGGTCGCGCGCGACAAGGACGCCGACAGCGAGGAGATCGACACCGATCCCGACGGCCATGGGATGATCAAGGTCCGCTTCCATTGGGATCGCGAGGACAAGCGCTCCTGCTGGATGCGCGTGGCGCAGCTATGGTCCGGCCCCGGCTGGGGCGCGCAATTCATTCCGCGCATCGGCATGGAGGTGGTCGTCGAGTTTCTGGAGGGCGATCCCGACAAGCCGATCGTCGTCGGCGCCGTCTACAATGGCGGCAATAGATTTCCCTATAAGCTGCCGGACAACAACACGCAGTCGGGATTGAAATCCGACTCCTCGAAGGGCCATGGCGGCTACAATGAATTCATGTTCGAGGACAAGAAGGGTTCCGAGAAAATCCGCATGCATGCGGAGAAGGATCACGATGTCGTAATCCGCAATTCCGAGACGACGGAGATCGGCGAAGCCTTCTCCGGCGGCGGCGCCTCGCGCAAGACGACGCTGAAGAGCGGCGGCGACGAGCTGACGCTGGAGTCCGGCTCGCGCAAGACGACGATCCATGGCGGCAAGGATGCGACGACCGTCGATCAGAGCATAACGATCGAATCGCTCGGCGACACGATCACGCTGAAGACGGGCGCGAGCTCGATAAAGCTGACGCCGAGCAAGATCGAGATCAGCTCGACGATGATCGCCCTGTCCGCCACCAAGATCGACCTGAACTGAGGGGGAGAGGGTGAGCGCGCCGAGCAAGATACGCTTCGCCGCCGTGCGCGACCTCTACGCCGCTTTTCCCACGGCGGAGATCGACGTCGGAATCGAATGCTGCGAGGAGCCTTCCGCGGGCTTCGTCTCCCGTCTCGCGAAGGAGGGCGACCATCGCGCGGCCTTGTCCTATTGCGCCTATCTTCTGGCGCGGCGCGAGGCCGTGTGGTGGGCGGCGCGCTGCGTGCGGCAGACGGAGCCGGCGGACGCCGTGTCTCTGCGCTGCCTGCAGGCGGCGGAGGAATGGGTGAGCGAGCCGAGCGAGGCGCGGCGTCGGCGCGCGCTGGAGGAGGCCGCGCAAGCGCGAAAATCGCTCGCCGCGGCCTGGGTCGCGCAAGCGGCGGGATGGTCGGGCGGCAATGTCTCGCCCGATCCCGCCTTTTATCTGGAGCCGCCGCCGCAGGCCACGGCGCAGGCGGCGCGCGGGGCGGTGCTGATCGCGCTCGGCGCCGTGGCGGGGGATCGCCGCGAGGCTGTCGAGAGCGGATGGATAGAGGCAGCGCTGCGCTGCGCGCTCGGCGAGCTTCATCGGTCATGAGGCGAGAAGGCGCGGGCTCGCGGCCCGCTGAGGGAGCCATCGGGGAATGCGCCTGACATTGACGATCGAGAATTTCAGCCGAAGGCCGGACGGCGGCCCGCTGACCTATGTCGCGGAGGGCCGCCGCAGCATCGACATCGGCCGCAATCAGCATCTCGACTGGTGCCTGCCGGACGAGAATCATTTCATCTCCGGCCGCCATTGCGAGATCGCGCCGCGCGACGGCGCCTATTATCTCACCGATGTCTCGATGAACGGGACTTTCGTCAATCACCCCGACAATCGCGTGCAATCGCCCTATCGGCTGCGCGACGGCGATCGTCTCTACATCGGCGATTATGTCGTCGTGGCGCGCGTGGAGGGCGACGCGCCGGCGCTCGACGCAGCCGCCGTCTCATCGACGCAGCCGGCTCCGGCTTATGACGATTTCTGGAGCGCCTCCGAGCCGGCGCCGCCGCCCATCGATCCACGCTCGCTCGATCCACGCCGGCTCGATCCGGCGCCGCAGACCGATTGGATCGACCATGTCGCCGATGTGGCGACGCCGATAGCGCCGACCCCGCGCCGACCTTCCGCCGAGCCCGCAGCGGCCTCCTTTTGGGGCGAGCCGCCACAGCCCGCTCCGACCGCCGCGCCGAACGACATTTGGGGCGCGCCGGCGCCGCCCGCCTCGACGCCCGCGCCCATTGTCGACTGGGGCTCGCCGCCGCCCGCCGTCGCGCCTCTCGCCGCTCCGCCTCTCACTGCGCCTACGCCGATCGCTCCTGCGCCGATCGCCGCCGCGCCCGTTCCGCCGCCGCCCCCGCCCGCCGCCGCGCCGGGGACGGTGGGCGCCTATGCGGAATTTCTGACGAGCTTCATGCAGGCGCTGAACCTGCCGGAGCAGACATTCGCCAGCGCGACGCCGGCGCAGCTCGGCGAGCAGCTCGGAACGCTGACGCGGCTCATCGCGGAGGAGACGCGGCAATTGCTGCGCGCCCGCGCCGAGGCCAAGCGGCTGACGCGCAGCGCCAGCCATACGATCATCGAGGCGCAGGGCAACAACCCGCTGAAATTCGCGCCGACGACGGAAGAGGCGCTGCGCATCGTGCTCGGTCCGCCGCGTCCGGGCTATCTCTCCGCCGGTCCCGCCTTCGCCCAGGCCTTCGTCGATGTGAAGGCGCATGAGCTGCGCACCTACGCCGCCATGCAGGAGGCGGTGCGCATGCTGAGCGACAGCCTCGATCCGGCGAGCCTCGAGAGAGCGCAGGGCAAGGACAGCGGCATCGCTTCGCTCGTCGGCTCCCGCAAGGCGCGGCTATGGGACCGCTATGTCGAGCGCTGGACGGCGATGAGCCCGCGCTCGGGCGACAAGCTCGCCGATGCCTTCATGCGCAATTTCGCCGACTGCTACGACCGGGCCGACGCCCGGAAATAAAAAAGAGGACGACCGGGCCGACGCCCAAAAATAAATGACAGGGGGAGCAAATGTCTTGGCGCAGCAAGGTCGTGTGGAGCGAGGGATTGTTCCTGCGCCCGCACCACTTCCAGCAGGGCGACCGCTATCTGGAATGGGCGACGACCGCCCGCACGCGCAATCTCGCGCCCTTCTCCTGGGGCTTCTCCCGCCTCGACATCGACCACGGCCTCGCGCAGCGCGGCAAGCTCGGCCTCGAGGCCGCATGGGGCGTGATGCAGGACGGCACGCCGTTCCAGCTCGAAGGCAAGGAGGAGCTGCCGGAGCCTCTGCCGATCGACGACAAGATCGCCAATCGCATCGTCTGGCTCGCCTTCCCCGAGGCTTCGCCCAACACGCGCGAGGTGGCGCGGCGCGACAGCGTTTCCGCGAGCCGCTATTTCCACGCCTCCGAGACCTTCATCGACTCCACCTCCGAGCTGCGCGTGGAGGAGGAGATAGAGGTCGCGCATCCGCGCATGGAGCTGCATCTCGAGAGCGAGCGCAAGCGTGGCTACAATAATCTTCCCGTCGCGCGCATCGTGAAGCTCGAGAATGGCGCCGTTCTGCTCGATCCCGAATTCGCGCCGACCGTGCTGATCTGCCGCGCGCATGACGTCGTCGTCGGCTGGCTCAATCGCGTCATCGGCTGGATCGAGAACAAGCTCGAATCCATCGCGCGCTACGCCGCCGATCCCACCGCCGGCGGCGGCCTGCAAAATCGCGATTACCTGCTGCTGCAGACGCTCAATCGCGCGATACCGGCGCTCCAGCATTTCGAGCATACGGCCAATCATCTGCATCCAGAGCGGCTCTATGTGTTTCTCGTCTCGCTCGCCGGCGAGCTCGCCACCTTCTGCGCCGCCGATCGCCGCGCGCCGAGCTATCGGCCTTACGATCACGACAATCTGAAGAATACATTCGAGCCGGTGCTGCGCGATCTTCAGGACTTCCTCAGCAAGGACGCCGATCATCGCGCCATTCGTCTCGAGCTGCAGCAGCTCGCGCCCAACGCCTTCAAATCGCCGATCAAGGATCGCTCGCTGTTTCAGAACGCGTCCTTCTATCTCGAAGTGTCGTCGCGGCGTCCGCTCAGCGAGATACAGATGCAGTTTCCCAATCTGCTGAAGCTCGGTCCCGACACGCGCATGAACGAGATCGTGCATTACAATCTGCCCGGCGTGCCGATCGTGCATCGGCCCTCGCCGCCGCCGCAGATTCGGCTGCTCGGCGACCATGTGTATTTCTACATCGACAAGAAGAGTCCGCTCTGGCCCGATTTCAGCGTCGCCGCCGCGATCGGCCTGCATTTCTCGGGCGATTGGCCGGATCTCGAGCTCGAGCTCTGGGCCATTCGGGAGGATAAGAGATGAGCGACAAGGACAATCCTTTCGGCTCCTCCGGCGGCGACCGCACCGTCTTTCAGCCCAATCCCGGCGGGCGCCGTCCGCCGCCGCGCCCCGCCGCGCCGCCGCCTCCGGCGCCCACGCCCGGCTACACGCCGCAGACGGCGCCCGCCTATGCGCCGCAACAAGATTTCGGCGCGCCGCGCCCGGCCGAGCATCCTTACGGCCAATTCGCGCCCTCGCCTTTCGAGACCGCCGGCGGCCCGTCGCGCGCGGCGCCCGACGCCTGGGTGACGGGCCGCGGGCAGCAGCAGCAGGCCGCCGCGCCCTTGCAGCGCGCCGAGGATTTGGATTTCGACGCGCTCGTCGCGCGGCATCCCAATCCCATATTGCGCGCCGCCGGCCCGCTGCTGCATCTGCTGGGGCGGCTGCGCGTCGCCGCGCTCAGCGCCGATCTCGAGAGCCTGCTCGAGCAGGTCGCCGCCGCCGTCGCCTTTTTCGACAAGGATATTCGCAGCGCCGGCGTCACGCCGGAACAGGCGAACGTCGCCAAATATCTCATTTGCGCGACGGCCGACGACATTGTGCAGAACATACCGACCGACGACCGCCATTTGTGGACGCGCTACAGCATGACCTCGCGCTTCTTCGGCGAGCGGCTCGGCGGCGTGAATTTCTTCAAGCAGCTCGAATGGCTGCAGCGCGACCCCGGCGCCAATTTCGACGTGCTGGAACTGCAGCATGTCTGTCTCGCGCTCGGCTTTCAGGGCCAATATCGCGCTGCCGAGGGCGGCCCCAATCAGCTGCAATACATACAGCGTAATCTCTATGAGCTGCTGCGCCGCGTGCGGCCGAAGCAGGCGCTCGATCTCTCGCCGCGCTGGAAGGGCCAGGCGCTGCCGCTCGGCCGCAAAGGCTTCGTTTTGCCCCTATGGGCGAGCGCGGCCGTTGCGGCGCTCCTGCTCTTCGGCGTCTTCATCGGCCTGCGCGCAAAGCTCGGCGGCGTCGGCGAATCCGTCGCAGCAGAGATCGAGACGCTGCATCCTTCCACCAAGATCGCCTTGCAGGAGCGGCTCAATCTTCCGCGCGTGGAGCCGCCGCCGAAGCCTTCCGTGCAATGCAAGCGCATCGGCGAGCAAGTGGGCGACGGCGTGAGCGTCACCTGCAACGGCAAATGGGTGCAGATCAAGGTCGGCGACGCCGTGCTGTTCCAATCCGGCAAGGCGGCGGTGCTGCCGCAATTCTCGCCCATCGCCGAGCGCATCGCGCGCGCGATCGACGGCGAGACGGGGCCGATCAAAGTGATCGGCCACACCGACAATCAGCCCTTGAGCCCGCTCAACCCCTTCCGCGACAATCAGCGTCTCTCGGAGGAGCGCGCGCGCGCCGTCGCGGCGCTGCTGAAGCCGCTGCTCAAAGATCCTTCGCGCGTCTCGGAGGCCGGCCGCGGCCCGTCCGAGCCGATCGCCGACAACGCCAATGAAGCCGGACGGCGCCTCAATCGGCGCGTCGAAGTGCTCATCAGCCGCATAGACTGAGGAATTTTCCCAATGTCCGAGAAGCCCGGCGTCAAGGGCGACATCGTCCGCATCATTCTGCTCGGTCTCGGCCTCGCGTCGATCTCGAGCATCATCTATCTCGCCGGGCCTTTCATCTCCTTCGGGAGCTGGCGCCCGCTCGAGAATGAGATCGTGCGCGACATCGTCATCGTGCTGATCGTCGCCATTGCGGCCTCGGTCGCGGGCTTCTCCTTCTGGCGCCGGCGCAAGAACGCCGCATCGCTGGCCGATGGCGTCGCCGATGCGGAAGCCGAAGACGATTCCATCGTGCTCGGCGAGCGCATGAAGGACGCGCTCGCCACTTTGAGGAAATCCGCCAAGGGCGGCTCCACCTATCTCTACGACCTGCCCTGGTATGTCATCATCGGCCCGCCCGGCGCCGGCAAGACGACGGCGCTGGTCAATTCGGGCCTGCGCTTTCCGCTCGCCGGCGGCGCGACGCCGGAGGCGATCGCCGGCGCCGGCGGCACGCGCTATTGCGATTGGTGGTTCGCCGAGGACGCGGTTTTCATCGACACCGCCGGCCGCTACACGACGCAGGATTCCGACGCCGCGCTCGACAAGCGCAGCTGGTTCTCCTTTCTCGATCTCATGAAAAAGCATCGTCCACGCCAGCCCATCAATGGCGTGCTGGTGGCGATCAGCGTGCAGGATCTGCTGCTCTGCTCGCGCGAGGAGCGCGCCGCCCATGCGCGCGCCATTCGCGCGCGCTTGCTGGAGCTGCACGAGCGATTGAAGGTGGATTTTCCCGTCTACGCCGTCTTCACCAAGGCCGATCTCGTCGCCGGCTTCACCGAATTCTTCGCCAATCTCGACAATGACAAATTGCAGAGCGTCTTCGGCGCGACCTTCCAGACCGCGGACAAGAAGCTCAATCTCGTCGCCGATATTCCGCGCGAGCTCGACGCGCTGATCGAGCGCTTGAATCAGACCATGCTCGACCGCTTGCAGGAGGAGCCCAATCCCGCAAATCGCGTGGCGCTCTACGGATTCCCCGCGCAAATGGCGGCGCTCAAGCGTCCCGTGCATGATTTCCTCAACGCGATCTTCGAGCCGACGCGCTATCACTCCAACGCCAATCTGCGCGGCTTCTATTTCACCTCCGGCACGCAGGAGGGCACGCCGATCGATCAGCTCATCAATGCGCTGGTCAAGAATTTCGGCGCGCATGATGTCGGCGGCATCGGCTTCCGCGGCTATGGCAAGAGCTTCTTTCTCTATGATCTCGTGGAGAAGGTCATCATCGGCGAGGCCGCCTGGGTGTCGACCGATCCGCGCGCGGTGCGGCGCGGCTTCTTCCTGAAGACCGCGGCCTTCGCGCTCATCGCGCTCATCAGCGCGGGCGCGAGCTTCGCGATGTGGAAGAGCTATTCCGCCAATGCCGAATTGACCGCGAACGCGCAGACGCTGGCGCGCGAATATGCGGCCGACGCGGCCTATCCGCTGACGCGGCAAATGGTGGTCGAGGATCGCGACTATGGAAAAATTCTCGGCCTGTTGCAGAAGCTGCGCGACGCGCCGACTGGCTATGCGCATCGGGGCGATCCCGAATCCTTCTTCGAAGGATTGGGCTTCGGCCAGCGCCCGCGTCTCGTCGAGGCTTCCGTCGCCTCCTATCGTCTCGCGCTCGAGCGTCTGCTGCGGCCGCGGCTTTTGTTCCGCCTCGAGGAATTGCTCGAGGAGCATCGCGACGATCCGGGCTTCATCTATGAGGCGCTGAAGGTCTATCTGATGCTCGGCCATGCGCGCACGCCCATAGATCGCGAGGTGATTCTCGCATGGGAGCGGCGCGATTGGCGCGACAATCTCTTCCGCGGTCCGCTCGCCGACAACGCCAAGGCTCTGGAGCAGCATCTCGACGCCATGCTCGAGCTGGACAATGGCGAGCTGCTCGTTCATCCCAATCAGACGCTCATCGACGAGAGCCAAAAGACTCTCGCGCGCTTGAAACTCTCCGAGCGCGCCTATGAGCTGCTGAAGTCCGAAGCGCGCACGCTCGACGTCGCCGATTGGACCGCGCCCAGCGCCGGCGGTCTTCTCTTCGATCAATTGTTCGAGGAGGCGAGCGGCAAGGATCTCGACTCGATTCGGGTGCCGGGCTTCTACACTTACGAAGGCTTCAAGCGCGCCTTTCTGCGCGGCCTTCCCGGCATATCGGACCGCGTGCGCAAGGAGCGCTGGGTGCTCGGGCGCCCGGGCGCCGAGGAGACGCTCGGCGACGAATATCGTTCGCTCGGCAATGATCTGCTCGCGCTCTATGGCCGCGATTTCGACGCCGCCTGGCGCAGCGCGCTCGCGCGACTGAAGATGAAGCGCCTCAACGCCGACAAGCCGCAATATCGCGCGCTCGGCGCCGCCACCGCCTCCAACTCGCCGTTGAAGGCGCTGTTCGAATCCGTGGTGGAGGAGACGTCTCTCACCAAGGAGCGCAAGCTGCGCAAGGAGGCGCCGGCCAAGGAAGGCGCCGCCGCGCCGCAGATCGCCGCGAGCGATCTCTTCCCCGGCCGCGGCGATCGTCCGCCGGGCGAGGAGATAGAGAAGCGCTTCGCGCCCTTCCAGATTTGGATGGATGGCTCGGGGCCGCGCAAGCCGATCGACGAATTGCTCGCCGAGCTGAACGACATAAAGGACAATCTCGTCGTCGGCGCGACTCTGCCGGAGAATTCGCCGCAGGCGAATGCGGCGCTCGCCATGCAGCTGAAGAAATTCCGAGGCACGGCGGATCGCCTGCCGGAGCCGTTCCGCCCCATGCTCACCGGCGCGGCCTCCGATTTCGATCGCGCCGTGCTCGATTCGGAATTGATCCGTCTGACCGGCGCCTTTCGCGAG
Source organism: Methylosinus sp. PW1 (assembly GCF_000745215.1). Taxonomy (NCBI): domain Bacteria; kingdom Pseudomonadati; phylum Pseudomonadota; class Alphaproteobacteria; order Hyphomicrobiales; family Methylocystaceae; genus Methylosinus; species Methylosinus sp. PW1. The sequence continues at coordinate 2,128,670 of NZ_JQNK01000009.1, forward strand.
CAGGTCGCGACCTCCTGCCAGCAGCTGACGCCGGGGCGCTATCCTTTCGTCAAAGGCGCGGCGAGCGAGATCGGCCTCGCCGAATTCGGCCGGCTGTTCGGGCCGAACGGCATACTCGATTCCTTCTTCAAGCAGTCGCTCGCCAAATATGTCGACACGGCCAAGACGCCCTGGAGCTTCCGGCCGGAATATCCGCTGACCGCGCGCCTCTCGGCTGCGAGCCTGCGCGAGTTCCAGCGCGCCGCGCAGATTCGCGACGCCTTCTTCCCCTCGGGCGGCAACATGCCCAATCTCGCGCTCACCGTCTTTCCGCCGCCGCTGAGCGGCGCGGGCCGCACCGCGAAATTCGAGGTGAATGGTCAGGAGGCGACCTCCGTCGCCGGAACCTCGGTGACGCCGCGCGCGATCCAATGGCCCGGCGCTGGCGGCGGGCGCGCGGCGGTGAGCCTCGCGACCGATCTCGCGCCGAGCCAGACCGCCGCGGCGGACGGCTCGGCGCCGGCGGCGGCGCCCATAGTGCTCGAGCGCTTCGGCGGCTGGGCTTTGTTCCGATTGCTCGACGCCGCCGGCCGCTCCTATGCCGGTGAACGGCTGAACGCGACCTTTTCGCTCGGCAAGCAGACGCTGATCTTCGGCTTTCAGGCGGGCTCCACGTTGAAGCCGCTCACTCTGCCGGCGCTCACCGAATTCCATTGCCCGACGCAATTGTGAGGGACGCGGAATGCGGCGCGGACTATTCGGCAAGCTGCAGGCGAAGCGCGATTTCGTCTCCCAGGGCGCGCCGCGCGGCTTTCTCGCCGCCTTCGAGCCGTGGATTCAAGGCGGCGTCGCCTCCAGCCGCGCGCAGCTCGGCGACGCTTGGCAGGCGGCCTATCTCACCGCGCCCATCTGGCGCTTCTGGCTCGGCCCGGAGCTTTGCGCCGGCGTGACGACGCTCGGCGCCTTCATGCCCTCGATGGACGGCGTCGGCCGCTATTTCCCGTTCAGCGTCGCATTTTTCGCCGAGGCGGGCGAGGCGCTGTCGCCGCCGGAGGCCGATCCGCAGGACCTCTGGTTCGAGACGCTCGAGGATTTCCTGCTCTCGACATTGGAGCAGGGCGTCGCTTTCGAATCGGCGCTGGAGGCGCTAGAGGCTCTGCCCGCGCCGGCGCTGGAGCAGCCGCAGGCGCGTCTCGTGACGCCGAGCGCGGCTGTAGCGCGCGTCGGCGAGGCGGGCTTTGCCGAAGCCTGCCGTTCCGCCCGCGAGGGGCTCGCTCGCGCCAAGGCCGTCGCCGATCAGAGCTTCTGGTGGACGCAAGGCGGCGAGGGTTTCGCGCCTCACGCGCTGGCTTCGACCGGCATGCCCGATCCGGCGATCTTTTCAGCCATGATCTCCGGCCGCTTCACGCCCGCGGCGAGCGAGCAATGAGCGGCATGGCCGATCTTCGCCCGATGCGCGCCTTCGCGCTCTCCGACAAGGGCCGCGTGCGTGCGGAGAATGAGGATAATTTCCTGTCCAAGCCGCATATGGGCCTTTTCGCCGTGGCGGACGGCATGGGCGGCCACGCCGCTGGCGCGACGGCGAGCGCCGTGGTCGTCGACAGTCTGAGCCGCGTCGCGCCGCAGAGCGCGGCGGCGGAGCTGCGCCGCCAATGCGAGACCGCATTGCAAGGCGCGCATCGCGATATTCAGCGGCAGGCGGCATTGCGCGGCGTCGGCACGATGGGCTCCACCGTCGTCATGCTGCTGACCTTCGACCGCTATTACGCTTGCCTGTGGGCCGGCGACAGCCGCGCCTATCTGCTGCGCGGCGGCGATATCGTGCAGATCACCATCGATCACACAGAGGCCGAGCAGCTGCTCGCCGATGGCGTGCTCACGCCGGAGGAGGCGCGCAACTGGCCGCGCCGCAATGTCATCACCCGCGCGGTCGGCGCCGGCGAGACGCTGGCGCTCGATTTCGTCAATGGCGAGCTGTTCGAAGGCGACATGCTCGTGCTCTGCTCGGACGGGCTCACCGGCCATGTGACGGCGGCGGAGATCGCCGGCCTCGCCAGCGGCCGCGCGCCGGAGGAGGCTTGTCGCGCGCTGATCGATCTGGCGCTGGCGCGCGGCGGAACCGACAATGTCACGGTCCTCGTCGCCGCCTATCGGCAGCAGGAGGAGGAGCCGACCCGCTTGCGCCCGGGACGGGACGAGTCCAGAGAAACCACGAGGCCGCGTTGAAGATCTTTCTCCCTCTCCCCGCTCGCGGGGAGAGGGCCGGGGTGAGAGGCTCGGGGCGTTGGCCAGAAACGGAAAACGCCCCGAGCCCCTCATCCTCACCTTCTCCCCGTTCACGGGGAGAAGGAAGGCGGCGAAGGCCGCGCCAAATCGTATGAGACTCGAGATTTTATAGAGCGATCAAATGTCTTACTCGCCGGATGTCCAATCGATCCACGGCGCCCTGCCGCCGGGCGCACGGCTCAACGCCAATTACGAGATCGACGCCTTTCTGAAGGCGGGCGGCATGGGCGATGTCTATCGCGGCCATGAGATAGAGACGGGCGACACGGTCGCCATAAAGCTCATCCGCGATCAGCTCGCCGGCGACGAGGCCGTGCTGGCCATGTTCCGCAATGAGGCGCTGGCGCTGCGCCGCATCCATCACGAAGCCATCGTGCGCTATTTCGGCTTCACGCTGGAGCCGCAGCTCCGCCGGCATTATCTCGCCATGGAGTTCGTCGAGGGCCAGCCGCTCTCCGATATTCTGGACCGCGGCCCGCTGCCGGCGCCGCAGGTTCTCGCGCTGATGCGCCGCATCGCCGCCGGCCTGCAAGCGGCGCATGAGCAAAATCTCGTCCATCGTGACGTCTCGCCGGACAATATCATCGTGCCGGAGACCGGCATCGCCCGCTCGCGCATCATCGATTTCGGCATCGCCCGCTCGCTGCGGGTCGGCGACAGCACGGTGATCGGCTCGGGATTCGCCGGCAAATACAAATATGTCTCGCCGGAGCAGCTCGGCCTCTTCGGCGGCGATGTGCGCGCGGCCTCCGATATCTACAGCCTCGGCCTGGTGCTCGCCGCCTGCCTCCTCGGCCAGCCGCTGCCGATGGACGGCACGCAGGTGGAGGTGATCGAGCGCCGCCGCGTCCTTCCCGATCTCTCCGCCATCGATCCGATGATGCGGCCGATCATCGCCGCAATGCTGCAGCCGGACCCCGAGGCCCGGCCGCGCAGCATGGCCGAGCTCGCCGCATGGACGCCCGACGCCGACGAGCGCGGCTCCACCGTCTTCGCGCCGCGTGGGGCGAGAGCGCCTGTCCCGACCCGAGCGCCGGAGCCGCCGCCGATTCCGGTTCCGCTCGGCGCCGCGCCCCTTCCGCCACAGGCGAGACCCGCCGAGACCGCCGAGGAGAAGAAGCCGCGGCGCGCCGGCGTCCTTATCGGCTCTCTCGTCGCGGTCATAGCGCTCGCCGCCGCGGGCTTCGGCGGCTGGCGCTATCTTCATCGCGAGGAGCCAGCCGCGACCACGCAGGCCGAGACGCCGACGACGACCGACGTCGCCGCCGAACCGCCGCCGCCCGTCGTCGAGCCGCAAAAGCCCGTCGAGACGCGGCCCGATCCTTTCGTGCGGCTGCGCGAGTATGCGCGCGATTTCGACGGCGGCGATTGCTTCCTCGCGGTCGTCGGCGAGATTTCCGCCGGCGAGGCGCAGATCGACGGCTATGGCCGCGGCCGCGAGCCCTTCGACGCGCTCGACAAATCGTTCCGGGACGCGACGGGCGTTCCCGCTGCGATCGGCGTCCGCAAGGTGACGGCGCCGCAATGCCCGGCGCTCGGCTTCGCCAAGAAGTTTCTCGCCGTCCGCGAGCCTTTGCGCTTCGACGTCGCGCGCACGCAATTGCAGCGCAGCGGCGACAAGCTCGAGGGCGCAATCGAGACGCGCGCCGAACATGTGCGTTTTCTCATAGTCGACGACGACGGACTGGTGAATGATCTCAGCGCTCGGCTCGGACAGGAGCCCGGACGGCGCGACTTCGCGATGGAGCTGCGGGCCACTCGGCCCGGCCCGGTGCTGCTGGTGGCGATCGCCGGCGCGACGCCCATCTCCCTGGCCGCCGCCGCCCGCGCGGCGACCGCCAAAGACGTGTTCGCCAAGCTCGCCGAGGAGCTGGCCAATGCGTCGCCGCCGCCGGCGGTGGCGCTGAAATATGTGTCGCTGGTCTCGGGACGCTGAGCGCCGCCGGGGCCGGCGAAAATAGCCCCGAGATTTTTCGGCCTCGGACTTTGAAGCTCGCATTTTCCGGCGCTGCGCCGGGCGGAGGTTGCTCATGGCGCGATCAGCGACAGGATTTCCGATCGATCGCGCGGCGCTGGCCGCCTTCCTTCTCCTCACGCCGTCATGGCCGGGCTTGTCCCGGCCATCCACGCCAGGACGCCGAGGCCTCTCGAAAGCTCGGCCTGACGCGGAGGCTCCGATGGGGCGTCCGTCGTGGAACGAATCCGTCGAAAACGTGCGCTTTCCTGCGATTTCTCGGCTGCCTGGCGTGGATGGCCGGGACAAGCCCGGCCATGACGGCGGCGGCATTTCGCGATGGGTGAATCCGATCGCCGGCAAGGGGAGGGTGATCGCGCCCCTTCTGGCGTTGGCGGCGCTCGCTCTGCCGCTGGGAAACGCGCTCGCCGACGATGCGCTCATCCGCAGCTTCCGCCAGGGCGGCGACGTCGCCTCGGTCGGCGTTGTGGAGGCCGGCGCGGACACGGAGATCGAAGGTCCGCAGGCGATCTATTCCGGCGCCGACGGCGAGATCTATCTGCTCGATCAGGTCAATGGCCGCGTGCTGCGCTTCGATCCGCGCAAGCCCGCCGAGGCGACGCGCTCGCTCGAATTGCCGAGCGATCTGCGGCCGACCGACATCGTCGTCGCCAGAGACACGATCTATGTCTGGGACGAAGGTCCGCGCGCCTTGCAGGCGACCGGGCCGCAAGATGCGCAGACGCGCAGCCTCGCGGTGACGCGCTCCGTCTCCGCGCCGGACGAGGCGGTGCTCTCCGCCTTCGCGCAGACCGGCTCGCAGGAGATCGGCGAGGAAGCCGCGACGCGCAGCCTCGGCGACGGCAAGCCCTTGCGCTCGCGCCAGACCATCGCCTCGCATGGACGCGGGCAGGTGGTCGCCGATGTGAACGCCCTCGACAAGAAAGGCGTCTCCATCTCCTTGCAGATCAAGGATGGAGCGGCGCTCGCCAAGCTCAAAATGCAGGTGCGCAGCCGCATCGGCTCGGTGGAGTTGCTGGATGTCGATCAGCGCGGCCGCATTTTCGTGCTGGGCGAGAATATTCCGACCGACGCCACCGATCAGCCCTCCACCTTCGTCGCCCGCTACGCCTCCAATGGCGCGCTCGAGGGCGTCTATGAGCTGCCGCTGGACAAGCAGGTCGCGCTGTCGCGCCGCTTCGTCACCGTCTCGGCGGAGGGCGACGTCTATTTCCTGCGCACGCGCAAGGGCGGGGTCGATCTGCTCGGCGTCGGCTTCCGCCCGATGAAGAATGGGCAGACCATCGATCTCGCGCCGCCGGCGCCGGCGATTCCCTCTTACGCGCTGACCGATTTCGGCAAGCGCAAGGGCGCCACGGCGGCGACGCGTCCGCTCGATCGCACACAGGTCGTGCAGACCGCGCTGCAATTCGCCAATGTGCGCTGGCGCGTCAACGCCGGTGCCTATGGGGCGGACCCGGATCGCTCTTGCAGCGGCTTCGCGCGCATCCGCCGGCCGGGCTATCTGCACGGCAAGCTGGGGCAGGAGGTCGTCGGCATTCCCTATTGCTGGGGCTGCCATGGCGCGCTGCCGCGCATAGCGGCGGAGATCGGCGCCGGGCGTCTCGCCGGCAATGTCTGCACGCGCAACGATCCGCGCCCGGATGTCGCCGGCGTCGATTGCTCGGCCTTCGTCAGCGCCTGCTGGGGCCTCTCCACCCATTTCACCACAATGGCCATTCCGGCCATCTCGCGAGAATTGAGCAATCCTTGGGATCTGCTGCCCGGCGACGCGCTCAACAAGCCGGGCTCGCATGTGATGCTGTTCATGCGCTTCACGCCGGATCGCCGCGCCGAGGTGATCGAATCCTCGACCGGCGGCTGCAATGGCAAAGTGTGCCGCAACATCTATCCGCTCGCCTCGCTGCTGGCGCGCGGCTATCGGCCGGTGCGCTTTCGCGGCCTCGCCAATGATATGAGCGCGCCGACGCCGGTCGCCGCCGTCGCCACGGCGACGCCCATGGGCAAGACCAAGCCGGAAAACGCCCGGCCGGAAGCGCTGGATCAGAACGGCGCCGAGAAGCCCGCCAAGGGCGCGGTCAAGACGCGAGCGCGGTGAGAGCGGCATGATCCTGCGCCTGCGCACCGGCTCGGAGACGCTGATTCTCGGCCCGCGCGCCGCCTTCGCGGGCTTGGCCGGCCGCGACCGCCGCGCGCTGGTCAGCGAATATGAGGTGCGCCGCCGGCTGCGTCTCGCGCTCGCCGATCCCGAGGGCGCCGATGCGCTGCGCCGCGCCTTCGCGCTTTGGCGGGAGGAGGGCGCGCGCATTCGCGAGGCGGACGATCGCGCGCTGATCGATCGCGTCGCGCGCATGAGCCGCAATGGCGCGTTGGCGGCTTTCGTCGTTCAGGATCGCGCCAAGGGCCTCGGCGTCTCCACTGCCGCCGCGCCACCGGTCGGCGCGAAGCTCGCCGGCGCGAATGTCACGGGCGCGAATGTCACGGGAATGAACATGCAGGAGCGTCTGACGGCGACGCTCCGCCTCGTTCCGAACCATTTGAGCGGAACGACAAAGCAGGCTTTCGCCGAGCTCATCGAGCCCAAGGCGCTGGCGATCACGGTCGAGGTGCTGGCGCTATGGGCGATCTCCCATGCTTTCGGCGCGGGCGAGGCGATCGATGCCGTGCTGCTGGGCGCGGGCGTCTATTTCGGCGGCGCGCAAATCTGGCAGGGGCTGCATGCGCTGTTTCACGCGCTCGATCTGATCCGCATGGCGCAGAGCGCGGCGCAGCTCGACGAGGCGGCGGCGATTTTCGCCGAAGGCGTCACCAGGCTCGGCGTCGCCGTTCTGATCGCCGCGCTGACCCATGGCGCCGCGAAAAAAGCCGCGCGCTGGACGGAAAAGAAGCCGAGCCTGCGCAACACGCCGCAGGAGAGGGCGCCGAAGGCGGAGAGGTTCGAGGAGCGGCCGGCGCGAACGAGCAGCGCCAAAAGGGATTCGACGCGGCCGATTAAAAACGACGGCTCCGCATCGGCTGGCGCGAAACAAGACGCCAATGCGTACCACACGACGGATTCGAGCGGCAAGGCGCAAAGCATCGTCAATGGCGTCGACCCGAAATATCTCAATCCCAAGAGCCGCTTCGGCAAGGCTTTCTATGTCGCGCAGGAACCGGAGACCGCGCTCGCCGAGGTCGCCCATCACGGGATGTCTCCGAACGCCGGCATTCGCTTCGAGCTCGACGAGACGGCGATGAAAACGCTCGATCTCACCGACGCGAGCACTGCCGAAGCCTGGGGATACGCGCGCGGACCGATAAGCAGCAAGACCCAGGAGATCGGCGAATTGGCGAGACAGAAAGGCTACAACGTCATAAAATACCCGTCTGAAAGAAACGCCGGAGGGACCAATTTGGCGATCCTCGACGACTTCGATCAGATACTTCGCCCGGCGATGATAACTCCGGTGAGGCCATGAAGCTCATCGTGATGATCTACACCTGCGACGACTGCGGCCACGCTTTCGAGACGCCGGATGTGGACCCGGGCTCTTACGGAGAATTCGTTCTGCGGACCTCGACCGGCCATGCGGCCTTTCTCGACGCGCTGCATGATCCGACCTATGAGGAGGCCGATAGAATGCTCGCCGCCAACCCCGCGATCTCCGGCTATTCCGCGATGAAACGGGCCGATCTCCTTCAGGCGATCTTTGGAGAAGCGTGCTGTGATCGAGCGGAGGATGGAAGCGTATTTTCGATGACGCAGCATCCGATTTGCCCGCGCTGCAAATCGGCGAAAATCCGCTCGTGGGACGTGAAGGAGCCGGTCGAGATCGTCGATGTCGATATGCCGACTGTCTCGCACAGGACTTGGCTCGGCATGAATGACAAAGAGCGCGAGGCGCGCCTCGCTGAGAGCGTGGACCGCGCGCTCGGGCGGTTCTAGCGCGCATTCCCATCGTCGATCCTGGTTTCGAATCGGCGAAGGCGACCGCGAAGTGCGTTTACGCACATACGCTCCGGTCCGCTCCTCTATGATCGATTGCCACGAGGACGACGCAATGATAGCGTGATGCGATTATTGTGATCGATTGTCAGGTAGATACAACGGTCGCGGCCATGAAGACGCGCTTCGAGACCCTTTTTTTCTTCCTCGCGAGCTTCGCTCTCGCGGCCGTCGTCGCGTCTCCCGCCTTCGCCGAGCGCCGCGTCGCTCTCGTGCTCGGCAACGCCGAATACGACCACATCGCCAGGCTGAAAAATCCGGTCAATGACGCCAAGGACGTCGCCGAGACGCTGGCGCGGGATCTCGGCTTCGAGGTCATCTCGCTCGTCAACGCCCGCAAGGATCAGCTGGACGGCGCGCTCGCGGACTTCTCCCGCAAGGCCGCCGGCGCCGATGTGGCGCTGTTCTATTACGCCGGCCATGGCGTGCAGAACGAGGGCAAGAATTATCTGCTGCCGACCGACATCGCCGTGAAGGACGTCGCCGACGTCGAGTTCAAGGCGCTGGACATGGACCGCGTGCGGCTGGCGCTCTCCAAATCCGCCGGCGTCAATATTCTCATCCTCGACGCCTGCCGCAACAATCCCTTCGACAGTCTCGTCACCGCCTCGCGCTCGGTGGATGGCGGAATGCTGCCGCGCGGCCTCGAGCGGATGGCCGTCGCGGTCAACAAGGGCGCCAAGGGCATTCTCGTCGCCTATGCGGCCGCGCCGCATGAGGTGGCGCTGGACGGCGCCGGCCGCAACAGCCCCTTCGCCGAAGCGCTGCTCAAGAATCTGAAAGCGCCGGAGGTGGAGATTCGCCGGCTGTTCAACCTCGTCAGCGACGATGTCGCGCGCACGACCAAGGGCAAGCAGTCGCCGGAAATCTCCAGCCGCATCTATGGCGACTTTTATTTCCTCAGCCCGGACGAGATGGCAGAGCGCGCGTGGCAGAAGGCCTCCAAGACGCAGGACCCGGCCGATTTCCGCAGCGTGCTGACGCTCTATCCCACCTCGCCCCGCGCTCGCGACGCGCAGCTGCGGCTCGATCTCTTCGAGAGCGTGCAGCGCTGCAACGCCGAGCAGAAGGAGCTGGAGGCGATCTCCCCCGCTGATCTTACGCGCCTGCGCGCCGCCGCCGGTCGCTTCTCCTGCGACGCCGCGCGCAAGAGCGCCGAAGCGCTCGTCGCCAAGGCGGAGGAGAAAGAGCGCCGCGAGCTGGCGAGCTGCGAGGCCGACAATAAAACGCTCGGCGCGCTCGGCGAGGACAATCTCGCCGGCCTGCGCGCCGCCTCCGCGAAAATGTCCTGCCCCGACGCGCGCCGCCGCGCCGGCGATCTCATCGCCCGGCTCGAGGCGAAGGAGCAGCGCGAGCGCGAGATTTGCAACGCCGATCTCGCGGCGCTGCATTCGGTCGCGCGCGACGATCTTTTCGGCCTGCGCGCCGTTTCCGGCCGCCTCGCTTGCCGCGCGGCGATCGAGGAAGCCAAGCCGCTGGTCGCGGCGCTGGAGGCGAAAGAGCGCCGCGAGCGCGAGACCTGCGAGGCCGAGCGCAAGGCTTTCGCCGCTGTCGATCCGAGCGATCTTCCCGGCATGCGCGCCGCCGTCGGCCGCATGACTTGCGTCGCCGCGGTGGAAGGCGCGCGCTTCGTGCTCGCCCGCCTCGAGGAGAAGGAGCGCCGCGAGCGCGATATTTGCGATGCCGATCGCAAGGCGCTGGGCGCCGCCGGCGTGAGCGACATTGGCGCGCTGAAATCCGCCGCCGCCAAAATGCGTTGCGAGGCGGTGCGCAACGACGCCAATCTTCTCGTCGCCGAGCTGGAGAGCAAGGCGATCCGCATCGAGGGGCAGAGCTGCGACGCCGAGCGCAAGAGCGTCGCCGGAATGGGCGGCGACCTCGCGCGGCTTCGCGCCGCCGCGCTGGGCATGAAATGCGACGCCGCGCGCGACGATGCGAAGACCCGCCTCGCCAAGCTCGAGGAGCAGGAGACGCTGGCGCGCCGGACCTGCGACGCCGAGCGCAAGACGCTGCAATCAAAGGCCGACGACCTCATCGCTCTGCGCGCCGCCGTGCTGTCGACCACTTGCGAGGATGTGCGCAAGGACGGCAAGGCGCTGGCGGCGGAGCTGGAGAAGAAGCAGCGCCTCGCCAAGGAGAGCTGCGACGCCGATCGCAAGGCGCTGGACGGCAAGTCCGGCGATCTCTCCGGCCTGCGCGCCGCGCTCGACGGCATGAGCTGCGAAACGGCGCGCGCCGAGGCCCGCCGCAAGATCGCGGAGCTGGAAGGCGCTTGCGCCGCCGATCGCAAGAGAGTCGCCGATGTCGATGCGACGAGCTTCGACGCGCAGCAGAAATTGGGCGCGCTGCGCGACCGCAAATTCTCCTGCGCCGATGCGCGCGGCGACCTCGACAAGGCCGTCGCCGCGATCGAGACGCGCGTGCGCGCCGCGCAGACGCAGCTGAAGACGCTCGGCTGCTATGCGGCCGCCGCCAATGGCAAGCTCGACGAGCCGACCAGATCCGCCCTCGCCGCCTATGCGAGCAAGAAGGGCGAGGCCGCGCCGACCCGCCTGACCGACGAGCTGGTGGCGCAGCTGCAGGGCCAGACCGAGACCGTCTGCCCGCAGCAGGCCGCGCCCATCGCCGCCAAGCCCGCGGAAGCGCCGGTCAAGGACGCCGCCCGCGAGGAGGCGGCTCCGGCCGCCAAGCCGGCCAAGCACAATGCGCGTCGCCATGAGGAAGAGGACGAGGAGCCCACGCGTCCGGCGCGGGCCGGCAAGCGCAATCAGATCGCCGCGCCGGTCGTCGCCCCGCGTCATATGCGCGAGCGCGCGCCCGTCGAGCGCCCGGTTGTCGCCCGCCCGGCGCGTCCGGCGGCCCCGGCAGTTGTCGCCGCTCCGGTCGCCGCGACGCCGAAGCCGCTGTCATGGTCGCATAATCCGGGCTTCTGATTTTTAGCCGCTCAGGCGCCAGGGGCGCGCGTCAGGCCCCACATGGCGAAGGTCGCGAGCGCCGCCTCCACTTGCGCGCGCGTGCGGCTCTCCTCCGCCTCGCCGGACATTGCGCGGGCGAGATCGTCGACCGTCCGCGTTCCGTCGAGAAGATCGAGAAAGCGCCGTGTATCGTCGCCCTCGAGCGCGACTTGCGAATGCCGATAGCTCGTCACCGAGCCGAGGCCGAGCCGAGCCTGCGCGCGCGCCAGCGGATTGGCGAAAGGCTTTGCACCCGGATTTCGCCCGACAGGAAAAGGCTCCGTCGCCAAGCGCGCCATATTGCCGGCGAAGAGCCGCAGCAACGCCGAGCGCGCCGCGGGCTCTGGCGCGATCTCGTCGATCGCGAGCGCGCGCGGATAGGCCTCGCCGAGCCGGCGCATGGCCGCGCCGAAAGGCTCGTCCCGCGTCGAGACCTCGCCCTTGCCCGCCGTCTTGAAAGCGTATTCGCCCGCAGCGACGCTGGCGTCGACGAATGGCTCCAGCGGCGCCTCGAGATAGAGGCCGGAAAGACGCTTCGGGGCGAAGCGCCGTTCGAGCGGCGCGCCGGCGCGGCAGAACAGGCTGCGACGAAAAAACCGCGTCTCGACGAAATCGAGCGCCTGCTCATAGGCGATCTGATCGCCGCCGGTCAGCGGCAAGGATTGGCTCCAAAGCTCGCTCTCCCATAGCGCATGTCCCACCAGCGACGGATCATTGTCGCAAAGATAATCGAGCCCATGCGCGCGCGCCGCGGCGACGACGGTGGAGAAGAGCTGCGGATCGTAAATCTCGCCGAGCTCGTCGTGAAAAATGAGCCCATCCGGCCGGCCGAGAAAATCACGCGCCTCCAGCGCCAGCGCCTTGCGAAAAGCATTGTCGCTCGCCGACCATTGCTCGGCGTAGAAGCTCGCCGTCGCACGCGCGGCGGCGATCTTGCGCTCGGGCTCCGCAATTCCCGCGACGGCGCAAAGAAGCATATCGCGCAGGCCTTGGCGCAAGCGGCAGCCCGGCAGCGCATTATAGCTGATCATGGCGACGCCCCGCGGCGACAGCAGCCGCCCGCACAGCGCCATCACCGCATCCTGAACGATTTTCGGCGCCCAGGCATAGACGCCATGCGCGATGATGTAATCGAAGGATTGCGGCTCGGCCGTGAAATCGCGCAAATCGGCGCAAACGAGCTGCAGATTGGCGACGCCCGCCGCCGCCGTCAGCTCGCGTCCTGCGGCGACGGCGCGCTCGGAGAGATCGACGCCGATGAGTTGCGCGCGCGGCGCGCCGATCGCCATGCTGGCGAGATTGACGCCATCGCCTGCGCCGATCTCCAGCACGCGGCAGTCCTGAAAGGGCGCGGCGGGCCGCCCCATCAATTGTGAAAGGGCGCCGAGCTGCGTCGGATGCGTCCAATGGCGGACGGCGTAAGGATAGTCCTGCTCGTCATAGATATTCGTCATGGGAATGGGCTCGCAATATGGACGCGCGATCCTCGATGAATTCGCCGCCTCATGCAAGACGCGGCGGCGCGACGATCAAGCGAGAGCGAGCGACGCCGGCCGAAACGAATCCGCGCGCGCGCTGCGCCAGGCGGCGGCGAAGCGCGCATCCATCTCGCCACGGAGAAACGCGCCGGGTGCCGGCGCCGGATAGAGCTCGGCGAAAGTCGCCGCCTCATGCGGAGAGATGCGGCGACAAAAATGCTCCGGCGCGAAATCGCCCGGATGATCGAGCCCCGCGGCGGCGGCGAGCTCGGCGAGCGCCATGAGCGTCGCATGATGAAAATTGCGCACGCGCTCCGCCTTGTCCGAGACGACGAGCGCGCGGCCGCGCGAGGCGTCCTGCGTGGCGACGCCAGTCGGGCAGCGATCCGTGTGGCAGGACAGAGATTGAATGCAGCCGAGCGCGAACATGAAGCCGCGCCCGCTATTGCACCAATCGGCGCCGAGCGCGAGCGCCCGCGCCATGTCGAAGCCCGTGGCGATCTTGCCGGCCGCGCCGATGCGGATGGCGTCGCGCAAGCCGACGCCGATCAGCGCATGATGCGCGAAGGCGAGTCCGTCGCGCATCGGCATGCCGATGTGATCCATGAATTCCAGCGGCGCCGAGCCGGTCCCGCCCTCCTTGCCGTCGACGACGATGAAATCGGGATGGAGGCCCGTCTCCAGCATCGCCTTGCAAATGGCGAGAAACTCCCATGGCTGGCCGAGGCAGAGCTTGAAGCCGACCGGCTTGCCGCCGGAGAGCGCGCGCAGCTGCGCCAGAAATTGCAGCAATTCGATCGGCGTCGAAAAGGCCGAATGCGCCGCCGGCGAAATGCAATCCTCGCCCATGGGCACGCCGCGAATGCGCGCGATCTCCTCGCTCACCTTGGCGGCCGGCAGCACGCCGCCATGGCCGGGCTTCGCGCCCTGGCTCAGCTTCACCTCGATCATCTTGATCTGATCTCGCGTGGCGATCTCGGCGAATTTCTCCGCGTCGAATGCGCCCGCGCGCGTGCGGCAGCCGAAATAGCCGGAGGCGATCTGCCAAATGACGTCGCCGCCGGCCTCCTGATGATAGGGGCTGAAGCCGCCCTCGCCCGTATCCTGCGCGAACGCACCCTTGCGCGCGCCGAGATTGAGCGCGCGAATGGCGTTGCGGCTCAAGGCGCCGAAGCTCATCGCGGAAATATTCAAGAGCGAGATGTCATAGGGCTGCGCGCAATCGCCGCCGACGCGCGTGCGAAAATGCTTATGCGAGACCGGCCGCGCCGCGATCGAATGGCGCAGCCATTCGAAGCCTTCCGCATAGACGTCGATTTCCGTGCCGAAGGGCCTTTTGTCTATGTTCATCTTGGCGCGCTGATAGACAATGGCGCGCTTGTCGCGGCTGAACGGACGGCCGTCCTTATTGTCCTCGAAGAAATATTGCCGCAGCTCCGGCCGCACATGCTCGAGCAAAAAGCGCAGATGCGCGGAAATGGGATAGGCGCGCAAAATCGCATGCTCGCGCTGCAGCAGATCATGCGCGCCGAGCGCACAGAGCGCGGCGCAGGCGAGCGCCGCCGGAAAGAAGGCGCTCGACAGATCGCCCTCGGTCGCTATGGCGCAGAGGAGAAAGCCCGCGACGCTGAGGGTGAGGACGATGAAGCGCGGCGTGAGGGGGAGAATGAGCAAGCGGAGCATGTTCGAAATCTCCTTCCCAAATGTGACGCGGCCGCCGCGGGGCGCGGGCGGATCGGCGGCTTTTCCGTGGCGAAGCGCCGAAGCCTCTCACGAGACGGCTGCATTCGCGCGACGACCGCGCGCGCGAGCGCTTTTCCCCGCGCTTGCCGGCGCGGAGGCGCGAATGATAGTCTCGCCTCGCTTGTTCGGGCCTTTTGCGTCATTCGAGATCCCTCGCGCGCATGATCGCTTTTCCTTATTTTTCCTGCGCTGTGCAGCTGATCGCGTCGCGCCGCCTTCGCCGCCTTCCTTCTCCCCGTTCACGGGGAGAAGGTGAGGATGAGGGGCTCGGGGCGTTTTGCGTTTTTGGCCAGCGCCCCGAGCAACTCGCGCCGGCCCTCGCCCCGCTTGCGGGGAGAGGGAGAATGCAGCGCAAAGGCCTATCATTTGTTCTGCGACGGAGCGTCGGCGGAGCGCTCGCAATCTCTTGCGCTATGCTCGGTCTTTTCGCGAACGCCGCATCGGCCGAGACGCGCGCCATTCTCATCGGCGTCGATCATTATGAGCATGCGCCGCCCTTGCGCGGCGCCGTCGCCGATGCGCACGATCTCGAGGCGAGCCTGCGCGGACGCGGCGCGCGCGACATTGTGACATTCATCGACAGAGCGGAGCGCGCCCCGGTAATGCGCGCGCTGGACGCCATGCTAGGGCGCGCGCAAAAAGGCGATACGATCTTCCTGACCTTCGCCGGCTATGGCGCGCAGAAGAACGCGCCTATTCTGCTGCTGCCGAAATTCGATCCGAGACAGGCGCGCGACAATGGCGAGAAAATCGCGCGCGCCGAGCTCGATTCCATGATCGACGCTTTCGAAAAGAAAGGCGCGCGCGTCTTTCTCATCGCCGACGCTTCCTTCGGCGACGGCCTCGCGCGCGAGGTCGATCCACGCGCGGCGAAGCTCGTCTATCGCTCGCTTAGTGAAGGCGCTTCCGGCGCCACGACGAAGATCGCGCCACGGGATTTCGCACGCTCGGTCGTGCTGATGGCGGCGGATGCGCAATCCAAAGCGCCCGAGCTGGAGATTGCCGGCGTCGGCCAGCGCGGCGCGCTGAGCTATGCCGTGGCGCGCGCGCTCGAGGGCGCGGCGGACGCCGATGGCGACGGCGCTGTCACGACGGAGGAGCTCATCGCCTATGTCGGAGGGCTCGCCTATCAGCTCAGCGATCAGCGTCAGAGCATCGCCGTCATCGCGCCGCGAGGGCTCGACGCCTCGAGGGATTTGATCGCGCAGCTCGGGCGCGGCGTCGGCGTGCAGGCCGTGGGCGGATCGCCAGCGGAAGAGGAAGAGGCGGCGGCTTCCTCCGGCGGCGGCGGGCTGACGATCACGCCGCTGACGCCCAAATCCATGGCGATCGGGCCTGGCCAGAGCCTGCCGCCGGCAAGGCCCGCCGCTCTGCCGCCGCGACCCAAGGAGCCGATCCGCCTCGCTCTGCGCGGCGCGGCCGCCGAGCGCGGAATGGGCGCCGGCGCCCATGCGCCTTTCGTGCTCGTCGGCGCCGATGCGGCGGCTGATATCATCTGGGATGCGGCGAGCCGCGACGCGCTCTCCGGCGGCGATGTGCTGGCGCATAATGTCGATGCGCATGAGCTCGACGTTCTGATCGATCGCGCCGCCACCGTGCGCTGGCTGAAGCTCGTCGCCGGCAAAGGGCCGCTGCCGATGCGCGTCGCGCCCGAAGGGCTGCGGCGCAAGGGCGAGCGCGTCGAGATCACCATAGGCGGAGTCGCCGGCCGCAATCTGCTGCTGTTCGATCTCACCGGCGACGGCGTGCTGCAATTGCTCTATCCGCTCGCCTCCGACCCGCCCGTCGTGCAATCTTCCGACTATCGGCTGAGCGTGGTCGCGGGCGAGCCCTTCGGCGCCGATCAGATCGTCGCCATCGCCTCGACTCGGCCCATGCCGCAGCTCGAGCAGGCGCTGCGGCAGCTCGATCGGCTGCGCAATCCGGCCAAGGTCATCGATATCGTCGCGCAATTTTCGAACGGCGAGGCGCAGCTCGGCACAGTCGGCATTTTCACCGCGCGTTGAAAAGGAGGAGAGAATGATGCGGCGTCCTTGTCTCCCGCTTCTCTGCTGCGTCGCGAGCGTCGCGCTCGCCGAGCCGCAGGATAAGACGCGCTCGGTGCGCATCATCGACGATCCGCCGGCGGAGGCCGCGCCGTCGCTGCAGACGCAAGCGCCGGCGATCCCCAAGGAGCCGGCCAAAGCCGCCGGCGCCGGCGTGCGGATCGAGGTGCTGCCGCAGGAGGAGTTCGCGCTCGGCGCGCCGATGAGCTTTCGCGTGACGGCGGAAAAGCCCGGCTATGTGATATTGGTCGATGTCGACGCGCAGGGAAAGCTGGCGCAGATCTTCCCCAATATGGTGACTTTGGCGGACCCCGCCGGCGTCGATGAGAAGGCCAATTTTCTGAAGGCCGGCCAGTCGATGACGCTGCCGGACGCCGGCGGCAAATCCGCCTATCGCTTCGTCGCCTCGCCGCCGACGGGCGTCGGCATGGTGGTGGCCATATTGAGCGACGCGCCCTTGCAGATCGTCGATCTGCCGGATGTGCCGGCGGCCATCGCCGGCCAGGCCAAGGCCGCCGATTTCGTGAAGGATTCGACGCGAATGCTGCAGATACTGCCGGCCGAAGGCGAGCGCCCGATTCGCGCGCCCAAATGGTCCTTCGCGACGAAATTCTACGGAATCAAGTGAGCAATCCCCTCGTCCTTCGAGGCTTTTTGCGGCACGCAAAAAGCCTCGAAGGACGATCCAGCGCCACGCGGCGGCGACCCTTCGAGACGCCCGCTTCGCGGGCTCCTCAGGGTGAGGGATCGATGTTTCATCCGACGCGAGACTTTCGTTATTTCGCTCCGCGCGGACGCCTGATCTGCACATAGAGCGCGCCTTCGCCGCCGTGATTGCGGGCCGCCTCGCCGAAGCCGACCACGAGATCGCGCATGGCCGGGGCGCTCAGCCATAGGGGCACGAGCCGACGCAACACGCCGCCTTCCTCGCTGCGCACGCCCTTGCCCGTCACCACGATCGCCATGCGCGCGCCTGCGGCCTGGGCGCGGCGCAGAAAATCATAGAGCGCCGTCTGCGCCTCGGCCTGACGCAGGCCGTGGAGATCGAGCTTGGCCTCCACCTCGA
Organism: Methylosinus sp. PW1; assembly: GCF_000745215.1. Classification (NCBI taxonomy): domain Bacteria; kingdom Pseudomonadati; phylum Pseudomonadota; class Alphaproteobacteria; order Hyphomicrobiales; family Methylocystaceae; genus Methylosinus; species Methylosinus sp. PW1. Next base: position 2,146,181 of record NZ_JQNK01000009.1, read on the forward strand.
GCCGGCCGCGACGCAATTTCGTGCGCGTGCGGTGATCGATTTCCGCCGGCGGCGCGGCCGGACGGGGCCGCGGCTTTTTCTCCGCCGGAGCGGGCGTCGGAGGAGGCGCGGCGGCGGCTTTCTTCGGCTCGCCGGCCTCGATCGGCTGCTCCTCCGGCGGGCGGCGACGACGACCGCGCGACGGCCGCACATCGGCCGTCACCTTGTTCCACAGCTCGATCTCTTCACGGGACAGAAAACGCGAGCGACGCGATTCGCGCGGCGGATCACTCATCGCCGCCCGCTCCTCGCGGCAGCAGCACGGTGAAATCCGCCTTGTGGCGCACGAGCCCGGCGAGCGCCCCGGCTTCGTCCCCGGCCCCGAAGAAGAGATCGGCGCGCGCGGGTCCGAGAATCGCCGAGCCCGTGTCCTGCGCGATCATCAGCCGGGCGAAGGGCTCCGCCGCCGCGCTGCGCCAGGGCAGCGTTGCGCTGATGAAAAAGGGCAGGCCATAGCTCCACAGCGAGCGATCGACAGCGATGGAGCGCAGCGGCGTCAGCGCGCAACCCTCGCCGCCTATGGGACCGTCGCGCCGCTCCGGCGAGGAATCGGCGCGGAAGAAGACATAGGAGCGGTTCTCCTGCATCAGCCGGGCGCCGGGCGCGCCGTCTTCCTGGCCGAGGGCGCGGATTTCCGTCTTCAAGCGCTCGAGCGACATTTCGCTTTGCGGAACGAGCCCGCGCTCGATGAGCAGGCGGCCGATCGACGTATAGGGACGGCCATTGCGGCCATCATAGGTGAGCGGCAATTCCCGCCCATCGGGAAAGCGCAGCCGCGCCGAGCCCTGCACCTGAATGAGAAACAGCTCGACCCGATCGCGAACATAGGCGATCGGCCGCGGCCGCAGCTCCGGCGGGCCTTCCTCCAAGGCGCGGCGATCGGGATAAGGCTCGAGGCCGCCGTCGGCCCGCCGCCGGGCGGAGGTGAGCGGCTCGCCCGCCTCGCCGCGGATGGGCGTCTCGTTCAAGGTGACGAGATCGGCCGGACGGGCCGGGACGGGCGTGCGGAATTGCGCGTCGGGAGCCTCGCGCGCCTCGATCACCGGCTCGTAATAGGCGGTGACGAATCCCGGCCCGCGCAGTCGAAAAGGACGGAAATTGGCGGCGAAAAAATCGAGCGCCGCATCTTGGGAGAGGCTCGCCGCATCCATGCCCGCGGCGATGCGGCAGACGCGGACCTGCGCTTCATCGGCCGGCAGAGCCGGGCGGAGCGGCTGCGCGGCGGAGAGGATGATTTCGGCCGAGCGGCGAAAGACGCGAAAGGCCGCGCCGAGATCGTCCCGAAAAATGGCGTCGATCGAATCGAAACCGATTGGATCGAGATCGACGGACGCCACTCGAGATCCGCCTAATGAGCCGTTTCGGTGGCCACGAGCTTCCAATTCGGATCACGCGAGGCGACATCACGCGCGAAAGTCCAAAGGTCGACGATCTCGAGCGGCCGATCCGACTCGCCCTCGATCGCGGCGCCTGCGCTGTCGCGGCGGACCGATTGGAGCTTGGCGACGAAACGAATGGTGATCTGCGCCTTGCGCAGCTCGACCTTGGCGTCCTCCACCGTGGCGGAATCGATGGAGACGACATGTGCCTCGGCCGTCTCGCCGCGCTGCTCGCGCCCGGCGATTTCGCCGGAGAAGCTGTCGAAAACCTCGGTCGAGAGGAGATTGCGCAGCGTGTCGCGGTCGCCCCTGGCGAAGGCCTGGACGATCATCTCATAGGCTTTCTTGGCGCCCTCGACGAAGGCCGGGCCGGAGAAGCCGCGATCGGAGGCGGCGATCTGGTCCAGGCCGCGCCAGCCATTGCTGCCCGATTCGGCGAGGCCTTTCCAGCGGTCGGCGTCCAGCGCGCCATTGGCGGGCGACGGCGCGAAAGCGGAGCCTTGCGGGGCCGGAGCAGCCGGGCCGATCCGCCGGGCGGGGCCGGCGCGATCGGAGGCCGGGCCTTCGCGATCGACGCGCACGCCGAGGACCGACCACAATTTCCAGACGACGAAAGCCGCGAGCGCGGCGAAGACCAAGATGGATGGGTCGAAATCGGATCCCGACAAAGGGCGTCTCCCGGTCGCAGGGATTGTCCGGTATCATGTCGCGTCCCAGATGTCACGAATCAACCCCTCGCCGGGGTTTCTCATGGCGGGAACGGAGGGCGCGCCGAGGTGAACAAGTCGAAACTCGTCGCCTATGTGCTGACAGGCTGGCTCTTCGTCGAGATCCTGGCCTTCGTGCTCGTCGTGCAATTTCTCGGCGTGATGGCGGCCGTGGCTCTCGGCGTCGGCACGACGCTGCTCGGCCTCGCCGACGTCAAGCGGCTGTTCGTCTATCTGCGCAGCCGCGTCGGCCAGCCGCGCGAGGAGCTGAAATCCGGCGTCGCCCTGCTCGAGGGCGGGCTCGAGGCGGTCGGCTCGCTGCTGCTCATCCTGCCCGGCTTCGCCTCTGATCTCGTCGGCCTGGCGCTGAAGTCGCCGTCGATCCGCGCGCAGGTCGCCGATCGCATTCGCGGCAAGACCGAGCGGCAGGGTCCGCAGACCATCGATCTTTCCCCGGGCGAGTGGAAAGCCATTGTCGATGAAGGCCCAAAGCGCCGCGTGCGCGCGCGCCGCGCCCCTCCCGCCAAAGTTGTCTGATCGGCGTCAAATCCGTTGTCGCAGGCAAGGGGACGTGTTAGGCGGGCGCCGTGACAGGCGCCGCCATACCGTCGCGCCTGTCGGGAGCCGAAATCGGCAGGGAGTTCGACGATGACCGATACGAATGGAAACGGCTCCGGCCCGACCGGCGCCCCGGCGCTCAACGTGCTCGTGCAATATGTGAAGGATCTCTCCTTCGAGAATCCCAATGCGCCGCGTTCGCTGCAGCCGCGCCAGAATCCGCCGGAGATCGGCATTCAGGTCAATGTCAACGCGCGCCAGATTTCGCAAGAGGATTTCGAGGTCTCGGTGACGTTGGAAGCCTCGGCCACCGAGAGCGAGGAAGTGCTGTTCAAGCTCGAGGTCGATTACGGCGGCGTGTTCCGCCTGCTGAACATTCCGGCCGAGCAGATTCATCCCATCGTGATGATCGAATGCCCGCGCCTGCTGTTCCCCTTCCTGCGCCAGGTCGTCGCCGACGCCACGCGCAATGGCGGCTTCCCGCCCCTCTATATCGATCCGATCGACTTTTTCGCGCTCTATCAGCAGCGCGCGGCCCAGGCGCAGCAGGCTCCGGCCAACGCCAACTGACCTTCGCGAGAGCGAGCCGTCAGGCTCGCTTCTCCATCGGCGACTCGATGGCCGGCTCGGCCGTCTCCGGCTGCGCGAGATAGCGCAGCCACATCGGCTCCTTGCCCAGCTTGGCGATAAAGGCCTCATGCGCGGCGCGCTCCGCCTCTGTGAGCAGCGGCGCCAGCTTTTGCGGCCGGCTACGCAAAAACTCGCCGCCATTCTCCTCCGCCAGAGTCGCGGCGTCCGCTTGCAGAATGAGCGCCGTTTGGCGGCCGCCCATCAGCTCCGCATAGACTTCCGCGAGCAGGCCGGCGTCGAGCAGAGCGCCATGCTTGTCGCGGCGCGTGAGATCGACGCCATAGCGCTGGCAGAGCGCATCCAGAGTATTGGAGGCGCCCGGATGCCGACGGCGCGCGATGGTCAGCGTGTCGACGACGCGATCGAAAGGAATCGCCGCCTTTCCGAGCAGGCCGAGCTCGAAATTGACGAAGCGCATGTCGAATTCGGCGTTATGCGCGACGAGATTGGCGTCCTCGACGAATTCCAGAAAGCTGTCGGCGATCTCGCGGAACTTCTTCTGCCCAGTGAGAAAGGCCGAGGAGAGGCCATGGACGCGAAACGCCTCCTCCGGCATGTCGCGTTCTGGATCGAGATAGAAATGGAAAGTGCGGCCGGTCGGGATGAGATTGGAAATCTCCACCGCGCCGATCTCGACGATGCGATGGCCCTTGGTCGGGTCGAGACCGGTCGTCTCCGTGTCGAAGACGATCTCACGCATCGGCAGCCTCTCTCGATCGGATCAGCGCGACGGCTTTCGTCGCGCCAGCTCCTCGAGGATTAGCCGAACTTCCTGCCGAGCGGAATCCAGGCCGCGCTCGCTATGCACCACGAAATCGGCGCCGGCGCGCTTTTGCGCGTCGGGAATCTGCTCGGCGAGTATGGCGGCGAATTTTTCCTCCGTCATGCCCGGCCGCGCCAGCACGCGCGCGCGCTGAATATCCGCCGGGGCGGAGACGACGACGACGGCGTCGACATCCTTTTGCGCGCCGATCTCGAAGAGCAGCGGAATATCGAAGACGACGAGAGGCTCGCCCGCGCGGCGGCAATTCTCGAGAAATTCGTCGCGGCCGATGGCGACGAGCGGATGCACCAGCGCCTCGAGACGGCGCAGCGCCTCCCCGTCGCCGAGCACGCGGGCGGCGAGGCGGGCGCGATCGACGACGCCATCCACCGTGACGCCCGGGAACAGCTCCTCGATCTGCGCCGCCGCCGGGCCGCGATAGAGCTCGTGCACGGCGCGATCGGAATCATAGACGGGGACGCCCTCGGCGCGGAAAAGATCGGCCGTCGTCGATTTGCCCATGCCGATCGAGCCGGTAAGGCCGATGACCAGAGGGCGGGACGGGGCGTCGCCGCTCATGACAGAATCGCTCCCTCACGGCGAAGCGCCTCCAGCACCGGCAGCAGCGGCATTCCGATAATGGTCCAATGATCGCCGATTAGGCGCTCGAAGAGATGAACGCCGAGACCTTCTATCTGATAGGCGCCGGCGCTGGTCGTCGCTTCCTCGGCCACGAGCTCGAGATAGCGGGCGAGAAAATCATCCGAGAAAGCGCGCATCGTCAGATCGGCATGGGCGACGGTCTCGAAGATTATGGCGCCGTCGCGGGCGAGGGCGACCGCCGAATGCAGACGATGCGTCCGCCCGGAGAGGAAGCGCAGCTGCTCGCCGGCGGCGGCGGCAGTCGCCGGCTTGCCGAATCGGCGTCCATCGCAGCTCGCCACCTGATCCGCGCCGAGGACGAGAGCGCCCGGCCGCGCCAGAGAGACACGCTTCGCCTTGTCGCCGGCCAATCGCGCCGCGACAGCGTCCGCGTCGCCACCGGCGGCGATGACCTCGGCTTCCACTGCGCGCTCGTCGATCTCGGCCGGGTGAATGAGAAAAGGCGCGCCGGTCTGCTCCAGCGCCATGCGCCGGCCTTTGCTCTTGGAGGCGAGAATCAGCGGCTCGGCGAGACGCCAGAAGGCGCTGGGGCGATCCTGCGGCAGTCGAACCTCCCTCCGATCGATTCCCACAGGCCGGACGTGGTCGTGGGCATTATGGGGAAAAGTGAGCGCCGGCGGACCGGGCATGTGCACAGCTGCGCATAACGTAGCCCAGCGATCAACAGGCGTCGAAACGGGTGGGGAAAAGCGGATGCTAGGCCATTGCAGCGGGAGATTCTCCGCCATCCACGGCAGAGCTTGTGGGCGGATGTCGGCAAGCCGCTGTTAATGTTTCATTTACCGATCTGTCCACAGTGGGGGCGCAAAAGGCTCTACAGCATAGGTCACGATACGTAAGGTGTGGACAAAAGGTTGACGAAAATTAACCTTCGTTAATGAACCGCCAATAAAATCAAAAAAATCTCTTAAAGATTGAATTTTCTTTTTGTGTCGTTTTGGGTTAGCTCCAAAGCCGGAGGGAACGCAGAGCGTCCCTTTTCGTCCCCGATGCTGCCGGAGCAATAAGCGAAATGGGTGATCTCAAGCCTCTCCTCGCCGTTCTGGGCGGAGAAGCACGCGCCGTGCCGCCGATCTGGCTGATGCGACAAGCCGGTCGCTATCTGCCGGAATATCAGGAGCTGCGCGCCAAAGCCGGCAGCTTTCTCGACACTTGCTACAATCCGCAGACGGCGGCGCGCATCACTCTGCAGCCGATCGAGCGTTTCGGCTTCGATGCGGCGATCCTGTTCAGCGATATTCTGGTCGTGCCGGACGCGCTGGGGCAGAAGGTCTGGTTCGAGACAGGGCATGGGCCGCGGCTGATCCCGCTGGAGAGCGACCGCGACATAGACGCGCTCGCGGAGAGTTTCGATCTCGGCAAGCTCTCGCCGGTCTTCGAGACGATCGACCGGGTGAAAGGCGAGCTGCCGAAATCCGTGACTTTCATCGGCTTTTGCGGCGCGCCCTGGACGGTGGCGAGCTATATGATCGCCGGCCGCGGCACGCCGGATCAGGCGCCGGCCCGCCTCTTCGCCTATCGGCGGCCGGAGGCTTTCGCGCGGCTCATCGACATTCTGGTCGAGGCCTCCACCGCCTATCTCATTCGGCAGATCGACGCCGGCGTCGAGGTCTTGCAGCTTTTCGACAGCTGGGCCGGCGTGCTGCCGGCTCACGAGTTCGAGCGCTGGGTCGCGGAGCCGTTGCGGAAGATCATCGCGGCGGTGAAGGCCGCCCGGCCCGGCGTGCCGATCATCGCCTTCCCGCGCGGCGGCGCGACGCATCTGCCCCGTCTCGCCGGAACGCTCGGCGCCGATGCGTTGGGACTGGACACGGCCATCGATCCCGACTGGGCGGTGAAGGAGATCCCGGCTGGCCCGGCGCTGCAGGGAAATCTCGATCCTCTCGCCCTGCTCGCCGGCGGGCCGGCGCTCGATCGCGAGATCGATTCGATCTTGCGGAGCTTTGCCGGACGTCCGCATATTTTCAATCTGGGTCACGGCGTTTTGCCGGAGACCCCGTTAGAGCATGTCTCGCAATTGATCGAGCGTATTCGCGGAACAGGAAATTAGAGCCATGTATCTCTGGATCAAAGCTGTGCATGTGATCGCGGTGATCGGCTGGATGGCCGGGCTGCTCTATCTACCGCGGCTGTTCGTCTATCATACGGAAGTGGGGCAGGGCGCGCCCTCCGCATTGTTCAAGAAGATGGAGCGCCGGTTGGCGCTCTACATCATGGCGCCGATGATGATCGTCGCCTGGCTCGCTGGCTTGTCGCTGATCTATTTCGGGTCCTTCCACGGAGCTGGATGGCTGCACGCCAAACTGGCGCTGGTCGTCCTTCTGACCGGCGTCCACTTCTATTTCGGCGTCACGCAAAAGGCGTTCGAGCGCGACGAGAATCGCCGGCCGGCGAAATTCTTCCGCTTCATCAATGAGGTTCCGACTCTGCTGATGATCGGCATCGTCATTCTGGTGATCGTCAAGCCGTTCTGAGGAAGGGAATTTTCCCCGTCTTTCACGGAATTGTCATGAGCTTCGGGCGGATGGCTTGCGTTTCCGCCCGAAAAGGATTAATTGCTGACTTGCTCACCTAAAGGCAGATCGTCGTTTCGCACGACAGCCGGATCCATACCGGCTCACCGGGGCATCGTCTCCCGCTTCCTTATCTGCCCACCCCGCCGCCCTAGGCCAAGTTTCATCCGAATATCGTCGAGGATTGTCCCAAATGGGGGAAATCAAGCTTCAGGACCTGAAGTCCAAATCGGCCGCCGAGCTTCTCGCCTTCGCCGAGGAGCATGAGGTCGAGGGCGCGTCGCTCATGCGGCGCCAGGAACTGCTCTTCGCAATATTGAAGCAATTCGCCGGTCGCGACGTCGAGATCGTCGGCGAAGGCGTCGTCGAGGTGCTGCAGGATGGCTTCGGCTTCCTGCGTTCGCCGGACGCCAATTATCTCGCCGGCCCGGACGATATCTATGTGTCGCCCTCGCAGATCAGGCGCTTCGGCCTGCGCACCGGCGACACCGTCGAGGGCATGATCCGCAGTCCCAAGGAGGGCGAGCGCTATTTCGCGCTTCTCAAGGTCAATTCGATCAATTTCGAAGACCCGGAGAAGGTGCGGCACAAGGTCCCCTTCGACAATCTGACGCCGCTCTATCCCGACGAGCGCTTGAAGCTCGAGATCGACGATCCGACGCGCAAGGATCTTTCCGCCCGCGTCATCGATCTCGTCGCGCCGATCGGCAAGGGCCAGCGCGCTCTGGTCGTCGCGCCGCCGCGCACCGGCAAGACCGTGCTGCTGCAGAATATCGCGCAGTCGATCACCACAAATCATCCCGAGTGCTATCTGATCGTTCTCTTGATCGACGAGCGCCCGGAGGAAGTGACCGATATGCAGCGCTCCGTGAAGGGCGAGGTCGTGTCCTCGACTTTCGACGAGCCGGCCGTGCGTCACGTTCAGGTCGCGGAGATGGTCATCGAGAAGGCCAAGCGCCTGGTCGAGCATCGCCGCGACGTGGTGATTTTGCTCGATTCGATCACCCGCCTCGGCCGCGCCTATAACACTGTGGTGCCGTCCTCCGGCAAGGTGCTGACCGGCGGCGTGGACGCCAATGCTCTACAGCGGCCGAAGCGCTTCTTCGGCGCCGCGCGCAATATCGAGGAGGGCGGCTCGCTGACCATCATCGCCACCGCGCTGATCGACACCGGCTCGCGCATGGACGAGGTGATCTTCGAGGAATTCAAGGGCACGGGCAATTCGGAGATCATTCTCGACCGCAAGGTCTCCGACAAGCGCGTGTTCCCGGCCATCGACATCACCCGCTCCGGCACCCGCAAGGAGGAGCTGCTGGTGCCGTCGGATATTCTCAAGAAGATGTATGTGCTGCGCCGCATCCTCAATCCGATGGGCACGGTGGACGCGATCGAGTTCCTGCTCGGCAAGCTGCGCGAGACGCCCAAGGGCAACGCCAGCTTCTTCGATTCGATGAACACCTGATCCGGCGCCCTCGGACGCGCCGGCGATGTGAATTCGCGAGGAGAGCGCGTTCGAGGGTATCGCCAATGTCTGAAGCATCGTCGGCATCGCGCGTGAGCTGAAGGCCGATGGGCCTCTATTAATCACTGTGGCCGGCGAAAAAGTCGTTGTTCCGCGGCCTCGATGGCGCGCCGGCGGCGCTGATCGTCCAATTCCCGCATCGCAGCGTCATCCCCTTCTATCGTCAGCGCCTCGCCGGCTCTATAGAGCTCGAGCGGTAGCGAGATTGTCATTGCTGCTCGGAATGGCGCATCGGCTCATGGTGAGCCACATTCTTTCTCGGGTCGAGAAATTCGAGTAGAGCATCAGGATCATGTCCAGCGACACGATCTTCGCCTCGGCCTCCGGCGCCGGCCGCGCCGCAATCGCGGTCATTCGTCTCTCCGGTCCGTCGGTCGGGCGTGTGCTCGAGGTTTTGGCCGCGCTCACGCCTCAGCCGCGCTTCGCCCATTATGTGACGCTGCGCGCGCCGGGCGCGGACGAGCCGCTCGACCGCGGTCTCGCGCTCTATTTTCCGGCGCCGAATTCGCCGACTGGCGAGGATTACGCCGAGCTGCAAATTCATGGCGGCCGCGCTGTGGCGCGCGCGCTGCTCGGCGTTCTGAGCGGCTTTCCCGGCCTGCGTGAGGCGGAGCCGGGGGAATTTGCGCGGCGCAGCCTCGCCAATGGCAAAATGGATTTGTCGCAGGTCGAAGGGCTCGCCGATCTCATCGATGCCGAGACAGAATTCCAACGCCGTCAGGCGATACGGGCGCTCGGCGGGGCTCTGCGCAAAAGAGTCGAAGGCTGGCGCGAGTGGCTGATTCGGGCTCTGGCTCTGGTCGAGGCGGAGCTGGATTTTTCCGATGAGGGGGATGTCTTCGAGCCGGCGACGGCGCTTCGCCCCTTGCTCGAGCCCGTGATCGCCGAAATGGCCGGGGCGCTGACGGCGAGTGAAGCCAGCGAACGGCTCCGGGACGGCTTCGTGGTTTTGCTGCTCGGCCCGCCCAATTCCGGCAAATCGACGCTGCTCAATGCGCTGGCCCGGCGCGAGGTGGCGATCGTCTCCGCCATTCCGGGAACGACGCGCGACATGATCGAGGTTCATCTCGATCTCGGCGGCATGCCGATCACATTGGTGGACACGGCCGGCCTTCGCGAGGCGGAGGATGAGATCGAGCGCATCGGCGTCGCGCGGACGCGGGCCAGAATCGGCGAAGCCGATCTACTATTGTGGCTCTCGGAAGGGGGTCGGGAGACGCCGCAATTGGAGTCTTTGGGCGCCGCAGAGCTGATCCGTGTCGCAACCAAGGCGGATTTTCTAGATTGCACATCAGATAATCTTGCAATTTCCGCTCGAACGGGGTTTGGAATAGACGGACTTCTGGAGGAAATTGCGGGTCGCGCGAAGCGACGTCTGGGCGACGGCTCGACGGCGCTTCTCACGCGTGAGCGGCATAGGCGGCTCATTCAGGAGGCGAAAATGGCGATCGAGGCCAGTCTCGATTCCGGCAAGGCGCTCGAATTCGTCGCAGACGACCTTCGAGTCGCAGGCCGGGCGCTCGGTCGTATTGTCGGCGCCGTCGATGTGGAGGAGGTGCTGGATGCGATTTTCTCGCAATTCTGCATCGGCAAATAGTTTCACGTGAAACAGGATCGAGGATAGGAAATTGAGCCGACCGGCCTATGACGTGATCGTGATCGGCGGCGGCCATGCCGGCTGCGAGGCCGCCGCGGCGGCTGCGCGGCGTGGCGCGCGCACGGCGCTCGTGACCCATTCGCGCGCGACGATCGGCGCAATGTCCTGCAATCCGGCGATCGGCGGGCTCGGCAAGGGCCAGCTGGTCCGCGAGATCGATGCGCTCGACGGGCTCATGGGCCGTGTCGCCGACGCCGCCGGCATTCAATTTCGGCTGCTCAATCGTTCCAAAGGCCCTGCCGTGCGCGGTCCGCGCGCGCAGGCGGATCGCAAGCTCTATCGCGAGGCGATGCAGGCGGCAATCGCCGCGACGCCGAATCTCGAGGTCGTGGAGGGTTCAGCGGAAAGTCTCGTGTTGGCGCAGGGCCGTGTTGTCGGCGTGGCTCTGGACGGAGAGACGCTCGCCGCGGGCGCGGTGGTTCTGACCACCGGGACCTTCCTCAATGGCGTGATTCACATTGGCGCGACGCGCTATTCCGCCGGGCGAATGGGCGAAAATCCATCGATCGGCCTCGCGGAGGATTTGCGCCGCATCGGCTTTGCCACGCGGCGGTTGAAGACTGGCACGCCACCACGGCTCGATGGCCGCATGATCGATTGGGCGCGGCTCGAGGAGCAACGCGGCGATGAGATCCCCGAGCCGTTCTCTTATCTCACCCGTTCGATCGTCAATCCGCAGATCAATTGCCACATCACCCGCACCAATGCCGCCGCGCATAAGGTCATTCTCGATAATCTCGAGCATTCGCCCATGCGTAGTGGCGCCATCTCGGGGCCAGGTCCGCGCTACTGCCCCTCGATCGAGGATAAGGTCACGCGCTTCGGCGATCGCGACGCGCATCAGATTTTCCTCGAGCCGGAAGGTCTCGACGACGACACCGTCTATCCCAATGGCGTCTCGACCTCACTGCCCGAGGAGGTCCAGCACGCTTTCATCCAGAAGATCGAAGGGTTGGAGAAGACGCAGATTCTCCGGCCCGGCTATGCGATCGAATATGATTTCGTCGATCCGCGCGAGCTCGACGCCACGTTGGAGACGAAGAGCGTGAGAGGGCTGTTTTTCGCTGGCCAGATCAATGGAACAACCGGCTATGAGGAAGCGGCGGCGCAGGGCCTCGTCGCCGGGCTCAACGCAGCCGCGCGGGCCGGCGGCGCCGAAGCGAGCGTTTTCGATCGCGCCGAGGCCTATCTCGGCGTGATGATCGACGATCTTGTCACGCGCGGGGTCAGCGAGCCTTATCGCATGTTCACCTCGCGCGCCGAATATCGTCTGTCGCTGCGCTCCGACAATGCCGATGAGCGCCTGACCGGCAAGGGGCTGGAGATCGGCTGCGTCGGACGCGAGCGCGAGCTGGCGCATCGGGACAGGATGGAGAAGCTCGTCCGCGCCCGCGCGCTGCTGCAGCAATTGTCCTTGACCTCCGCCGCGGCGGCGCGGGTCGGCCTCCCCATTAATCAGGACGGGCAGCGACGCAGCGCCTATGCTCTGCTGTCCTTCCCCGAGATCGATCTGCCGCGCCTCGCGGCGATCTGGCCAGAGCTCGGCGAGATCGATGCGGAGACGTCTGCGCGTGTCGAGACCGACGCACGCTACGCCGTCTATCTCGATCGGCAGAGCGCCGATATCGAATCCTATCGCCGGGATGAGCAGCTGGCTCTGCCCACGACTCTCGATTATCGGGAGATCGGCGGGCTCTCCGCGGAGCTTTGCGCCAAGCTGTCGGCGCTGCGTCCGCGCACGCTCGGCCAGGCCCAGCGCATAGAGGGCGTCACTCCTGCCGCCCTCACGCTTTTGGCGGCGCGAGCGCGGCGTGGGTGAACAGTAATATGGCCGGGAAGGGAAAGGATCGCGTCAGCGATCGAGACCGAGCGCTGCAGATTGCGCCGTCGCTGCAGCCTTATATTCGCGAGCTGGAGATTTACGAATCACTGCTGCGTAAATGGCAGAAGTCCATCAATCTCGTCGCCGAGAGCACATTGGATGAGCTATGGACACGGCATTTCGCCGATTCGGCGCAGATTCGCGAATTTTTTCCGAGCCTCGAGAGCTGGGTCGATCTCGGCTCGGGCGCCGGCTTTCCCGGCATGGTTCTGGCGATCTGCTTGAAGGACCATGCCGGCGCGAAGGTTCATCTGATCGAGAGCGATCAACGCAAGGCGGCGTTTTTGCGCGCTGTTTCACGTGAAACAGGGGCCGCCGCAGAAATCCACGTCGGCCGAATCGAAAATGTGCTGCCGCTGATCGCCGATCCTGTGACCGGCGTGACCGCCCGCGCACTCGCGCCAATGCCGCAGCTGATCGAATGGGCGCACGAACTTCTGTTGAAAAACGTCAAAGGCGTGTTTTTAAAGGGTGAAGACTGGGCCACTGAATTGACCGGCTCGAGCGCCGCGGATAGTTTCCAGATCTGGACATTGCAGAGCCGCACTCATTCGTCCGGCCGTATTATCGCCCTCGCGCGGGATTTTGGAGCTTGACGTGACCGACGTTCCTCAGCCCCGCATCCTCGTCCTCGCCAATCAAAAAGGCGGCGTCGGCAAGACGACGACGGCCATTAATCTCGGCACGGCCCTGGCTGCGGTGGGCGAGACCGTTCTCGTCATCGATCTCGATCCGCAGGGCAACGCCTCGACCGGGCTCGGCGTCGACCGTAAGTCGCGCCGAATCTCCACTTATGACGTGCTGCTCGCCGAGAGCAGCCTCGCCGAGGCGATCGTTGCGACCGCCGTGCCGCGGCTTTCAATCGCGCCGTCCACCCTCGATCTGCTCGGCGTCGAGCTCGAGATCGCCGGCGACAAGGACCGCGCCTTCCGCCTGAAGCGCGCCGTCGCCGAGATGATCGCAGCCGAGCGCCATGGCGAGGCGCTGGCCTTCACCTATGTGCTGATCGACTGCCCGCCGTCGCTCAATCTGCTGACCATCAACGCCCTCGCTTGCGCGGACGCCGTGCTGGTGCCGTTGCAATGCGAGTTCTTCGCGCTCGAAGGTCTGTCGCAGCTGCTGTCGACGGTCGATCAGGTCAAGCGCTCGCTCAATCCGCGGCTGTCGATCCATGGCATTGTGCTGACCATGTTCGATCCGCGCAATAATCTCGCGACCCAGGTCGTCGCCGATGTCCGGCGCTTCATGGGCGATAAGGTCTATGAGACGGTGATCCCGCGCAATGTGCGCGTGTCCGAGGCGCCCTCGCATGGCAAGCCCGTGCTGCTCTATGATCTCAAATGCAGCGGCAGCCAGGCCTATCTGAAGCTCGCGACGGAGGTCATCCAGCGCGAGAAGCAGCTGCGGGCCGCCTGATCCAAGGTTTCTCGGCGCGCGAATGGCGCGCCTCTCGATTCGAAGGACCTATTCCGAAATGGCCGAAGAAGCGACGCGCAGAAGATTGGGGCGAGGGCTCGCGGCTCTGATCGGAGACGCGGGCGAGGAAGCGCCGGCGGTGGAGCGCGCGCGCGGCCAGCGCCGCGCTCCGATCGAGTTTCTGCGGCCCAATCCGCGCAATCCGCGCGTCGCCTTCCACGAGGATGATCTCGCCGATCTCGCCGCCTCCATTCGCGAGAAGGGCATTATTCAGCCGATTGTCGTGCGCACGGTTCCGGGCGTCGCCGACGCTTATGAGATCATCGCCGGCGAGCGCCGATGGCGCGCCGCCCAGCTCGCCAGTCTCGCCGATGTGCCGATCATCGTGCATGAGGCGGATGATCGCGAGGCGCTCGAGCTGGCCATTATCGAGAATGTCCAGCGCGCCGATCTCAATGCGATCGAGGAAGCGCGCGGCTATGAGCGGCTCGGCAAGGAGTTCGGCTATTCGCAGTCCGATCTCGCCAAGATCATCGGCAAGAGCCGGTCTCACGTCGCCAACACGCTGCGTCTGCTCAATCTTCCCGAGGCGAGCCGGCGTCTGGTGACGGAAGGCGCGATCTCCGCCGGCCATGCGCGCGCATTGCTCGCCGTCGACAATCCCGACGCCGTGGCGCGCCGTGTCGTCGACGAGGGCCTCACGGTTCGCGACGTCGAGCGTCTCGCGCAGCAGGAAGACGCCGACAGAAAGCTGGAGACGAAATCCCGCAAGCCGCGCATCGATAAGGACGCGGATACGGTGGCGATGGAGAAGCTGCTGACCGATGCGCTCGGTCTCTACGTTTCCATTCATCACCGCGGCGAGAGCGGCGAATTGCGCATCCGTTACACGACGCTGGAGCAGCTCGACGGATTATGCAGAAGGCTGACGGGCTGAGGGGAAGCGAGAGCTTCCTCTCGCTCTTTTTCACTCGCTCGTCTGCGCCGTCCAGCTCGCATGCTCGACGCCGGGAATCGTCTCGAGATCAGCGGCGACGGCGTCAAGCTCTTTCGGGTCGACGCTGGTCGAGGTCAATATTGCGACCAGCTCCACCTCGTCATCGCCGCGTTCCAATTCCTCGATCTCGCGTACAGGATAATTGGCCGCCTCTAGCTTCTCGACCATGAGATCGCGCAATTCGTCGCGCCGTGTCTGGGAGACGGTGACATGCACGCGGTAGATCGCCTCCGTCGATCGCTCGTCGATCGGCGCGCGCTCGATGAGATGGACCAGCGGTCGCAGCAGCATGTTTCCGGCGAGGGTGAAGATCGCCATCAATATGGCCTCGGCGGCGTGATCCGCGCCAGCGAAGGCGCCGGTTACGGCCGAGCACCATATTGTGGCGGCGGTGTTGAGGCCGGTGATATTGGCGCCGTCCTTTATGATGACGCCGGCGCCGAGAAAGCCGACGCCAGAGGCGATATAGGCGAGGACTTGTGTCGCGCCGACATTGCCATTGAGGCGCATGCCGAGATCGACGAAGGCCGCCGCGCCCAGCGCCACTAGCGCATTGGTGCGCAGCCCGGCGGTGCGCTGGCGATATTGCCGCTCCGCGCCGATCAGCGTGCCGAGCAGCAGCGCAACGAGCAGAGATATCAGGGAATTGAAAAACTCCGGCGCGTTGAAGTTGGTAATGAACGCCATCTTCCCTATCCGTATCTTCCTGCGACCGAGCTGGCGTGTCGCCGAATCATTGTAACCGATTGGTCACATTGGCAGAGCTTCGCGACGTTTTTTACTCGCGGAGCGGTCGTTATGATTGAATCTTGCTCCAAAAAGCTTAAATCTGAAACTGTTGTTGTTCCTAAAACTCAGGGGGAGATTCATGGAACGTCGGCAATTTGTGACAGCAATGGGCGCGTTGGCCGCCGCAACCGCCGCCACGGGGACTTTGGCGGCCGAAGATCCGCACGCTCACCATCATGGCGGCGGCGCCAAATATAAGGCTTTGTTCGAGTCGACCAGCAAATGCGTCGCCGCTGGCGAGGAATGCCTGCGTCACTGCTTCGAGGCGCTCGCGGCCAACGACGCCAGCATGGGCGCCTGCACCAAATCCACCTTCGAGGTCGTCGCCGCCTGCAAGGCTCTGGCGTCGCTCTCGGGCGTCGGCTCTGCGCTCACCCCGGCCTTCGCCAAGGTCGTGGCCGAGGCCTGCTTCGCCTGCAAGAAGGAATGCGACAAGTTCCCGAATATCGCGGAATGCAAGGCTTGCGGCGACGCCTGCAAGGCCTGCGCCGACGATTGCCAGAAGGTCGCGGTCTAAAGGCCGATCCGATTTTGCGGGACGCGCTATGTGCGTCTCGCTTTTGCTGGAACGACGATTATATTGAGTTTAGCGTGCCGGGGCGGCCGAAGCGCGATTTGATACGATATCAGGAATTTCTAGGAGCCGCCGGCCATCCTCTCCCCGACACGGGTCGAAACGGAGCCTGCACAGTGACCCATAGAGCGCCGGAAATCCTTTCTCCCGAGACGCATCATCACGGCGTCGCCTCCTTCTTTCTGCGGCAATGGCCATATTTCGTCATGCTCTTGCTGGCGCTTTTCGGCGTCGCCTATACGAGCGTGACGCGCCAGGGCATGACGACCTATTGGATCGTGCTCGCTCCGATCTTCGGGCTCATCAGCATCGCCGGCGGCTGGCAGGAGGCGGAGACCGCCGAGGAGAAATGGCGTCTGGTGCGCACCCAGGTCCTGCATTGGGGCGC
Organism: Methylosinus sp. PW1; assembly: GCF_000745215.1. NCBI lineage: Bacteria > Pseudomonadati > Pseudomonadota > Alphaproteobacteria > Hyphomicrobiales > Methylocystaceae > Methylosinus > Methylosinus sp. PW1. The sequence goes on from NZ_JQNK01000009.1 coordinate 2,162,658, forward strand.
GGTCCTCGCCGCAATGTGCCTCATCTTCATCGGCGATGTGAAGCAGATGATGAATTCCGACAGCAGCGCGCTCACAGTGCTCACCGTGCTGGCGCTCGGCTCCTTCACAGCGGGCATTCACGCGGACGCTTGGCGCGTGTCGCTGGTCGGCCTGCTGCTCGGCCTCGCCGTTCCGGCGATCGCCTGGCTCGAGGAATCGACGCTGCTGATCCTGCTGATCGTCGCCGTGATCGCGGCTTTGGGCGCCTTTATCTTCCTGCGTGACCGCAAGCCGGCCTGAAGCTGACATAAAGACTTGTTTATATCTTTATTGCATCTGCTCCCCCGCCTTGCTATAGGCGGCCAGCCCGTCCCGCTCGCCTTCCTACAGGCGAGACAACGCCTGAAGGGAGCGTCATGACCACGCATTTCAACGATTATGTCGTCGCCGACATCGGCCTCGCCGATTGGGGCCGCAAGGAACTCAACATTGCCGAGACCGAAATGCCCGGCCTCATGGCGACCCGCGCGGAATATGGCCCGTCGCAGCCGCTAAAGGGCGCGCGCGTCGCCGGCTCGCTGCATATGACCATTCAGACGGCCGTGCTGATCGAGACGCTGAAGGCGCTGGGCGCCGACGTGCGCTGGGCGTCCTGCAATATTTATTCGACGCAGGATCACGCCGCCGCCGCCATCGCCGCCGCCGGCACGCCGGTCTTCGCCATCAAGGGCGAGACCCTCGAGGACTATTGGGACTACACCCATCGCATCTTCGAATGGGGCGACGGCGGCACGCCGAACATGATTCTCGACGATGGCGGCGACGCCACGCTGCTCATCCACCTGGGCCTCCGCGCCGAGAATGGCGACACCGCCTTTCTCGACAAGGCGACCAATGAGGAAGAGGAAGTCCTCTTCGCCGCGATCAAGAAGCGCCTCAAGGCCAATCCGGGCTTCTACAAGCGCAACGCCGAGGCCATCAAGGGCGTGACCGAGGAGACCACCACCGGCGTGCATCGTCTCTATGTGATGCACAAGGAGGGCAAGCTGCTGTGGCCGGCGATCAACGTCAATGATTCGGTCACCAAGTCGAAGTTCGACAATCTCTATGGTTGCCGCGAATCTCTGGTCGACGGCATCCGCCGCGCGACCGATGTGATGATGGCCGGCAAGGTCGCTTGCATCGCCGGCTATGGCGATGTGGGCAAGGGCTCGGCCGCCTCGCTGCGCAACGCCGGCTGCCGCGTGCTCGTCACCGAGATCGATCCGATCTGCGCGCTGCAGGCGGCGATGGAAGGCTATGAGGTCACGACGATGGAAGACGCCGCGTCGCGCGCGGATATCTTCTGCACCGCGACCGGCAATGTCGACGTCATCACCACCGAGCACATGCGCGCCATGAAGGACCGCGCCATCGTCTGCAACATCGGCCATTTCGACTCTGAGATCCAGGTCTCCGGCCTGCGCAATCTCAAATGGCACAATGTGAAGCCGCAGGTCGACGAGGTCGAGTTCGCCGACGGCAAGCGCATCATTCTGCTCGCCGAAGGCCGCCTGGTGAATCTCGGCTGCGCCACCGGCCATCCGTCCTTCGTGATGTCCGCCTCCTTCACCAATCAGACGTTGGCGCAGATCGAGCTGTGGACCAAGCAGGGCCAGTATCCGGTCGGCGTCTACACGCTGCCGAAGCACCTCGACGAGAAGGTCGCCTCGCTGCATCTTTCCAAGATCGGCGTGAAGCTCACCAAAATGACCGAGCAGCAGTCCGCCTATCTCAACGTGCCGCAGAACGGCCCGTTCAAGCCGGACCACTACCGCTACTGAGCGGGCGGCTTCGCTGAAAATCTTTCGGCCTCGCTCTTTGCGAAGAGAGCGAGGCCGCTCGCGATTCCGGCTCTGTCGCGCGCCGGGCCGAAATTGCTCCGCGCGAACCCGGTCGCCGCGCGACATTTTGTAGCAAACGTCTTCGAGCCGCGTTTTTCCAATAGCGTCAATTATTTGCAAATCGATCCAGCCTTCGCCCTCGCATGGCCTCGAGTCTTGTCGTGCGTTTGCAACGTTCGAGTTTAGGCTGACCGCCGGGCCTCGCGCCCGAGGCGGCCCTTCGATCTCGCCCGCGGGGATGCGCATGAACTCACGTCCTCGCCCGAGCGTCGATCGATGCGGCAAACAGGAGAATTCATATGAAGGCCGATTTTCTAGGAGCTACCGTTCTGGCCACTTTTGTTGCTTTTTCGGCGTCGACGGCGCGCGCCGACACTGCGACCTTCACGGCGGCGCCTTTGACGGGGTGTCCCTATTGCACGGCGACAGACGGCTCTGGTCTCGTCGTTTCCGCCCTTGGTCATCTGCTCCCCAACGGTTGGGACGTGCGCACGGGAAGCGGCGGGCTCTATTTCGCCAACCGCACCGGCGGCGTCTTTTCGATTCCCGCCGCGAATTTCCCCGGAAAGTCCTTCGACCTGACCGGTCTGAAGCTTTTCGCCTATGGCGTCTCGAGGATGTCGACGCCCGTCACCTTCACTCTCTATGCTTATCATTTCGGCGTTCCGACCGCGGACACGGTGCAGGTGACGGTCAATTCGCAAGCCGTTCAGGACGTGACTCTCTCCGACCCTCGTCTGCAGAATGTCGACACGCTCGTCATTCGCTACGATCCGTTGCAGGTTCGGAACGTCTATTTCATCGAGACGCGTTTCACGCCTCACTGATCGTGGAGCGCTGTTCCGCGCTCGCATGACCACTTGCGAGCGCCTGCCGACGCTGCGCCTCGGAACGGGGACCCGCCCCGCCCCCTCGACAGCGTGATCCTGCGAGTCTCGGATCCAAGGCGGAGCCGGCGGCCGAGGCGCAATCTTTCGCGCCGCGCCGGCGACGCCAGTTCGGCGAAACCCTTAGGCGCCAATCTCCCGGTCACGATCCGCGTTTCCCTTTTCGACGGCGCGCTTTAGATTAGACGCGATTCGAGACGGCGCCTCGGTGGCGCGCGGACGGCTTACGGCGTTTGTTTGCGATGAGCCTTTGCAAATCGAACGTGGAGACCGGTTCGCATGTTTCACGATACGGCCTTCGGGCCGAAAGCGTTGCCGCCTGCGCGACGTCGGGGAGCGTCCTCGACGCTCGTTCGCGGGGTCACGCGCGGGCTAGCGACGGCCAGTCTGCTGCCATTCGGCGGACCGGCGCGGGCAGAGGCGCTCGCCAATCTTCTCGCCACAACCGATAACGCCGAATTCGTCAATCTCGCGCTGACCGGCGGCCTCGCGCTCTTCGCCGTCGTCGTCGCTTTCACCCATCTCGGCGAGCGCAAGGTGTGGAGTCGGCGCGAGGCGGGGCTCGCGGCGGAGCTGGAAGCGACGCGCCAACGGCTCGATCGCGCCGAGATTTTTCTCTCCAGCGAGCCGCAGCTCTTCGTCTCCTGGGACAATGCCGCCGGCGAGCCGGATATAGAGAACGGACTCAATGATCCGGCCTTCGCGCGCCGCGTGCTCGCTTTCGGCTCCTGGCTCGGACCGGACGAGGCGGCTGCGCTGCAGGAGCGCGTCGATCGGCTGCGCCAGAATGGCGAAGGCTTTCATCTCTCGCTCGCCAGCCTGCAAGGCCGCCGCTTCGACGCCGAAGGCCGCGCCGTCGCCGGCCGCGCCGTGCTGCGCATTCGCGAAGTCTCCGGCGAGCGGCTCGAGCTTCTGTCCTTGCGCGAGCGCCATACGCGCAGCGTCGCCGAGGCGGAGGGGCTGCGCGCTCTGCTCGAGGCGCTGCCGACGCCAGTGTGGATGCGCGACGTCGAGGGCCGGCTCATCTTCGTCAATTCCGCCTATGCGCAGGCGGTGGAGGCGGAAAGCTCGGCCGACGCGCTGCGCCGCCAGATCGAGCTGCTGGACAATGACGCCCGCACCCAGGCGCAGACGGCGCGCGGGCGCGACGAGGTCTGGCGCGCCCGTGTGACAGCGGTCGTCGCGGGCGAGCGGCATCGTCTCGATATCGTCGAGGCGCCCTGCCATGGCGCCGCCGCGGCGCTCGCCATCGACCGCCAAGAGATCGACACGACGCGCGCCGATCTCGAGCAGCAAATGCAGGCGCATTCGCGCACGCTGGATCAATTGCCGATCGCCGTCGCCATTTTCGATCGAGCCAAGCGCCTCACCTATCGCAACGCCGCTTATGAGAATCTCTGGCCGCTCGATCGCGCTTTTCTCGACCAGGGGCCGAGCGACAGCGAGATTCTCGATCGCCTGCGCGCCGAGCAGCGCCTGCCCGTCGAGGCCGATTACAAAGCCTGGAAGGCGCGGCTGCTGGAGGCCTATCAATCCTCCGAGGAACATCACGAGCATGTCTGGCACATGCCGAATGGGCGCACGCTGCGCGTCGTGGCGAACGCCAATCCGCAAGGCGGCGTCACCTATCTCTATGACGATGTGAGCGAGCGCTATTTCCTCGAATCGCGTTTCCATGCGCTCGATCGCATGCAGAACGAGACGCTGGAGAATTTGCGCGAGGGCGTCGCCGTTTTCGGCGCAGACGGACGCTTGCGCTTCTGCAACCCCGCCTTTCTCGCGCTATGGGCGCTCGAGAAGAGCATTCTCGACGAGAAGCCGCGCTTCGACGCCGTCGCCAATCTCTGCCGCCCGCTGCATCTCAATGAGGAGACGTGGAGCGAGCTGCGCGGCTTCGTCACCGGCCTGCAGGACATGCGGCAGGGCTTCACGCGGCGCATAGAGCGTTCCGACGGCGTGGTGCTCGACTGCACCGCGCAGCCGCTGCCGGAAGGCGCGGCGCTGCTCACCTTCGTCGATGTGACGGCGGGCGTGAATGTCGAGCGCGCGCTCACCGAGCGCAATCAGGCGCTGATCGCGGCGGAGAAAATCCGCAATGATTTCGTCCATCATGTTTCGTATGAGCTGCGCTCGCCGCTCAACAACATCATCGGCTTCATTCACCTGCTCGGCGAGAAGACGACCGGCGAGCTCAACGCCAAGCAGCTCGAATATCTCGGCTATGTCGGCAAGTCGTCGGCGGCGTTGCTGGCCATCATCAACGACATTCTCGATCTCGCCACCATCGACAGCGACGCCATGGAGCTGGAGCTCGAGGAAGTGAACGCAGCCGACGCCATGCGCGCCGCGGCCGAGGGCGTTCAGGACCGGTTGGCGGAAAACGACATAGAGCTGCAGATCGTCGTCACCGGCGAGGTCGGGCGATTTCGCGGCGACGCCAAGCGCATCCGCCAGATCCTCTTCAACCTGCTCGCCAATGCGATCGGCTTTTCTCGGCCGGGACAAACCATTACCCTCGCGGCGATGCGTCGGGAGGGGGAAATCGTGTTCAAGGTCGCCGATCGGGGGCGGGGCATCGCCCCGGAGGTCCTCGAAAAAGTCTTCGACCGTTTCGAGTCGCACACCTCGGGCTCGCGCCACAGGGGCGTCGGGCTCGGCCTCTCCATTGTGCGCGCCTTCACCGAGCTGCATGGCGGGCGCGTGCTCATCGACTCCGCGCTCGGCGAAGGCACGACGGTCACTTGCATCTTCCCGGCGCAAGAGAGCGGCGGACAGCAGGATCTCACCCCGCGTGAAAAAGGACAGGCCTCATGAGCGAAGAGGCCGAATGGCTGATCGACGTCGCCGATGAAGCGCAGACCGCAGAACTCGCCGCCCGCCTCGCCCTGCTCATTCGCGACACGGTGAAGCTCGTCACCCTCTCCGGCGATCTCGGCGCGGGCAAGACGGCCTTCGCGCGCGCGCTGATCCGCGCGCTGGCGCAGGACCCGACGTTGGAGGCGCCGAGCCCCACCTTCACGCTGATGCAGGTCTATGAAACCCCCGCCTGCCGCATTCTGCACGCCGATCTCTATCGCATCGCCGGCGGCGAGGCGGAGCTCGAGGCCATGGGCTTCGAGGAGGCGGCCGAGGATGCGCTGGTGCTGGTCGAATGGCCGGAGCGCGCGCCGAGCCTCTTTGCCGGCGAGCGGCTGGAGGTGCGGCTCTCCTTCGCTGCGCCGGAGACGCCGGACGCGCGCCGCATCGGCATTCTCGCTCATGGCAAGGCGGCGGGGAGGCTCAAGGCCTTCCGCACCATGCGGGAGTTTCTGGAGCGCGCCGGCTGGGCCGACGCCACGCGCGAATATTTGCAGGGCGACGCCTCCTCGCGCGTCTATGAGGTGTTGCGTCGGCCGGATGGCGCGCAGGCCATATTGATGATCTCGCCGGCGCGGCCGGACGGCCCGCCGATCCGCTATGGCAAGCCCTATAGCGCCATCGCGCGCCTCGCCGAGACGGTGAAGCCCTTTGTCGCAATGGCGGACGCGCTGCGCGGGCAGGGCCTCTCGGCGCCGCAGATCTACGCCTATGATCTCTCCGCCGGCTTCGTGCTGCTGGAGGATCTCGGCCGCGACGGCGTCGTCGCCGGCGGCGCGCCCATCGCCGATCGCTATTTGGAGGCGCTGGCGGCGCTCGCGCCGCTGCATGCGCGCCGCCTGCCGGATGTTCTGCCGGTCGAGGGCTCGACCCCCTATCACATTCCGCCCTATGATCTCGACGCGCTGCTGATCGAGGTCGAGCTGCTGCTGGAATGGTATGCGGCGCGCGTCGGCGGCGGCGGCATATCGTCGGGCTCCAAGGCGACCTTCGTCAATCTCTGGCGCCAGGCGCTGATCGAGATCGTGATGTCGGCGCCGACCTGGACGTTGCGCGATTTCCACTCGCCCAATCTCATTTGGCTGCCGGACCGTCAGGGAACGGCGCGCGTCGGCGTCATCGACTTCCAGGACACGGTGCTCGGCCATCCGGCCTATGACGTCGTGTCGCTGACGCAGGATGCGCGCGTCGACGTGCCGGACGAATTGGAGATGCGCCTGCTCGGCCATTACGCCCGCAAGCGCCGTGAGGCCGATCCGCTGTTCGACATGGCGGCTTTCGCGCGCGCCTACGCCATTCTCGGCGCGCAGCGCGCGACCAAAATCCTCGGCATTTTCGCGCGGCTCGATCAGCGCGATCACAAGCCGCAATATCTCGTTCATCTGCCGCGCGTGGAAAGCTATCTGCGCAAGGGCCTGCGCCATCCCGCGCTCGCCGATCTCGAGGCCTGGTATGTCGCCAACCTCCCCGCGCTCTTCCATGCCTGAGGCGGCTTTCGTCTTCGCCGCCGGGCTCGGCACGCGCATGCGGCCGCTGACCGACCGGCTGCCCAAGCCGCTCGTCGCGATCGACGGCGTCACCCTGCTCGACCGTTCGCTGGACGCTTTCGCGCAGGCAGGCGTCGCCACGGCGATCGTCAACGTGCATCATCTCGCCGCTCAGATCGAGACGCATCTCGAGGGCCGGCGGACGCCGCGCATAATCCTCTCCGACGAGCGCGAGAAGCTGCTCGATCAAGGCGGCGGGATAAAGAAGGTTCTGGACCGTTTCGCCGGACGGCCCTTCTTCATCTGCAACACCGACGCTTTCTGGATCGGCGCGCGCGCCGATAATCTGCGCCGCCTCGCCGATCTCTGGGACCCGGAGATCATGGACATCGCTCTGCTGCTGGCGCCGCGCCTCGGCAGCGTCGGCGTCGATTGGGACGGCGATTTTCATCGGGCGGCGGACGGCCGGCTGACGAAGCGCGCCGTGGGGGAGACCGCGGATTTCGTCTATGCCGGAATAGGCGTCGTCAAGCCGCAATTGTTCGAGACTGTCGAGCAGGATGTGTTTCCCCTCGCGCCGTTTTTCTTTCGCGCGGCGGAGCAGGGGCGGCTCTTCGGCGCGCCGCTCGACGGCAAATGGCTGCATGTCGGCACGATGGCGGCGATAGAGGAAGCCGAGCGCGCCGTCGCCGCGGCGGGCTGATCGCGCCGAATCGCAGGGGACGGCGGGATCCGCCAGAGTTTCTTTACCCAGATGCGCCTTCGCCGGCTCGTAGCGCGAAGACTCGGCTTTTTATGACTTCGAGAGCGTGGCATAGTCGATGCTACGCTCCAGCTGGATTCTGCCGCTCACCACAATTTTGACGCTCACGGGACCGTGAACCGCGATGATCGAATTGGCGCCGACCTTGTTTTTATTCGGCGCCTTCATGCTGTCGCTGCTGGGCGTCTTTCTCTATGCGATCTGGCGAGGAGACGAAGAGGCGCAAGAGCTCTGGTGGTGGTCCGCCGTTTTCGCGACCGCCGGCGCCGCGGCGCTCACCTACGCCTTCCGCAACGAGGCCGAATGGCTGTCGATCATTTTCGGCAATGCGCTCAATATGTGGTCTTGCGGCCTGCTCTGGACAGGCGTCGTCGTCTTCGTCGAGAAGCCCGTTCGCCTGCCGCTCGCTCTTCTCGGCGGCGCGATCTGGATCGCCGGCCTCTGGCGCATGGGCATTCACATGCGCATCGCGGAAACGGCGGCGATCTCGGCGGTCTATGAAGCCGCCGCGGCCTGGGAATTGTTCCGCTACAATCGGATCCGCGAGCAGCGTCTCGTCTCGTCGCGCGTGACGGCCTGGATCATCGCTCTCCAGGCCGCGCTCGATTTCGCGCTCGCGGTCGCCGCGCCCTTTCTCGTGGTGGACAATGAGAGCTTTCTCACCAGCCCTTACCTCAAGGCTCGTTTTCTCGAGCTCTCGGGCTTCGTCGCCATTCTCGGCTTTCTGGTGGCGACGCTCTCCAAAGAGCGCCTCGCCAAGCGAAGAGAAGTCGCGGCGATGATCGATCCGCTGACCGGCCTTCCCAATCGGCGAGCTTTCGAACGGGCGGTCGAGCGCGCGAAGCGGTCGGCCCCTGCGCCGTCGACGGCGGTGCTCGTCTTCGATCTCGACAATTTCAAATATATCAACGACCGCTTCGGCCATGCCGAGGGCGACCGCGTGCTGGCCGTCTTCGGCGCGACGGCGACGCGAAACACGCGATCGAGCGACATGCTGGCGCGCATCGGCGGCGAGGAATTCGTCGCCATCCTCTCTCCGGCCGATCGGACGAGCGCATTGGCGATCGCCGAACGCATTCGCTCGGCTTTCATCCACGACGCAGCGCATCTCGCGGACGGCGCGGCGACCGTCAGCGTCGGCGTCACCGTGCTCGAGGATGCGACGCCGGATCTCGCCGCCATGACCCGCGTCGCCGACGATGCGCTCTATCGCGCCAAGGCGGAGGGGCGCAATCGCGTGATCTTCGCCGGCGCGCAACGACGTGGCGATGCAGGCATCCTGAGCGTAACAGCGCGTTAACCAAAGCGCATCCATACTGCCCCTACGTGCCGTGAGCCTCGCCGCGTGACGCGGGCGGCCGGCGCACGCCACGCTTGTCTCAGGGCCGTCATGGGCGAGATCATCGAATCGTTAGTGATCGGCGCGGGGCCTGCGGGCCTCACCGCCGCTTATGTTCTGGCGAAGAACGGCCACGAGGTTCTCGTCCTCGAGCAGGACCGATCCTATGTCGGCGGCATCAGCCGCACCGCGAGCTACAAGGGCTTTCTCTTCGACATAGGCGGCCATCGCTTCTTCTCGAAATCGAAAGAGATCGTCGATCTGTGGGACGAGATCCTCCCGCATGATTTTATCGAGCGGCCGCGTCTGTCGCGCATCTTCTATCGCGAGAAATTCTACGCCTATCCGCTGAAGGCCTTCGAGGCGCTGAAGAATCTCGGGCTCTTCGAGAGCGCGCTGTGCATGGCGTCCTTCGCCTTCGCCAAGGCCTTTCCGGTGAAGGAGCCGCGCTCCTTTCATCAATGGGTGCGCAATCAGTTCGGCGAGCGGCTGTTCGGCATTTTCTTCAAGACCTATACCGAAAAAGTGTGGGGCATGAGCTGCGACGATATCTCCGCCGATTGGGCGGCGCAGCGCATCAAGGGCCTCAGCCTCGGCGCGGCGATCATCGACGGCTTGCGCCGCTCCTTGAAGCTCCGCAAATCCAGCAACGCCGCGAAGACGCTGATCGAATCCTTCCGCTATCCGCGTCGCGGCCCCGGCATGATGTGGGAAGCCGCCGCGCGCAAGATGCAGAAGCTCGGCGGCGGTCTGCGAATGGGCTGCAAGGTCGAGCAGCTCGCTTTCGATGAAGCGAGCGGAATTTGGACCGTCGCGACGCGCGATGCGCAAGGCGTCGTCGAGACGCATCGCGCGCGCAATGTGCTCTCCTCCGCGCCGCTGCGCGAGGTGATGAATGCGCTGACGCCGACGCCGCTCAGCCTCTTCAATGCGCGCGCGCTCGCCTATCGCGATTTTCTCACCGTCGTGCTGATCGGACGGCCGCAGGAGGAGTTCCCCGACAATTGGATCTATATTCATGATCCGTCGGTGAAGGTCGGCCGCGTGCAGAATTTCAAATCCTGGTCGCCGGAGATGATCGCGGACGGCGTCTCCACTTGTCTCGGCCTCGAATATTTCTGCTTCGAGGGCGATGGATTGTGGAACGCTGCGGATGCCGATCTCATCGCGCTCGCCAAGGACGAGATCGCGAAGATCGGCCTCATGACGGCGGAGGATGTGCGCGACGCCTGTGTCGTGCGTCAGGCCAAGGCCTATCCGGTCTATGACGATTCCTACGCCGCCAATGTGCAGGCGATTCGTCTCGAGCTGGCGGCGCGCTATCCGGGCCTGCATCTCGTCGGCCGCAACGGCATGCACAAATACAACAACCAGGATCATGCGATGATGACCGGCATGTTGACCGCGCTCAACATCATCGCCGGCCGCGCCGTCTATGACGTCTGGGGCGTGAACGAGGACGCCGAATATACGGAAGCCGGCGTCTCCGGCGCGCAGCAGGCGCTGGCGAGCGAACGTCTCGTGCCGAAGCGGGTCGCTTGACGTGTCGACGCATCGCGTCTTCGCCGCGACGCGCTTGCTGCGCGATCTCGTCGCCTATGGGCTGGCGAGCGGCGCGGCGCTGGCGCTCGACTATGGGCTATTGCTGCTCTGTCATAAGACGCTCGGCATTCCCTATCTCATCGCAGCGGCGATCGGCTTTTGCGGCGGGCTCGCGCTCGTCTATGCGCTCAGCATAGCGGTGGTGTTCCGTGATCGGCGCAGCGTGCGGCCGGCGTCGGAATTCACGCTCTTCTGCGTCATCGGCCTCGCCGGCTTGCTCGTCACCGAGGCGCTGATGCTCCTCCTCGTCGGCCGTCTCGGCTTCGATCCCGCCTTTGCGAAAATTCCGACGGCGGGCGTCGTCTTCCTGTTCAATTTCACCGCGCGCCGCGCGCTTCTGTTCTCGGCGCCGGCCGCCAAGGCCTCTGCGTGAGCGCGCTCGCCGCCGAAACGGCGCGCGTCCATGTGCGGACGCGTCGGGAAATTCCGCTTCTCGCCGCCATTATCCCAGCGCTCGCCGGCGCTGCGCTATTGACGCTCCCTCGCGCGCGCGCCGTGTGGAGCGCTGGCGAATTCTACGATTCCGACGACGCCATGCGCGCCGTGCAGCTGCGCGATCTGCTCGCCGGCCAATCCTGGTTCGATATGACGGCGCGAAGGCTCGATCCGCCGGACGGGCTCTTCATGCATTGGTCGCGCATCGTCGATACGCCGCTCGCCGCGCTCGATCTGATGTTCGGGCTGCTGCTCGCGCCGGAGATGGCGGAGCGGGCGACGCGGCTCGCCTTTCCCATTCTCTGCCTCGCTCTGCTCTTCGCGCTCGCCGCTTTTGCCGCGCGAGTCGTGGCGGATCGTCCGGCGCGCATGCTCGCCGTCTGGCTGGTCTTTCTCTCGGCGCCGATGTTCATGCAATTCACGCCGGGCCGCATCGATCATCACGCGCCGCAGATCGTGCTGCTGATGGCGACATTCGGCCTTATCGCGCTCGGCCTCGGCTCCAAGCGTCCTCTGGCGCTCGCGGCCGCCGCGGCGCCGCTCGCTCTGTCGCTCGCGATCAGCCTCGAGAATCTTCCCTTCTTCATCGTGCTGCTGGCGGCGCCGGCGATCCTCTTCCTCATCGAAGGCGTGGCGGCGTCGCGCCGCCTTCTCTCATTCGCTCTCGGTCTGCTCGTCTTCGCGCCGCTCGCTTACGCGGCGACTGTCGCGCCGTCGCGCTATGGCCTCTCGGCCTGCGACGCCTATTCGGCCGTCCATATTCGCGCCATCCTCGTCGGCGCGCTCGGCTTCGCGGCGCTGTCCGCCGCCGCGCCGCGCCTCGAGACGTTTGCGCGCCGCGCCATCGCGCTCGGTCTCGTCGGCGCGGCGGCGCTCGGGGCGCTCGTCGCCAGCGCGCCGCAATGTCTCGGCGATCCGCTGGTCGGGCTCGATCCGCTGCTGCGCGATCTCTGGCTTTCCCATGTCACCGAGGCCAAGCCGCTGAAGGCTTTTGTTTCCGATCCGGCCCTGATGGTCTCCACCGCGGCGCCGGTGCTGCTCGGCCTCCTCGCCGCCATTGTCCTCGCCTGGCGGGAGCGCGGCCTCGCGCGTGGGCGCTGGGCCATGCTCGCCGCGGCGATCCTCGTCGGCTTCGCCGCGGCGCTTTGGCAGATTCGCGTCTTCTCCTCGGTCACGCCGCTGGCCATGGTCGCGCTCGCCGGCGCGGCGGCCGCGCTATCGGCGCGCCTCGCTCATGTCATGCCGCTGCTGCGCTGGCTCTCGATCGGCCTGCTCTGCCTCTTCGTCTCGCCCATGGGCCTCGCTCTGGTGCTGCAGTCGGACGGCGAGGCCGCCCCGCGCGAGACCCGCCGCACCTGCCTCGAGGCCGCGGCCTTCTCTGGCCTCGCGGCGCTGCCGCCGGCGCGCATCGTCGCGCCGGTCGATATGGGCGCGCATATTCTCGCCTTCACGCCGCATCATGTCTTCGCCGCGCCCTATCATCGCGACAATCGCGGCAATCGCCTCGCGGTCGACGCTTTTCTGGCCGACCCTGCCGCGGCCGAGCGCCTGCTGCGCGCCGCTGGCGCCGAGCTGCTGCTCTGGTGCGACGGCGGCGAGACCGGCAACGCCCTCATCGAGCGCGCGCCCCATGGGCTGGCGGCCGCCCTCGCGCGTGGCGAGAGCCCCCCCTTTCTCGAGAAAATCCCACTCGAGCGCTCGCCTTTCCATGTTTTCGCCCTGCGTCTTGCGCAATAATATCCGGCGCATCGCCGCTCCCGCCACTAGACTCATTCGGGTTCGAATTGAACCCGAATGAGTCTAGATCTCCTTGTTTGCTCGTGTTTTCTTCACGCGAACCGGTTCCCACTTCGCTCGAAAACACTCTATAGGAATCCGATACCGCCCATGTCCGCATCGCTGATCGATCGCCGCCGGCTCCTCCTCGCCGCTTCCAGTCTGCCCTTCGCCCGGCCGTCCTTTGCGCAGCAGGCGCTGGAGGCGGAGGAGGATCTGCAAGTGCGGATCGAGAACCGATCCACGCCCGAGCTCTGCGCCGAGAAGGACAATATCGAGCTGGATTTCGTCTCGCCGCAGGTGCGGCGCATGCGCGTGCAGGCGGTTCATCCCTCCTATATCGGCATGATCGGCTCGGACCGCTGGGCGCCGGATTGGACGAGCTGCGATCTCTCGCACGACTCCAAATTCGCCGCCGACGCGCGCCGCCTCACCTTTTGGGAGACGCCGGAATTCTGGCTGGTCGGCTACACTTTCCCCTCCTTCTGGCGGCCCAATGACGTGCCCGTGCGCGTCGGCGACCGGGTGGAGAAGGGCTTTCATCTCGTGCAGCTGTGGATGACCTATCGCGAGCGCGCGGAGGAAATTCTGGTCTTCTATCCGCCGGACGGCTATTGGCGTGCGCGCCCGCTGCCTTTCGAGGACATGCGCTGGACGGCCTATGGCTCCTCCTTCCTCATCGGCCCGGTGGAGGTGCAGGAGCGCCCCATCGTCGCGCTGAAGGAAATCGTCTTCGATCCGCAGACGCGCAGCTTCACCCTGCGTTTCCGTCGCGGCGGCGAGGCGAAGATTCGTCTCGGCTCCATCGATCAGGACCGCATCGTGCTCGATGTCTCCTATAGCGACGCAATGCCGGACAGCCTGCCCTTCGCCTCGCTGCGGTCCATGTACACCACGCAATCGATGAGCGACGCTGCTCTGGTCGCCTGGCGCACGAAGCGCGGCATAGGCTGGCAGGAGGCGCCGGTCATCGGCTTTCCCGGCGCGCCGGCGACGGAAATCTGGCTCGGCCGACATATGCCGTCGCGGCACAATCTCTCGGCGCCGGACATGGTGTTCGGCAAGTTTCAATCGACGGCGACGACGGCGGTCAAATGACCGCGCGGCTCTTATGGCTGGATGTCGCGCGCGGCCTCGCCGTGCTGGCGATGTTCGCCTTTCACTTCGGCTGGGATCTCGGCCATTTCGGCCATATCGATCCCGACATTCCCTATACGGACGCTTTTAAGGCGTTCGGCCATGCGATCGCGGCGAGCTTTCTCTTCATCGCCGGCGTGTCGCTGACTCTCGCGCATGTGACGGCGTTTCGCGCGCGCGCCTATTGGCGCCGGCTCGCTCTGCTCATCGGCGCCGCGCTGCTGGTGAGCGCTGGGACCTATATCGCCTTCCCGTCGAGCTTCGTCTTTTTCGGCATTCTGCATTGCATAGCGGCGGCGAGCCTGCTCGCTCTGCCTTTCCTGCGGCTGCCCTGGCCGGCGGCTTTCGCCGCGGGCTTCGCCTTGGTCATCGCATCCTTCTTCGCGCGCGCGTCTTTCTTCGATGCGCCGTGGTTCTGGTGGACGGGGCTTTCGACCTTCGAGCCGATGACCAATGATTATCGCCCGCTCGCGCCCTGGGCGGGGGCGCTGCTCTTCGGCGTCGGCGCGGGGAAGCTGGCGCGTCTACGCCCGGCGACCGTCGCCAGCACGCAAGGCAATGTGGCGACGCGGGCCGTCGCCTTGCTCGGGCGGCGTAGCCTCGCGCTCTATCTCCTGCATCAGCCTTTGTTCTTCGCCAGCTTCACCGCCGTCGCCATGCTGCTCGCGCCGATGCAGAATGCGCGTTTCGAGGAAGCCTGCCGCGCGCAATGCGTGGCGTCCGGCGCCAATGCTCGAAAATGCGAGACGGCCTGCGATTGCGCGGCGCGTGAGGCGGCGCGGGAGGATGCGCTGCCCGACGCCACGACCGACGAAGGCCGCGCGCGTCTCGAGCGCATCGCGCGCGCCTGCGTGGTGAAATAGCTTTGTGCGCCTTGCGCTGCGTCGGCCGTCTTCCTTCTCTCGCGAGCGGGGAGAAGGTGAGGATGAGGGGCTTGGGGCGTTTTCCGTTTGTGGCTCGCGCCCCGAGCCTCTCACCCTGAAAGCGTATCAATCATTCGGCGCGAGCATATTCTCCGGCCGCACCAGCGCGTCGAATTCGGCGTCCGTCACCTTGCCGGATTTCAGCGCCTCCTCGCGCAAAGTCGTGCCATTGTGATGCGCGGCGCGCGCGATCTTCGAGGCCGCGTCATAGCCGATCTTGGGCGCGAGCGCCGTCACCAGCATCAGCGAGCGCTCCAAGAAATTCTTGATATTCGCCTCGTCCGGCTCGATCCCGTCGATGCAGCGGGTGATGAAGCTGTCGATGCCGTCGGCGAGCAATATTGTCGATTCGAGCAGCGCCGCAGCGATCACCGGCTTCAAAACGTTCAGCTCGAGATGGCCCTGCGAGGCGGCGAAGGTGATGGTGGCGTTATTGCCGAAGACGCGCGTGCAGACCATGGTCAGCGCTTCGACCTGGGTCGGATTGACCTTGCCGGGCATGATGGAGGAGCCGGGCTCGTTCTCCGGCAGCTTCAGCTCGGCGAGGCCGGCGCGCGGGCCGCAGCCGAGCAGGCGAATGTCGCAGCCGATCTTATAGAGGCCGGCGGCGAGCGCATTCAGCGCGCCATGGGCGAAGACGGCGGCGTCATGGGCGGCGAGCGCCTCGAATTTATTCGGCGCCGTCTGGAACGGCAGGCCGGTCTGCGCCGCGATCTTGGCCGCGACCGCCTCGGCGAAGCCCTTATAGGTGTTGACGCCCGTGCCGACGGCGGTGCCGCCCTGGGCGAGCAGGAACAAATCCTCGAGCCCCTGGCGGATGCGCTTGGCGCCGAACTCCGCCTGCGCCGCATAGCCGGAAAATTCCTGGCCCAGCGTCACCGGCGTCGCGTCCTGCAAATGGGTGCGGCCGATCTTGACGATATGCTCGAAGGCCTTGGACTTGGCGGCGAGCGCAGCGTGCAGCCGCTCCACCGCCGGCAGCAGGCGCTGCGATATGGCGATGGCCGCGGCGACATGAATGGCGGTCGGGAAGCTGTCGTTGGAGGATTGGCCGAGATTGACATGGTCATTGGGGTGGACCGGCGCCTTGGCTCCGCGGCCGGCGCCCAGCGCCTCATTGGCGCGATTGGCGATCACCTCATTGACGTTCATGTTGGATTGCGTGCCGGAGCCGGTCTGCCAGACGACGAGCGGGAAATGCGCGTCGAGCTTGCCCTCGATCACCTCGCGGGCGGCGGCGGAAATCGCGGCGGCGACTTCCGGCTTCAGCAGGCCTTTCTCGAGATTGGCCTCGGCGGCGGCGAGCTTCACCCGCGCCAGCGCATGGACGATCTCGATCGGCATGCGGCCGACGCCGATGGGGAAATTCTGCCGCGACCGCTCCGTCTGCGCGCCCCAATAGGCGGAGGCCGGAACCTCTATGTCGCCAAAGGAATCGCGCTCGGTTCGGAATTCGGTCGTCTTGTCGGTCATCGGTCTCGCTCGCGGGAAAATTATCGGGCTCGAGCTTCCCTATGGGGCATTTCGGCCTGTCTATCAATCATTGCCCGTGCGCGGCAGAATCGATTGCTCGCCGATGTAATAGGAATCGCCGATATCGCTGGTGGAGCGTAGCGCCAGAACCTCGGCGAGGCGATTGCGCGCGCGATTGACTCGGCTCTTCATCGTGCCGGGCGCGCAATTGCAGATCGCGGCGGCTTCCTCGTAAGAAAGGCCCGAGGCGGCGACCAGGATCAGCGCCTCGCGCTGGTCCAGCGGCAGCTTTTGCAGCGCGCTGCGAAAATCGAGAAAATCCATATGCGCGTTCTGCGCCGGCAGCGACACCAGCCGCGCGGCTATGGCGCCGTCCGGGTCGGGCGCCTCGCGGCGGCGCTTGCGATAGTCGCTATAGTGGATGTTGCGCAGAATTGTGAACAGCCAAGCCGTGAGATTGGTGCCTTCAGTGAAGGAGGCGAGGCTGCTCCAGGCCTTGACCAGCGTCTCCTGGACGAGATCATCGGCGCGATCGGCGTTGCCGCAGAGCGAAACCGCGAATGCGCGCAGACTGGGAATCGCCGCGACGAGGTCGGCCTTCGTCCCCTTTCCTTGGGCTTTCGCCGCTTCGGATGTCGACACTATCCCTCCCCGGGCGCCTTCGACCGCTGCGGGGATATCGGGTCGCTCTCGAGCCGGTTCAAGAGCTCTAGGAAACGATCCGGAATCGGCTGGTTGAGGACGTCCTCATAGAGTCCGCGCAGCTGCTCGCCGATTTGCTCGCCGAGGTCATTGGGTTCCGCCTGGGCGCGCGCGGTGCGCGCGGGGCGATGGGAATTCAAGACCAAGAGCCCTACATTGTCCTGCGAAGGCGCCGCGACGACGGCACCTTCGTCCATGCTCGGGTTTTGGCTTGTGCTCAAGGCGGCGGCAGTGGACTTCCGGCTGCTTTTTACCATCTGCTCCTCGAGAATTCCCGTGAGGCCCGACTCTGGCGAGCGGACGCGGCTGCGCTATATTGCTATGCGCTGACCCACTCACAACGCTAATTTTACCAAATAGTTCCCATATATACGGCGGCGATTTGACGCAGCACGGCGCGCCATGATGGCGCGGCTTTCGCAACGCGAAACGAGGGACATGATGTCCATTTCTCAGGCTATTCTAAGGCATGTGCCCTATTTGCGGCGTTTCGCCCGCGCTCTCTCGGGCAGCCGCGAAGGGGGCGACGCCTATGTGCTGGCGACGCTCGAGACCGCGGTCGCCGACCCCACCCGCCTCGTCGCCGACGAGGATCTGAAAATCTCCCTCTATCGCCTGTTTCTGGAAATCTGGACGTCGAGCCCGATCAACGCCCATACGGATCATTCCGGCCTCGCGGGCGAGGACGAGACGGGCGCGCGGCGCAATCTCGACGCCATCTCGCTGCAGCCGCGCATCGCCTTTCTGCTGCATGCGCTGGAGGGCTTCTCGCTCGGCGAGATCGCGCGGGCGCTCGCCGTCACCGAGGCGCGAGCGGCGGCGCTGATCGACACGGCGAGCGCCGAGATCGCCGGCCAATTGGCGACCGACGTGCTCATCATAGAGGACGAGCCGCTGATCGCGCTCGATCTGCGCGGGCTGGTCGAGGAGCTCGGTCATAGGGTCGTCGCCGTGGCGCGCACCCATAAGGAGGCGGTCGATGCCATATCCAAAACTCCACCCGGCCTCATTCTGGCCGATATTCAGCTGGCGGACGGCAGCTCCGGCCTCGCGGCGGTCAATGAAATACTCGGCTCGCTGTCGACCCCGGTGATCTTCGTCACCGCCTATCCAGAGCGCTTTCTGACTGGAGAGCCGCCGGAGCCGGCGTTTCTCATCGCCAAGCCTTTCAGCGTCGACAGCTTGAAAGCGATTATCAGCCAAGCTTTGTTTTTCGACAGACGGTCCCATCTCAAACACAATGATAAGCATAAGTGAGCAATTAGGCCATAGCGTAGGTAATAGCTGATTTTCGTACGTATAGACCACAGGCCGAATTGCGGCAAAAAAAACTTCTATCGGAAGCGAATAGAGCGCAACCTTGTCTTGACTCGGGCGTTGACTCCCGGGGGACAAGAGAAGGTAAAAGATATGACGGCGATCCAGGAAACGAAAAAGTCGAACCGTGGCTTTGCTTCGATGGACCCCGAGAAGCAGCGGGCGATCGCGCGCAAGGGCGGCCAGAACGTTCCCGATGAAAAGCGCAGCTTCTCGCAGAACCCCGAGCTGGCGGCCAAGGCCGGGCGCAAGGGTGGGCAGAGCGTCGATCCGACGAAGCGGAGCTTCTCCCGCGATCACCAGCTCGCGTCCGAGGCCGGACGCAAGGGCGGCCATGCCTCCCACAGCAAGCCGAGAACAGCCGCGGAGTAATCCGCGGCCTTTTTTCTTCGCCGTATCGCGGCCGGCTGACGTCAGCGGCGCGAAGGCCTCAGGCGGCGTGGGGCGTGGAGGTTTGCGCGATGATGGAATAGAGGGCCGAAGGGTCCCGCGTCGCGCGAATCGTCGCCACGATCGAAGGGTCGCGCAGCACGCGCGCCGCGCAGGCCAGCGCCTTGAGGTGATCGGCGCCGGAAGCCTCCGGCGTCACCAAGAGAAAGATCAGATCGACCGGCGCGCCGTCGAGCGCTTCGAAGTCGATCGGCCGCTCGAGCCGCGCAAAAACCCCGAAAATCGTCTTGATGCGCGCCAGCTTGCCATGCGGAATGGCGACGCCGTCGCCTATGCCGGTGGAGCCGAGGCGCTCGCGCTGCAGCAGCGCGTCGAAGATCTCGCGGGCGGGCAGGCCGGAAATCTCGGCCGCCTTCTCGCTCAGCTCCTGAAGCGCCTGCTTCTTGCTGTTCGCCTTGAGCGAGGGAATGACCGCTTCTGTGGAGAGCAAATCCGCGAGCCGCATGTGGCGTCTATCCCATTCGAGGCCGTGTCGGGGCCGAGCTCCGCCGTCGCGCGTGTCGCGCGCGAGATCGCTGTTCATCAAAGGACGCGCCCCGTCGCGCCATTGCGACGCGACCCGTCGCGGCGGAGGCCGCTCTCATTCGGGTCGCAGGGCGAATTCCATTGGTGCGAAATAAGCATGGCCGCCCTCACAGCTGCATCCAATCAAAAGGCAAGATATATGCCGTCTATTCGCCGCCCGGCGCATCGATCCAACCGATATGGTCGTCGTTGCGTCGGTAGACAACATTGAGCCGACCGGTGTCGGCGTTGCGGAAAACGACGACCGGCGCACCGGTCAGATCGAGATCCAAAACCGCGGCCGAGACCGTCAGCCGAGGCAGCCGCGACGTCGCCTCGGCGACGATCGTCGGCGCGAATTCCTTGGGCGCATCCTGCTCCTGATCGGGCGCCTCGAGCACATAGCTCTGCGCCACCTCGCCGTCATCGCGCGGGGCGTGATGATCCTTCAGCCGGCTCTTATAGCGGCGCAGGCGCTTCTCGATGCGATCGGCGGCCTGATCGAAGGAGGCGTAGGGCTCCTGCGCGCGGCCGTCGGCCTGAACGTCGATTCCGGCGAGATGCAGGCTGCAATCGGCGCGAAAGCCGGAGCCTTCTGGCGAGATCGTCACATGGCCGCTGAGCTCGCCGTCGAAATATTTGCCGGCGGCCGCCTTCAGCCTGTCGCCGACATGAATCCGCAAAGCCTCGCCGATGTTGATGTTCTTGCCGGACACGCGCAGCGACATATCGGATTCGCCTCGTCCATTGGAGGGCTCGCGCCGGGCGCGGAGCCGCCTTCCTTGAAAAAATCTCGCGATGGTCTCGTGAGCGTCGATTTCGACCGTCCCCCACGGTCCTCGCCGCGACGCCGGCGAATATCCCGGCCCAGCGTCCGAGCGTCATTCTTGCCGTTCGAACGTGGCGGAAGACGGGCCGAACTCGCATTTGCGCCCTGCCCGCTTCGGCGACAGGCTCTAAGTGCCTCGGCTCGGGAAGTCAATGGGCGAGCGTTTTGCTCATTCCCGCGGCGCCCGGGCGCCTAGGAGTCGTTACGGAGCCAATGAATTGCATCGACAGGACAAAAGGGCGCCGTCATTCGCGGCAGGGCGTTCCCCGCCGGGTCGGCTCACAGCGCCGGCGCATGCTCTCGCGCCATCGCCTGCTTGGCGCGGCGTCGATCGACGGAAGAGGGAATGCGCAGGCTGTCGCGATATTTGGCGACGGTGCGGCGGGCGATGTCGATGTCGATCTCCTTGAGCCGCGCCACGATGGCGTCGTCGGAGAGCACGTCGAAAGGGCTCTCCTTATCGATCATCTGCTTGATCTTATAGCGCACCGCCTCGGCCGAATGGGCTTCGCCGCCGCTGGTGGTGGCGATGGAGGCCGAGAAGAAATATTTGAGCTCGAAGATGCCGCGCGGCGTCATCATATATTTGTTGGAGGTGACGCGGGAGACGGTCGATTCGTGCATGCCGATGGCGTCGGCGATGGTGCGCAGATTGAGCGGCCGCAAATGCTCGACGCCCTTGGCCAAAAACGCGTCCTGCAGCCGCACGATCTCGGAGGCGACCTTCAAAATGGTGCGCGAGCGCTGCTCGAGGCTCTTGGTCAGCCAATTGGCGTTCTGCAGGCAGCTCGAGATGAAGGTCTTGTCGCCGTCACGCTTGGCGCCGGCGCTCACTTTCGCGGCATAGGAGTGGTTCACCAGCACGCGCGGCAGAGCGTCGGAGTTCAGCTCCACCATCCAGCTGCCGTCGGTGGCCGGGCGCACGATGACATCGGCGACCAGCGGCTGGATCGGCGCGCCGCCGAAGGCGCGGCCGGGCTTGGGATCGAGACGGCGAACCTCCGCCGCCATATCCGCCACATCGTCCTCGTCCACGCCGCACAGCCGCGCCAGAGCGGGGAAATCGCGCTTGGCGAGCAGCGGCAGATTGGCGATGAAAATCTGCATCGCCGGATCGAAGCGGTCGCGCTCGCGCAGCTGAATGGCGAGACATTCCTGCAGGTCGCGCGCGCCGATACCCGAGGGGTCGAAGCTCTGGATCGTCGCCAGCACGGCCGCTGCGCGCACGGGATCGGCCTCCAGCCGCAGCGCGATCTCGTCTATGTCCTCGCGCAGATAGCCGGTCTCGTCGATCGCATCGATGATGGCGTGGCCGATCAGCCGGTCGCGCGGATCGGCGGAGGCGAGGGCGAGCTGCTCGGCCAGATGATCGTGCAGATTGGCGTCCGCGGCGACATAGGCCTCGAGATTGGGCGTCTCGCCATCGCCGCCGACGCCGCTGGCGCCGGTCCAGGAATTGGCCGAGAGGCCCGCGCCCTCGAGCGAGCCGGAGGCGTCGGCGCCGGGGCGCTGGCCCTCGAGCTCGAAAGCGTTGCCGATCTCCGTGCCGAGCTCCGCCGCGAGCTGGCCGGCGTCCACCGCGAGACTGTCCTGCGCCCAATCGCCCTCGCGCGGTTCGCCGACGCCGTCGAAGCCGGCGTCTCCGCCGTCCCCGTCGCCATCGCCGCCGCGCTCCTGATGCGTATCGGGGAAGTCGTCGGACTCGACCGCCTCGAGCAGCGGATTTCGTTCGAGCTCCTCATGAAGGAAAGCAGAAAGTTCGAGATTGGAGAATTGCAGCAGCTTGATCGCCTGCAGCAATTGGGGCGTCATCACCAGGGCTTGACCCTGACGCATCATCAGCTTGGTGGAAATAGCCATTTTCCGCCTACTCGAAACTTTCCGCCATTACGTACGGCATTGGGCCGCCACAACGGCTGTTCTCGGCCTGTTTCTTGCTTATAGCACGGGGAGCGATTGGGCGCAGGACCATTTATTCGGCGCCTACCGGAAATTCCGCCTAGCAGTTAATCGCCGCGACGCTTCCGGTCGGAATTTCGTTCCAAAAATCACAAATCACATGCGGAAATCTTCGCCGAGATAGATGCGCCGCACATCCTGATGCGCGACGATCTCCTCGGGCGTTCCTTCCGTCAAAACATGGCCGTTGTAGATGATGTAGGCGCGGTCGGTGAGGCCCAGCGTCTCGCGAACGCTGTGGTCCGTTATCAGCACGCCAATGCCGCGCGCCTTCAAATGCCGCACGAGATCCTGAATGCCGCCGACGGCTATGGGGTCGATGCCCGCAAAAGGCTCGTCCAGCAGCATGAAGGCGGGGCGGCCGGCGAGGGCGCGGGCGATCTCGCAGCGCCGCCGCTCGCCGCCCGAGAGCGCCACCGCCGGCGTGCGGCGCAGGCGCTCGAGCTTGAACTCCTCCAGCAGCGCGTCCAGCTCCTGCTCGCGCAGGCGCTTGTCGGGCTGGGTGATCTCCAGCACGGCGCGGATATTGTCCTCGACCGTGAGCCCGCGGAAAATCGACGCTTCTTGCGGCAGGTAGCCGATGCCGAGCCGCGCCCGTCGATACATGGGCAGGCCGGTGACGTCATAGCCGTCGAGCGCGATGACGCCGCGATCGGGCTTCACCAGCCCGGTTATCATATAGAAAACAGTGGTCTTGCCGGCGCCATTGGGGCCGAGCAGACCCACCGCCTCGCCGCGCGCCACATGCAGGCTCACATCCTCGACGACGCGGCGGGTCTTATAGGCTTTGGCGAGATGCTGGATCGACAGCACGCCCTTATGCGTGGCGATCTCGGCCTCGGAATAGGCCGAATGGTCGGCGGCGAAGTCGGGCGTCTCCTCGGCGCCTAAATTTTCGGCGCCATTTTCCATGCGGGCGTCGATTTCGGCCGAAAAACGCGTCTCAGCCTCCGCTCGCGCGGGACGACGCAGGCGCAGCCGTTCCCCGATCCGGCTCAACAGGCCGGGTCGGGCGTCGCTCGTGGATGGGTAGGATCGAAAGCTCAAGTCTCAGCGCCCTGCACGAGAGAGACGGACCGCGAAGATCGCGCGCCGCTCGCGGCGATCCTAAGCTTTCTCGACCAAAAACCCTCGTTACTTTTTTGCAATCCGGTAAACCGCGATCAGGCCCAGGGCCGAGCCGCGGCCGTCTTGGCCTCGAAAGCGTCGATCGCGCCGGCCTTTTGCAGCGTGAGGCCGATATCGTCCAGCCCCTCGAGCAGGCAGTGCTTGCGGAATGGATCGATGTCGAATTTCACGACGCCGCCGTCCGGGCCGCGAATCTCCTGCGCCGGCAGGTCGATCGTCAGCGTGGCGTTGGCGCCGCGCGCCGCGTCGTCCATCAGCTTCTCGAGCTCGGCCTGCGAGACCTTGATCGGCAGGATGCCGTTCTTGAAGCAGTTGTTGTAGAAGATGTCGGCGAAGCTGGTGGAGATCACCGCCTTCACGCCATAGTCCAGCAGCGCCCAGGGGGCGTGCTCGCGCGACGAGCCACAGCCGAAATTATCGCCCGCCACCAGAATCTTGACGTCGCGATAGGCGGGCTTGTTGAGCACGAAATCGGGATTGTCCGAGCCGTCGTCCTTATAGCGCAGCTCCGAGAAGAGACCCTTGCCGAGGCCGGTGCGGGCAATCGTCTTCAGATATTGCTTCGGAATGATCATGTCCGTGTCGATGTTCATGATCGGCAGCGGCGCGGCGACGCCGGTGAGGGTGACGAATTTTTCCATTTCGGACTGTCCTGGAGCCTCGGGCGCGCGGGGCGCTCTCCGGCGCCCTTTAGCAAATCGTCGCCAAAGGCGCAAAGTCGCGCCGCTCAGCTCTCGGTCAAGGCGAGAAGAATATCAGCGTACCAGGCGCAGTTGAGGCCCAGCGCCTCGTCCTGCTGGAGGTCGCGGCCGACGTCCAGCCGCGCCGAATGGACGCCGAGCAGCGTCCAGGGCAGATCGCCTTGGCCAGCCTCCAGCGCCGGCACGCGGGCCACCACGGGCGCGCCGCTCGCGCCTCTGTGGGTGCGCGCGTCGGTGAGAAAATAGCCCTGGCCCTGAAAGCGCAGGCCGAAGGAGGAGGCGACGACGCCCTGCCGCGCCACCGGCATATGATGCAGCGTGTCGTGGAAGCCTAAGGGAAAGCCGAGAATCAGCAGAGAGGAGCCGACCTCCACCGTGTCGAACTCGCCGCAGAGATGCGCCGGGGTGAAGGCTCGATAGACGGTCGGCTCCGGTAGAGCCTGGCGCTCGATCTCTATGGCCGCCACATCGATCTCGCCGCCGGCGTCGACGCCCTGGCGCCAGACGCTCTTGCCGTCCTCGTAGAGCAGCATCGAGAAACCGGTCGATTTGGTCATATTCTCGGCGTCGATATGCAGCTCGATCTCGATACGGTCGGGGCAATGCCCGGTCGCCGCATCGCTCAGCACATGCCGGCTCGTCACCAAAAAAAGCCGTTCGTCGCGCTCGAAGAAAAAGCCGCTGGCGTTGGTCAGCGGGGCGTCGCCTTTGAAGGTGCCCACGCGCGCCGTGGTGAGAAGCAGAGGTTCGATCGTCATCGGCCGGCCTTTCTCCTCCATGGGAGATTCTCCCCCAACGGCGACATGGCCGCTCGGTTCCGCCCCGGCAAGTCGGGTCCGCCGCTCAGGGGCCGTGATAATCGGGGTCCGGCTTCGCCAGCAGAATGCTGGCGACGATCGGCATAGGATTGCTCAGCAGGCGGAAGCGGCCAAAGCCCGCCTTTTTGGCGAGCTTTTGCAGCTCGGCGAGGGTGCGCGGCTCGCCGCGGCCCATGGCCAGCGTGTAGAATCCGTAATAGGCGTCGAGCGGCTCCGCGCCCTCGACGCCGGACATGGCCTCTATGATCAGCAACGTCCCGTCGCGCGGCAGCGCGCGGCGCACATTGCGCAGCAGCTCCAGCGCGGAAGCGTCGTCGTGATCATGGACGATGCGAATCAGCGTTATCACATCCGCGCCCTTGGGCAGCGGATCGGTGAGGAAATTTCCCGAAAAGAAGGTCGCGCGCTCGGCGAGCCCCGCCTCCTCGAGCCGGGTGCGGGCGCGCTCCACCACCGCCGGCAGATCGAAGAGCATCAGCTGCAGGCGCGGCGCCCTCGCCGCCGCGGCGATGAGAAAGGCGCCCTCGCCGCCGCCGACGTCGAGAAGCTTCTTGTGCCGGCGAATGGGATAGACGTCGAGCAGCTCCTGCGCCACCAGCGGCTGCGAGGCGGCCATCAGCGCGCTATAGGGCGCGACCTCCTCGGCGGAGAGGGCGGCGGGATTTTCCGCCGCCGAATAGGGCCAATAATCGGCGAGCCGCGGCTCGGCCGAGTCGTCGCCGCGCAGCAGGCCGACCGGATCGGCGAGATCGGCGTAGAGCATGGGCTGATGCGCGACGAGCGAGAGCGCCGCCTTATTGCCGATGAGCGCCGCGCCAAGCTCGCCGAGGCCGAAGCGCTCCTTGCCGCGCCGCTCGACGAGGCCGAGCGAGGCCGCGGCGTCCAGCAGCCGTGCGGCGGAGTCCTGCGACAGCTCCAGCTTTTCGGCGACCTGCTCCACAGTGCGCGGCTGCTCCAGCAGCAGCTCGAGCAGCTTCAGCCGCACGCAGGCGAGCAGCACCTGCGAGTAGACGAAGCCGGCGCAGAGATCGAGCATGGAGCGCGCGCGCTTGCGCGCGGCGGCGCGAGTCAGCGGATGCGCGGCGGCTAGACGCTGAAAGCGCGGGCTCGACACCAGCCGATCCCGCAGCCGCCGCAGCCTGTCCCGAAAGAACTGCCCCATACGCCGCCCCTCCGCCGAGAATCATCCGCTCCTAGCTCAAAAGCGCCGGCTCGGAAACGTCGATTATCCCGGGTCCGGCGTTTGGTCCTTGCGGGACGCTCGCGGGGCGGCCCGGGAGACCATCGCCGCCATGCGTTTCGACGCTCTCGATCGGCTCAATTTCTTTCTCGCCGATGTGCGCGGCGGGCTCGGGCCTTATGTCGGGGTTTTTCTCTTCACGCAGGCGCATTGGAGCCAGGCCGAGATCGGCGCCGTGCTCACGGTCAGCGGGCTCGTCGGCATAGCCGCGCATCCGGCGGTCGGCGCCTTCATCGATCGCACGCATGCCAAGCGCGAGCTTCTCGTGGTCGCGAGCTTCGTGCTCTGCGCCTGCGGCCTCGCCGTCATTCACGCGCCGAGCGTTCCGGTGGTCGTCGCCGCCGATATCGTCATGGCGACGCTCGGCGCCGTCTTCGCGCCGACGGTGGCGGCGCTCACGCTCGGCCTCTATGGCCGCGAGCGCCTCGCCGAGCGGCTCGGCCGCAACGCCGCTTTTGATCGCGCCGGGAATATTTTCATCGCCGGAATCATCGGCCTCGTCGGCGTGCTGGCGTCGCAGACGGCGCCTTTCTATCTGGCGCCGATCTTCGCTGTGCTCGCGGCGCGGGCGGCCTTTTCCATTCCGGCCGAGGCTATCGACCATGATCGCGCGCGCGGTCTCGAGGATGTCGATCTCGCGCATCCGCCGCAGCCGGGCCGGCTGCGCGATTTGCTGCACTACCGCACGCTGCTCGTCTATGCGGCGGCGGCGGCGCTGTTCAATTTCGCCAATGCGCCGACATTGTCGTTGATCGCGCAGAAGCTCGCCTCGGAAAATCCCGGCCTCGAGAGCGGCGTGACCTCCGCCGCGATCATTCTCGCGCAGCTCTCGACCATCGGCATGGCGCTCATTGTCGAGCGCGCCGATCTCATCGGCCGCAAGCCGCTCATCGTCCTCGCCTTCGTCGCGCTCTTTGCGCGCGATCTCGCTTGCGTCTTCGCGCAGACGCCGCTGCATCTGCTCGCCGCGCAATTGCTGGACGGCGTCGGCGGCGGTCTCTTCGACGCGCTGCTGCCGCTGGTGCTGGCGGATATCATGCGCGGCACGGGGCATTACAGCCTCGCGCGCGGCGGGCTCGGATTCGTGCAGGGCGTGGGCGGCGCAACGAGCCTGTCCGTCGCGGGATTCATTGTCACATCCGGCGGCTATGCGGCGAGCTTTCTGACGCTGGCCGCGGTCGCGCTGGCGGGCCTCGCGCTGGTCCTCGTCGCCATGCCGGAGACGGGACCAAAGCGTTAGCGGCGCCGAAAGCTCAGGCGGCGCCCGGCGCGAAGCCTTCCTCGAGGCCGAGACGCTCGAGCAGAGACTTGCGGCGCTTGCGGTCGCGCTTCTGTGGCGGCTTGCGATTGTAATAGTCGAACAGCACCTCGCGATAGAGCTTGAACACGGCCTTCTCATTGAGGCCGAACAGCATGTCGGCGGCGATGCGCAGCAGCAGATAGACCGTGCATTCGAAGAAGAAGGCGCTCGGATGCGAGAACATGACCGGCAGCGCCGAGGCGATGACCGCGCCATAGAGCGAGGCGATGGCGTAACGCGGATTCACCGTCGCCCACAGGAAGAGGCGCAGCAATTCGCGATAGCCGATGTAATTCACGAGCGCGGCGTAGAGCTCGGCGCTGAACGCGCCCTCCTGGAAATCCACGATCGCGCGGGCGAGGGCGATGATCGCGATGAGGGAATAGAAAATCGTGTCGCAACGGCGAAGGCACAGTTCGCGAATGTCGTCGAGCAATGGGGTCTTCCTCATCTGGGCTCCTCGAGGCGTTGGGGTGGCGCCGTCTAAAAGAGCCGCAAATCTGGCGCCGGCTAGTCCGGCGCCGCCGTGAAATTCAGCTCGCAGCACGCGCATTGCTCCTGTAATACGTAGCACTTCGAAGCGATCTGCGACCTGATGTCGCGGCGGCGCGGCGACTCGTCGCAGCGCACCGCGCAGCAGGACGGCGTCGAAAAGCGGGGCGCCCCTCGAGGACTCGACGCCATAGCCTCAGGCGCGAAATAAGGTCATATTCACGACAAGCCGACGGCGCGCTCCAACGCGCCGCGATCATCCGAGGGAACGCTCGAAATGACCGACAAGATCTATGCAGTGCCGGAAGCGTGGCGGAACGAGGCCCGCGTGGACGCCGAGAAATATGCGGAGCTCTACCGGCGCTCTGTCGCCGACCCCGACGGCTTTTGGGGCGAGCAGGCGCAGCGCATAGAGTGGATCGCCCCTTTCACGCGCGTGAAGGAGGTGAGCTTCGACACGCATAATGTCGCGATCGAATGGTTCGGCGACGGCTCCACCAATGTCGCGATGAACTGCATCGATCGCCATCTCCCGCATCGCGCCGATCAGGTGGCGATCATTTGGGAGGGCGACGATCCCTCGCTCTCGCGTCACATCACCTATCGCGAATTGCACGAGCAGGTGTGCCGCTTCGCCAATGTGCTGAAGGCGCATGGCGTGCGCAAAGGCGATCGCGTGACGATCTATCTGCCGATGATACCGGAGGCCGCCTACGCCATGCTCGCCTGCGCGCGCATCGGCGCCGTGCATTCTGTGGTGTTCGGCGGCTTCTCGCCGGATGCGCTCGCCGGCCGCATAGAGGATGCGCAATCGGATGTCGTCATCACGGCGGACGAGGGCGTGCGCGGCGGCCGCAAATCGGCGCTGAAGGACAATGTCGACGCCGCGCTGGAGAAGGTCTCCGCCAAGACCGTGATCGTTGTCACGCGCACCGGCGCCAAGGTGGATATGAAGCCCGGCCGCGATTTTCGTTACGAGGACGAGGCGAAGAAGGTTCCCGAGGATTGTCCTTACGCCGAGGTCGGCGCCGAGGATCCGCTGTTCATCCTCTACACTTCAGGCTCGACCGGAAAGCCCAAGGGCGTGCTGCACACGACGGGCGGCTATCTCGTCCATGCCGCGCTGACGCATGAGCTCGTCTTCGATTATCGCGAGGGCGATGTCTATTGGTGCACCGCGGATGTCGGCTGGGTGACGGGCCACAGCTATATCGTCTATGGCCCGCTCGCCAATGGCGCGACGACGCTGATGTTCGAAGGCGTGCCGAATTATCCGACCGTCTCGCGCTTCTGGGAAGTGATCGACAAGCACAAGGTCGACATCTTCTACACGGCGCCGACGGCGATCCGCGCTTTGATGGGCGCCGGCGAGGAGCCGGTGAAGAAGACCAGCCGCAAGTCGGTGCGCCTGCTCGGCTCGGTCGGCGAGCCGATCAATCCCGAGGCCTGGGAATGGTATCACCGCGTCGTCGGCGAGGGCCGCTGCCCCATCGTCGACACATGGTGGCAGACGGAGACGGGCGGCATTCTCATCGCGCCTCTGCCGGGCGCCACGGCGCTGAAGCCGGGCTCGGCGACCAAGCCCTTCTTCGGCGTGCAGCCGGAGATCGTCGACGCCAATGGCAATGTGCTGGAGGGCGCCTGCGAGGGCAATCTCGTCATCGCCGACAGCTGGCCGGGACAGGCGCGCACCGTGTTCGGCGATCACGAGCGTTTCGTGCAGACCTATTTCACCGCCTATCCGGGCAAATATTTCACCGGCGACGGCTGCCGGCGCGACAAGGACGGCTATTATTGGATCACCGGCCGCGTCGACGACGTCATCAATGTCTCCGGCCATCGCCTCGGCACGGCGGAAATAGAGAGCGCGCTCGTCGCGCATGAGAAGGTCGCCGAGGCGGCGGTCGTCGGCTTCCCGCATGCGATCAAGGGCCAGGGCATCTACGCCTATGTGACCCTGATGGGCGGCGTCGAGGCTTCCGAGCGTCTGCGCAAGGAGCTCGTCGATTTCGTGCGCAAGGAGATTTCCGCCATCGCCTCGCCGGATGTGATCCAATTCGCGCCCGGCCTGCCGAAGACGCGCTCCGGCAAGATCATGCGGCGCATATTGCGCAAGATCGCCGAGAATGAATTCGGCGCGCTGGGGGATACGTCCACGCTCGCCGATCCGAGCGTGGTGGAGGATCTCATCAAGAACCGGCCGGCGGGGTGACGAAGGGAGGCGCGCGCGGCGAAGCGATAGTGGATCAGTCCCACCTCGGTCGCCGCATCAACCATGAGGTCAGCCATGAGAATGAGAGGGCTGAAACGCTTCATCGGTTTCGCTCTTGTTGCGGTCAGCGTGATCCCGCCGGGTCTCGTCGCCTTATGGCTCTTCGATCAAGTCGTCATCGGGCTGAGCCCCGAGGGCGTGCCGACGTTGATAATGCTGGGTTGGATCAGCGGCGCAGGTCTCGTCGGTGGAATCTGGATTATCAAAGCGTCGAACTGACCCGCTACCCGCCGAAGCGCGACCCTCGCTCGCCGGCCAAATTCGCGCTATGTTGTTCTGGAGCCGACCGAACAGCCGCTTCGGCGATAGGGACCCGAAATGAGCATTATGATTTCCGAGGTCTATGACGCCTTCGTCTCGGCCGGAGCGCCGGAAGAGAAGGCTCGTCGGGCCGCCGAAGCCCTGACTGTTTACGAAAGCCGATTTTCCAAGCTCGAGAACGATATGGCCGTCATCAAATGGATGCTCGGCTTCGTCATCGCCATTCTTTCCGCCGTGGCGCTGAAGCTCTTCCTCCATTGAGCGGTCGAGTTCGTCAGGCTTGACACTCGCCCGCGCCTGGGTCACTCGGCGCTCGTCAATCCAAAATGAGGGGACGAGAAGCGCATGGCGAAGGCATTCGTGTTTCCGGGGCAGGGGTCGCAGACGGTCGGCATGGGCAAGGCGCTCGGCGAGGCCTTTCCTCAGGCGCGCGCCGTCTATGAGGAGGTGGACGCCGCGCTCGGCGCGCCGCTCTCCAAGATCATGTTCGAAGGCCCGGAAGCCGAGCTGACGCTCACCGCCAACGCCCAGCCGGCGCTGATGGCGGTTTCCCTCGCCGCCATTCGCGTGCTCGAGGCCGAGGCCGGGCTCGATCTCTCTCGCGACGCCAAATTCGTCGCGGGCCATTCGCTCGGCGAATATTCGGCGCTGGCCGCCGCCGGGGCGCTCTCCATCGCCGACACCGCGCGGCTGTTGCGGCTGCGCGGTCAGGCCATGCAGGCCGCGGTTCCGGTCGGCGCGGGCGCGATGGCCGCGCTCATCGGCGTCGAGCTGGAGGCCGCCCGCGCGATCGCCGAGGCGGCCGCCGAGGCCGAAGGGGCGGTCTGTCAGGTCGCCAATGACAATGGCGGCGGCCAGATCGTCGTCTCGGGCTCCAAGGCTGCGGTGGAAAAGGCGATTCTCATCGCCAAGGAGCGGGGCGTGAAGCGCGCCGTGCCGCTGCCGGTCTCCGCGCCCTTCCATTGCGCGCTGATGCAGGGCGCCGCCGACGCCATGCGCGAGGCGCTGGCGACGACCACGATTCTCGCGCCCAAGGTCCCCGTCGTCGCCAATGTGACGGCGAGCCCGATTCTTTCGCCGGACGATATCCGTCGCCTGCTGGTGGAGCAGGTGACCGGCACGGTGCGCTGGCGCGAATGCGTCGCCCATATGGCCGGTGCGGGCGTCGACAAATTCGTCGAATGCGGCTCAGGCAAGGTGCTGACCGGCCTGCTGAAGCGCATCGCGTCCGAGGCCAAGGGAATCAATGTCGGCGCGCCGGAAGATCTGGACGCCTATCGCGCCTTCGTCTGACGTAACAAAAAAGCCCGGCCGCGAGGGCCGGGCTCTTCGTCCCGTAAGAGTGCTTTCGAGCGAAGTGGGAACCGGTTCGCGTGAAGAAAGCACGACGGAAAAAGAGATATAGAGTCATTCCGGTTCAATCTGAACCGGAATGACTCTAGGAGGAGAGGAGACGCTTCAGTATCTCGCCACCACGGGAGCGGGGGTGAAGAGATTGAAGTGATAGTTGATGCCGGCGCGCACAGTGTTGATGCGCGTATGGCGATTCCAATTGTTGGAGCCCCAGATCGCGGCGGGGAACTGCGGGAACAGGATCGGAGCCAGCGCGCCCCAATTATTGTTGTTATTGTTGTCGTTGAGCTCCGTGTAGAGATATTCGATCTTCGCGGACCAATTGGGCAGGAAGGCCCATTCGACGCCGCCGCCGGCCGTCCAGCCGCCGCGCACGTCATTGTTATTGTTGTTGCCCCACCAGAAGCCGCCGAACGGATGCTTCACCTCGCCATAGGCGAAGCCGCCGGTGCCGTAGATCAGCAGGCGGGAATCGAGCAGCGCCAGGCCCAGGCGGCCGCGCACCGTGCCGAACCACGGAACCTTGGTGCGATCAGCGCCGCCCCAGCCGCCCCACCAATTATTATTATTGTTGCCGCTGCCGATGCTGGTGCCCTGAATGTCGGTCTCGAGACCGACGACGAAGAGCGGCGAGATCTGATAGTTCCAGCCGAGCTGGCCGCCGCCGACAACGCCGCCGCTGGTATTGTTGCTGTTGTTGTTCCAGCCCCAATTATTGTTGTTGTTGCCGCGGTCGAGCCAGCCGCCGCCGAGGTTCAGGCCGACATAGGGGCCGGTCCAGGAGAAGGCCGGCGGCGGGACGAAGGCGACAGCCACTTCCTTGCGCGAAGGCAGATCGGCCGCGCTGGCCGATCCGGCGAGCAGGGCCGAAAAGACCGCGAGAAGGGAAATCCTGGATTTCATTAGATGGCTCCTCAATTCTCTATAAAGCGGCGCAGCACGCCAATCACGCCGTTCGAACTCACCAACGCAAGCATTCGAACTGCCACGGACGAAGATTTCGTAAATCACTGACACTGTAAACGCCGAAAAAGGCTATAGGCGGCCCGAAACAGCATTTCGTTTGTCGGTGTGATAAAAAGGCACCCCTAGGTAATTCGAGATACACTGATTTTATACTATAGTGTCGACAAACATGCGCTCCGCACAACTACCTAATGCGACAAAGACGGCGCCGAGCGGCGAGATTGCGCGCCGCGCGCGCGGCGCCTATAGAGACGCGTAAAGTTCGCGAAGCCGCGCGAGCACAGCGGCGGCGAGGGGGAGAGACATGTTCGATCTGAGCGGCAAGACGGCGCTGGTCACCGGCGCGAGCGGCGGCATCGGCCGGGACATCGCGCGCGCTCTGCATAAGAGCGGCGCCGTGGTGGCGCTTTCGGGCACGCGCGAGGAGGCGCTCGCGACGCTGGCCTCCGAGCTCGGCGAGCGCGTCCACATCCTCCCTTGCGATCTCTCCGACAAGGCGCAGGCCGAGGCGCTGGTCCCGGCGGCGGAAAAGGCCATGGGCGGGCTCGACATTCTGGTCAACAACGCCGGCATCACCCGCGACATGCTGTTCATGCGCCTCAAGGACGAGGATTGGGACGCGGTGCTGAACGTCAATCTCACCTCGGCCTTCCGCCTGTCGCGAGCGGCGCTGCGCGGCATGATGCGCAAGCGCTTCGGCCGCATCATCGGCATCACCTCGGTCGTCGGCGTCACCGGCAACGCCGGCCAGGGCAATTACGCCGCCGCCAAGGCCGGCATGATCGGCATGACCAAATCGCTGGCGGCCGAGGTCGCCTCGCGCGGCATAACCGTCAATTGCGTGGCGCCCGGCTTTATCGAGAGCCCTATGACCGACGCGCTGAACGAGACGCAGAAACAGACGATTCTGCGCGCCGTGCCGGCCGGACGGCTGGGCACGGGCGCGGATGTCGCCGCCGCCGTCGTCTATCTTTCGAGCGACGAATCGGCCTATGTCACCGGCCAGACTCTGCATGTGAACGGCGGCATGGCGATGATCTGAAAGCTCAGGATTTGCCGCGGGGCGCCTCTCGCCACGGCGAATTAATTATGCTACCAGACGCGTCGCTGGCCGGGGGCGACGCCGCAAAGAGCAATTCGGGCCGGCGAGAAAGCCCGCCTCCCGATGGCGACGTTTCCGCGGGTCGCGCGAGCGAAACCGCAGAAATGTGACGTAGTTTACCCCTGAAACGATCGAGCGAGGTCCGAGCCGAACTCTGGATCCGCCAAATCGGTGTCAGCAGATCGATCGAACGAGGATCAGAGAAGATGAGCGATATCGCCCCGCGCGTTAAGAGTATCGTTGTCGAACATCTCGGCGTCAAAGAAGAAGAGGTGAAGCCGGAGGCGTCTTTCGTCGACGATCTCGGGGCCGATTCTCTCGACACCGTCGAGCTGGTCATGGCTTTCGAGGAGGAGTTCGGCGTCGAGATTCCGGACGAAGAGGCCGAGAAGATCAACACGGTCGGCGACGCCATCTCCTATCTGGAAAAAGCCAAAGCGGCTTGAGGCCAATGGCCGACGCGACGCGGATCGTGGAACGATCCGCGGTTCCGCGTTTTCGTCAATGAACTGCAAGGCACAGCTCTCGAGAGAATCCATGCGCAGGGTGGTGGTCACCGGACTCGGCATCGTTTCGCCGTTGGGCTGTGGCGTGGACGTCAATTGGCGGCGGCTCATCGCCGGAGAGCACGGCTTTCGCCGCATCGACACCTTCGAGGCGTCGGATCTCCCATGTCAGATAGCAGGTTTCGTGCCGCGCGGAGACGGTTCCAACGGAACCTTCGATCCCGACGCCTGGTTCGAGCCCAAAGAGCAGCGCAAGGTCGACGACTTCATCATCTATGGAGTCGCCGCGGCCACTCAGGCGCTGGCCGACGCCGGCTGGAAGGCCGATACGGCGGAAAAGCAGAACACGACCGGCGTGCTGATCGGCTCCGGCATCGGCGGCCTGGGCGGCATTTATGAGACCTCCATCACGCTGAAGGAGAAAGGCCCGCGACGCGTGTCGCCTTTCTTCATCTCCGGCCGCATCATCAATCTGGCCTCCGGCTATGTGTCGATCATGCACGGCCTCAAAGGGCCGAATCACGCCGTCGTCACCGCCTGCTCCACCGGCGCGCACGCCATTGGCGACGCGGGCCGGCTGATCGCGCTGGGCGAGGCGGAGGTGATGGTGGCCGGCGGCGCCGAATCGCCGGTCAATCGCATCGGCGTCGCGGGCTTCGCGGCCTGCAAGGCGCTGTCGACCGGCTTCAACGATCGTCCCGAGGCGGGCTCGCGGCCCTATGATCGTGATCGCGACGGCTTCGTGATGGGCGAGGGCGCCGGCTGCGTCGTTCTCGAATCTTATGAGCATGCGGTGGCGCGCGGCGCGCGAATCTACGCCGAGCTGATCGGCTATGGCATGTCCGGCGACGCCTATCACATCACGGCGCCCGCGCCGGACGGCGACGGCGCCTATCGCTGCATGGGGATCGCGCTGAAGCGCGCCGGCCTGCGCGTCTCGGATGTGGATTATGTGAATTCCCACGGCACCTCGACGCCGCTCGGCGACGAGATCGAGCTGCAGGCGGTGCATCGCCTCATCGGCAATGAGACGCCGAGCCTCTCCATGTCCTCGACCAAATCGGCGATCGGGCATCTGCTCGGCGCGGCCGGAGCCGTGGAGGCGATCTATTCCATATTGGCGCTCACCCATGGCGTCGCGCCGCCCACGCGCAATCTGGACAATCCCTCGGTCGCGACCGAAATAGACCTCGTGCCGCGCAAGGCGCGGGAGCGTAAGATCGACATCGTCCTTTCCAATTCCTTCGGCTTCGGCGGCACCAACGCGTCCCTCGTCTTCCGGCGCCCGCAGTAGCGGCGCCGCCGCGCTCGCGCGCAGCCGTGGACGAAGGGCGTTCCTGATTTCGCCACAAAGAACGATAGGGTAACGGACGCGCGAGCGCCGCAAAGTCGTCGCAATCCTCCTCGGCGCGCCGCCGCGGAGGCGTTTTGTTCGGTCCGTCGCGTTTTTCTGGTCGGTGTGATCCGAATCACGACACGGCCCGAAACCAAAGAGACGGAGTTTCCCGATGAGCGATGCTCCCAATGATTCGTCCGAGACGCCCAAGGATGGCCCGTCCGAGGCCCGAGGGCAGGACGCGAAGGGTGCCGTGGCCGCGGGGCCGGAGCCCGCAGGCGCGCAGTCTCAGAGCCAATCCTCCTCATTCTTCCGCCGCCGCGCCAGCCTGCGCGGCTCCGGCGGCGCGGATGCTCCGCCGCCGCCCCCGCCGCGCCGCAAGCGCGAGGGAACGCTCTCTGCGCTCAGCAGCCTGCTCTCCTTGCTGCTGGTCGTCGCCGTCGCCGGCGTCTTCGGCCTCATCGCCGTGCTGCACAAGCTGCGCGAGCCGGGTCCGCTCGCCGCCGAGAAGATCGTCTATATCGCTCCGCACAGCGACGTCCCCGAGATTCTCGCGCAGCTCGAGCGGGACGGCGTCATCGACAATCCGATCCTGATGAATATCGCTCTGGTCATCGAGGGCGTGCGCGGCAACCTGAAGCGCGGCGAATATGCGTTCAAGCAGAACGCCAGCCTGCGCGAGGTGATGGACGAGCTCATCAATGGCCGGCAGATCCTGCATGGCGTGACCATTCCCGAGGGGCTGACGACCGAGCAGATCGTCTCGCGGCTGCGCGAGAGCGACTTTCTGGCCGGCGACATGGCGGAGCTGCCCAAGGAGGGCGCGCTGCTGCCGGAGACCTATAAGGTCGCGCGCGGCTATCCGCGCGGCAAGCTGCTGCTGAAGATGCAGGAGGATCAGCGCAAGCTGCTCGATCAGATCTGGGCGCGTCGCAACCCCGACCTTCCCGTCAAGACGCCCTATGAGCTGGTGACGCTCGCCTCCATCGTGGAGAAGGAGACTGGCAAGGCCGATGAGCGGCCGCGCGTCGCCGCCGTCTTCGTCAATCGCCTACGCAAGGGCATGCGGCTGCAGTCGGACCCCACCATCGTCTACGGCCTCGTCGGCGGGCGCGCGACGCTCGGCCGTGGGATCTTGAAGTCCGAGGTCGAGAAGTGGACGCCCTATAACACTTACGCGATCGACGGCCTGCCGCCGGGGCCGATCGCCAATCCGGGCCGCGCGGCGCTGGAGGCTGTCGCCAATCCCTCGCGCACGCAGGAGCTCTATTTCGTCGCCGATGGAACCGGCGGCCATGTCTTCGCCGAGACGCTCGAGCAGCATTCGCGCAATGTCCAGCGCTGGCGGCAGATCGAGAAGGATCGCGCCTTGGGCGTCGATCGCTTGGAGCCCGGCGCCGTCGTCGGGCCGACGCAGCCCGCCCCGCGGGAAAAGCGCGGCGACGCGGCTTTCGGCCGGCTGGTGGCGCTGGCCGATGCGCAGATGGAGCCGGTGACGGCGGCCGATCCGCGCCATGGCGCATTGAAGCGAATCGGCGCCGCTCTGCCGTCCATCCCGTTCGAATATGCCGGCGACAATGAGGAGAGCCTGCGGCTCACGGCCGAGCGCGCCGCCGTGGCGCTGGTCGCGCCGCCGTTCTTCACCACGCAATTCGCCCAGCGCGCCCAGCCCGAGGCGCGCGCCGCCGTCACGATGATCGCCGCCGCGGCGGATGATTCGCAGGCCGGCTCCGATGAGCTGGCCGAGGACGACGGTCTCGATTCGTCGGCGAGCTATCCGGTCTCCGCCACTCTACGCGCCGAGCAGCGCGCCCGCGCCGCGCGTCTCGGCTTGGCGGTCGAGGAGCGGCCCGTCGACCGCCCCTTGCCGCTCTCCGCTTCGGCCGACGCCGGCCAGGCGCCGCGCGCCGCGCGCGCGCGCGCCTTCGACGCTTCGGAAGGCACGGCGCTCGATCCGCTGCGGGATCGCGGCTGGGATTTGAACTCCGCCAAGACCGTGCCGGATGTGGCCAAGTTTCGGTGATCGAAGCAGCGAGATAGCGAGTAGCGAATAGACTGCCGCTCGCTATTCGCTACTCGCTATTCGCCCCGACCAAGGATCGCAATGTCTCTCGCCAGCATGACCGGCTTCGCCCGCGCTCACGACAGTCTCGGACCGTGGCGCTACGCTTGGGAAATCAAGACCGTCAATTCCAAAGGGCTGGATCTGCGGCTGCGCGTTCCGCCCAATTTCGATGCGGTGGAGGTAAAGGCGCGCGCGCTGATCTCCGGCCGCATCGCTCGCGGCTCCTGCTTCGCCAATCTCACCGCGCGACGCGACGACGCCGTGGTCGAGACGCGCATCAATCGCCCCGCGCTGGAGCGTCTGCTGAAGGCGCTGGACGATGTGCCGCTGCACGCATCCTTGCGGCCGGCTTCGCTCGACGGCCTGCTCGCCGTGCGCGGCATTGTCGAGGTCATAGAGCCGGAGGATGATGAGGAGCAGCGCAATGCGCTCGACGCGAAGGTGCTGGCGACATTGGCGCAAGCGCTGGAGGCGCTGACCGCCTCACGCGTTTCCGAAGGCGCGGCCATTGGCGATGTGCTGACGGCGCGTCTGGCGCGCATCGGCGAATTGACCGCGCAGGCGGAGGCGCTGCCCGGCCGCTCGGCCGAGGCGGTGCGCGCGCGGCTCGCCACGCAGATTGCCGCTCTGCTGGAGACGGGCCATTCCTTCGACGCGCAACGCCTGCATCAGGAGGCGGTGCTGCTCGCGGTCAAGGCCGACATTCGCGAGGAGCTGGACCGGCTGAAGGCCCATGTGGTCAGCGCCGGCGAGCTGATCGGTAAGGGCGGCCCGATCGGCCGCCGCCTTGATTTTCTCGCCCAGGAATTATCGCGCGAGACCAACACGCTCTGCGCCAAATCCAATGATGGCGCGCTCACCGCGCTCGGCCTCGAGCTCAAGATCGAGGTGGAGCAATGGCGCGAGCAGGTGCAGAACATTGAGTGAGGAGAAAATAGCGAATAGGGAGTAGCGCGAAAGACGCGCTCCCTTCGCCACTCGCTATTTGCTGGATCTGAGATGCCCACAACGCCAGACCGCCGCGGAATCGTCCTCATCCTCTCCTCGCCCTCCGGCGCGGGGAAGACGACGCTGACGCGCATGCTGCTGCAGAACCGCGAGCTCGATCTCACCCTCTCGATCTCGGTGACGACGCGCCCGCGTCGCTCCAGCGAGGTGGACGGCATCCATTATTCCTTCATTTCCAAGAGCCGCTTCGAGTCGATGCGCGACAGCGGCGAATTGCTGGAATGGGCGGAGGTGCACGGAAATTATTACGGCACGCCGCGCGCGCCGGTGGAAGAGATTTTGCGCGAAGGCCGCGATGCGCTCTTCGATATCGATTATCAGGGCACGCAGCAGGTGCGCGACAAGATGGCCGCGGACACTGTCACCGTCTTCATTCTGCCGCCGTCGATGAAAGAGCTGCGCGCGCGTCTCGAGCGCCGCGCGGAAGATTCGCGCGAGACGATCGAGCGCCGTCTCGAGAATGCGCGCAATGAGATTCAGCGTTGGAAGCAATATGATTATGTGCTGGTCAACGACGATCTGCAGCGCACTTTCGACGATCTTCTCGCAATATTGCGCGCCGAGCGTCAGCGCCGGCCGCGTCGCCTGCCGGGCATAGAAGCTTTCGTCGCGCGTCTGTTGAGCGAGTGATTCTGCGAGCGCGTGAGGCCACAGTCCCTCGCCCTGAGGAGCCGGCGCAGCCGGTGTCTCGAAGGGTCGAAACGCCCGCGCGCTGGAGCATCCTTCGAGGCTTTTTGCGTTCCGCAAAAAGCGCCTCAGGATGAGGGAGCGGTTTGAAAGAGAGAGGACCTCGATCTCGCCATGACAGTCCCGAAGACATTGCTCGAGCGCGTCGCTCCCGCCTTCGCGGCGCTGTGCCTCGCCGCCTGCAATTCCGCGCAGCCTGTCGCCGTCGCGCAGGCGCCGGCGGTCGCGACTCGCAACACGACGCCCGCTGGCTTCGAGCTTCCCGAGGGCTCCGGCTGCTCCGGCGCCATCCGCCGCTATCGTGCGATCATGGACAATGATCTCGCCATGGGCCACGTGACTCAGGGCGTCTATGCGACGATCCAGAACGAGATCGCCGCCGCCGCCTCGGCCTGCTCGGCGGGTCGCGACGCTCAGGCCGTCGCTCTGGTGCATGCGAGCAAGGCGCGCCACGGCTATCCCGGCTGAGTCGCGACATTTCGTCCACGCCGCATCGGAAGCCAGTCAGATTGGAAGCAATCTCAACTCGCGCCGTTGTGGCGCGGCGGCCCTTTAACTACCTTGATATTCAAGCTGTAGCGCATTCATGGGCGGGCCTCGCTGCGTCCGCGTCGCGCTTGGCGGTGGGCCGGTTCTTGCTTCGCTTCACGCGGGGCGTGGGCGAAGGCGTCGAAACGATTCATCGAAAGGCGTAAAATGAATTCCTCCCGTATCCTTCTCGTCGCCGCCGCTCTCGCGGCGGGCGTCGGCGCCGCCGTCGCGGCCGACGAGACCTCTCTCGAAATCTCCATCAAGGATCATCGCTTCTCGACCTCCGAGCTGCATGCCCCCGCCGACAAGCCGATCACCATCGTCGTGAAGAATCTCGACTCGACGCCGGAGGAGTTCGAGAGCAAGGCGCTCAAGATCGAGAAGGTCGTCGCCGGCAAGGCCGAGATCACCGTGCGCGTGCGCCCGCTGAAGCCCGGCCGCTATCATTTCGTCGGCGAATATCACGAGGATACGGCCAAGGGCGAGCTCGTCGTCGAGTAAGGATCACACCATGCTGGGCGCACTCATCATTGTCTTTCGCGAGGTCATAGAGGCGGGTCTCGTCATCGGCATCGTGCTCGCCGTCACGCGCGGCGCGCGCGGCTCCCGGGCCTATGTCTTCGGCGGCGTGGCGGCGGGCGCGCTCGGCGCCGGCGTCGTCGCGCTGTTCGCCGATGCGCTGTCGCAGGCCGTCGCCGGCCGTGGGCAGGAACTGTTCAACGCCGGCGTTCTCGCGGTGGCGGTGGTGATGCTCGCCACGCATAATATTTGGATGGCGCGCCACGGCCGCGAGCTGGCGAGCGAGCTGGCGGCGGCCGGCCGCGCCGCCGTCTCGGGCGACAAATCCTTCTTCGCCCTCGCGGTGGTCGTCGCGCTCGCCGTGCTGCGGGAAGGCTCGGAGGTCGCGCTGTTCCTCTACGGAATTCTCGCCTCGGGCGAGACGGCGGCAGATCTCTTCGCCGGCGGCGTGGCGGGCCTCGTGCTCGGCGCGGGCGTCAGCGCGCTCACCTATTTCGGCCTCGTCACCATTCCGGCGCGGCATTTGTTCGCCGTGACGACGGCGATGATCACGCTGCTGGCGGCCGGCCTCGCGGCCCAATGCGCCGGCTTTCTGCAACAGGCTTGGATCGTCACCGCGCTTTCGCAGACGGTGTGGGACACATCCGGCGTGCTGCCGGATTCGAGCCTCTTCGGCCGCGTGCTGCATACGCTGATCGGCTATGTCGACCAGCCGACGGCGTTGCAGCTCGTCGTCTATGTGGCGACGCTGGCGGGCATTATCATCGCCACCCGCCTCGCCTCTCCGCGGCCGGGCGCCGCGACTGTTCATGCCGCGGCGGAGTGACGAACGATCGCTTCGCGCGGCATTTGCCGCCTTCCTTCTCCCCGCATTGCGGGGAGAAGGTGCGGATGAGGGGCCGGGGGCGTTTTCCGTCTGTGGCTCACGCCCCGAGCCCCTCACCCCGGCCCTCTTCCCGCTCGCGGGGAGAGGGAGAAATTCGCTCGCGCTTTTACTCCGCCGCCGCGTCCTGCTCCTGCGCGCCGCGCGCGAGCCGCTCGGCCTTCAGCAATTCCGCGACGAGGAAGGCCACTTCTATCGCCTGCTCGGCGTTGAGGCGCGGATCGCAGGTGGTGTCGTAACGCACGCCGAGCTCCTGCTCGGAAATATCGCGCGCGCCGCCCATGCATTCGGTGACATTCTGTCCCGTCATCTCGAGGTGAATGCCGCCGGCGTAAGTTCCCTCGGCGCGGTGAACCTCGAAGAAATTGCGGATTTCCGCCATCACGCGATCGAAAGGCCGAGTCTTGCGGCCGCCGGCGCTGATCGTGTTGCCGTGCATCGGATCGCAGCACCACACGACATTGCGCCCCTCGCGGGCGACGGCGCGCAGGATCGGCGGCAGCGCCTCGGCCGCCTTGTCGGAGCCGAAACGGCAGATGAGCGTCAGCCGCCCCGGCTCGTTCTGCGGATCGAGCTTGTCGATGAGGCGCAGCAGCGCGTCGGGCTTCAGGCTCGGCCCGCATTTGAGGCCGATGGGGTTCTGCACGCCGCGGAGATATTCGATATGGGCGCCGTCCTCCTGGCGCGTGCGGTCGCCGATCCAGAGGAAATGGCCGGAGGTGGCGAAATAGCCGCCCTCGAGCGAATCGACGCGGGTCAGCGCTTGCTCATAGCCGAGCAGCAGCGCCTCGTGAGAGGTGTAGAAATCCGTTTGCCGCAGCTCGGGATGATGCTCGGGATCGAGGCCGATGGCGCGCATGAAGCCCAAGGTCTCGCTGATATGGTCGGCGAGCTGCGAATAGCGATCCGAGAGCGGGCTGTTGCGCACGAAGCCCAGCATCCAGCGATGCGCATTGACGAGATTGGCGAAGCCGCCCGTCGCGAATGCGCGGATGAGGTTGAGCGTCGCCGCCGATTGCCGATAGGCCATCAGCTGCCGCTGCGGATCGGGCGTGCGGGCGGCGGCGGTGAATTCGATGTCGTTGATGATGTCGCCGCGATAGCTCGGCAGCTCCAGCGCGCCCTGCTTCTCGGTGGGGGCGGAGCGCGGCTTGGCGAATTGACCAGCGATGCGGCCGACCTTCACCACGGGCGAGGCCGCCGCATAGGTCAGCACCACCGCCATTTGCAGGAAGACGCGGAAGAAATCGCGGATATTATCGGCCGAATGCTCGCTGAAGCTCTCGGCGCAATCGCCGCCCTGCAGCAGAAAGGCGCGGCCGGCCGCCACCTCGCCG
The DNA here is from genome assembly GCF_000745215.1 of Methylosinus sp. PW1. NCBI lineage: Bacteria > Pseudomonadati > Pseudomonadota > Alphaproteobacteria > Hyphomicrobiales > Methylocystaceae > Methylosinus > Methylosinus sp. PW1. Next base: position 2,205,465 of record NZ_JQNK01000009.1, read on the forward strand.
AGCGAGCGTTTCAAATTGCGCGCCTCGCCGGCGAAGACGAGGGGCGGAAATCCGGCGAGCTGCCGCTCGACATCGGCGAGCGCCGCCTGATCCTGATAGATCGGCGTCTGCTCGATCGGTCTCGCTCTCCAGCTTCCGGGCGTCCAATTCTCCACTAGCCTGGCTCCTGCTCGCCGCTCCCCTGCGCGGCCCAGCTATACAGGAGCCGGCCCGCGGAGGCGAGCTTTTGCCCGCCCGCCGCAAGCGTCGCCGTGCTCCCTCGCATGCGACCTGCGGTCTTTCCGCAAGATGACGCGGCGCGCCGCTTTCCCTAGCCTCGTCGGCGCCCTTTTCGTACGAGCGCTTTTTTCATGCCTGTCTTTTTGTCGGATTTCGTTCACGCCGCCCGTTGGCTCGCCGCTCTCGCCGTTCTGCTCGCTCACGCCAATGTGCTCATCTCCTCGAGCGACATAATGGTCGCGCCGCATGGGCCGCTGGTCTATCTCTGGTGGTTCGTCACCGCCTTCTCGCATCAGGCGGTGACGGTCTTTTTCGTGCTGTCGGGCTTTCTCGTCGGCGGCCGCGTCTTCGCGGCCATGGAGCGGCGCACGCCCTTCCTGCGCGCCTATTTCATCGATCGCTTCGCCCGCATCTATCTGGTGCTGGTCCCGGCGCTGGCGCTGACCTTCGCTCTCGACGCGCTCGGCCGCGACCTCTTCGCCGGCGCGGGCGTCTATGAGCTTCCCGGCCTCGAGGGCGCCTATGAGCCCTCGCGCATTCTCTCGGCGCTGGCCATGCAGCAGAACATCTGGGCCGGCCAGGCCGGCTCCGACGGTCCACTGTGGTCGCTGGCCTGCGAGTTCTGGTATTATCTGCTGTTCCCGCTACTGCTGCTTCCGTGGGCGCGCGCCTATTCGGAGCCCGCGCGTCTTGTCGGCTTCGCGCTCGGCGCGCTGCTGCTGCTGTTCCTCTCGCTTCCCTCCTCGCGCGTGCCTTTCGGCTTCGCACTTTGGGCCATGGGCGCGCTGGCGGCCCGCGCGCCGCGTCCGCTGCTCTCCGGCAAATATCTGTCGCTGGGGATCTGTCTCGCGGCGCTCGTCGTCGGTCGTCTCGCCGCGCGCGGGCCGCTCTTCGAGGCGCATCCGGTTCTGCACGACATCGCCGACGGGCTCACCGCGGCGACGCTCGCCAATCTGCTGGCGACGCTACGCTTCACGGAAAGCGGCTTTGCTTTCGGGCGTTCGACGCTGCATCGCCGGCTCGCGGATTTCTCCTTCTCGCTCTACGCCACGCATATGCCGATCGTTTTCTTCTTCTGGGCGGGAGCCGGCCATATTTTCGGCGCGGACTGGCACAAGCTTCTGCCGACGCCGACGCATTGGCTCGTCACGGCGGCGCTGCTCCTCGTCGCCGTCGCGACGGCCTTCGTCTTCTCGCGTCTGACCGAGGCGCATACGCCGGCGCTGCGGCGGCTTCTGCACGCCGCTGTCGCCGCGCTGGACCGGCGCGCGCGGCTCGGCGAGCGCGCCCGCTGGGTTGGCCAAGGTCGAGCCGAGGGGCTATAACTCGGCCCTGTCCTGCTTTTTTCATTTGGGGCGACCCGCTCGCTCCAAAGCCGTCGGAGACACATGCCGGTCCTTTTGTCGCAATTCATCGAGGCATGCCGTTGGGTGGGCGCGCTGCTCGTGCTCGCCGTCCATTCCACCAATATGTTCGTCAATCTCGCCGACATAATGAGCGCGCCCCATGCGGCGAGCGTCTACGCCTGGTGGTTCTTCGTCAGCTTCGAGCTCGGACATCAGGCCGTCGTCGGCTTCTTCGCGATCTCGGGCTATCTCGTCGGCGGCGCGGTGCTGGCGCAATTGCGCAAGGACAAGCCCTTCCTGCGCGATTATCTCATCCATCGCTTCGCGCGCATCTATATCGTCCTCGCGCCGGCGCTGCTCGTCACAGTGGCGGTGGATTGGATCGGGCGCGGCTGGCTCGGCGACAGCGGCGTCTATGACTGGCCGGTGTTCAAGGACCATTATCGCGCCGATCTCTTCCTCGGCTCATTGGCCAATCTCTCGGCGATCTATTGCGATTTCTTCGGCACCAATGGGCCGCTCTGGTCGCTCGCCTGCGAGTTCTGGTATTACATCTCCTTCCCGCTGCTGCTGCTGCCCTTCGCCCGCGCCTATTCGCTGCGGGCGCGCGCCATCGGCTTCGCGCTCGGCCTCGCCATTCTCATCGTGATGTCGATTCCTTCCGGCGGCTGGTTTCGTTTCGGCTATCTGCTCTGGGGCCTCGGCGCGCTGGCGACTCTGGCGCGGCGCCCGCTGGTTCAGTCGCGCTGGATCGCGCTCGCGCTCTATGTCGCGGCCGTCATCCCGATCCGCCTATTGGTGCGCGGCCCCAATCTCGAGGCTTATCCCTATCTCGCCGATCTCGCCGATACATTGTCGGCCGTTCTCTTCCTCAATCTCGTGGTGACGCTGCGCTTCGGGCCGCAGCAGGGCTGGGCGCTGTTCCAGCCGCAGCTGCATCGGCGGCTCGCCGATTTCTCCTTTTCGCTCTACAGCGTCCACATGCCCGTGCTGATTCTGGCGCGCGCCCTGGCCGATCGGCATTTCGGCGCGCTATGGGCGCGCGAGCTGGCGACGCCCGTCCATTGGCTGGTGATGGCGGCGGTAATGACGGCGGCGGTCGTCTTCGGCTTCCTCTTCTCGCGCGTCACCGAGGCGCACACCAACGCCCTGCGGCGCGCGCTGCGCAATGCCTTCGAGGCGGCGGAGGAGCGTCGGCGCCGGCGGTTCCCGCAGCCGATCGAGGAGCTGAAGCGCGAGCCGCAAAAAGCCGACGCATGAGCCTGAAGGTCATCCGTGCCGCCCTCTGTCGACGAACCGTCGCATCCCTCCTCTAATGGCGAGGACCCTAGACGGGCCGCCGAAGGCGCGCGCTCGCGGGGACGCACGAAAATGAAGACGTTGCCGCCGGCCGGCGCGATCGTGGGCGATTCGCCCTTTCTCTGGGTCATGCGCTTCGATGCGGACGGCGCGGCGACGCTCGTCGCCGACCACGACGCCTCACGGCTCGATACGGACGCCGACGGCTATTTCTGGGTCCACCTCAATGTCGCCGATCTGCGCTATCGCGATTGGGTCGCCGGTCGCCAGCAAATGCCGGCGGAGGCGCGCGCCCTGCTCATAGATCAGGACAGCCATCAGCGGCTGGACGCCGACGAGCAGGCGCTGTGGGGCGTGATCGCCGATTACGGCCGCGATCTCGAGCGTGAGGAAGATGTGCTGCGTCCGCTGCGAGTCGTCGTCACCGAGCGCTGCATCGTCACCGCCCGCCGCTACGCCGTCGAGTCGACGGCCGCCATTCGGCAGGCCGCGTTGGAGGGCCAGCGGCTGCCAACGCCGCTCGATCTCTTCGAGGCGCTGGTGACGCGCAGCCTCGTCTCCATGGACACCGGCCTCGAGAAGCTTCTCGCCAAATTCAACAAGATCGAGGATCGCGTGCTGGACGACGAGACGCATGACGATCGCCGCGATCTCGGCGCGCTGCGTCGCCAGACGATCCGGCTGCGGCGCGAGCTCGCCGATGGTCAGCGCGTTTTTTCCCGCACGGCTTTCTCGCCGCGCGTCACGCCGCCGATCCATGCGGCGCTGCGGCGGCTGACGCAGCGTTTCGATTCGCTGCAGCAGGAGCTGCAGGCGGTGGAGGAGCGCGCGCGGCTGCTGCAGGACGAGATCGTCTCCAATTTCACGGCGGAGACCAATCGCCAGCTCTATGTGCTGACTATTCTCGGCACTCTGCTCATGCCGCCGACTCTCGTCTCCGGCATATTCGGCATGAACACGAAGAATCTGTTCTTCGCCGATAATGAGCAGGGGACGCTCTATGCGGCGGCGCTCTGCATCGCCTCGGCCGCGGCGGCCTTTTTCGCGCTGATGTGGATCAAGCGCCGCGAGGGATAACGGAGCGCGCGCCGTTCAGCCTCACGCCGCAGCTAAGCTCTCGAATAATCCGCGGCCGTCGATTCCGCCGACCAGCGGATCGATGAGATTTTCCGGATGCGGCATCAGGCCGAGCACATTGCGGCGCTCGGAGAAGATTCCGGCGATGTCGTTGCGCGAGCCGTTGGGATTGGCCTCGCCGCCGATGCGGCCGAGCGAATCGCAATAGCGGAAGGCGACCAGCCCCTCGCCCTCGAGCCGGGCGATCGTCTCGTCATCGGCCTCGTAATTGCCCTCGCCATGGGCGATGGCGACCTCGATCGTCTGGCCCTGCCGATAATGGCTGGTGAAGGCCGTGTCGGCGCGCTCGACGCGCAAATGCTGCATGCGGCAGACGAAGCGCAGATTGGCGTTGCGCATCAGCACGCCCGGCAGCAGCCCGCCCTCGCACAAAATCTGAAAGCCGTTGCAGACGCCGAGCGTCAGGCCGCCGCGCGCGGCATGGGCGCGCACCGCGTCCATAATGGCGGCGCGGCCGGCGATGGCGCCGCAGCGCAGATAATCGCCATAGGAGAAGCCGCCCGGCAGCACGACGAGATCGGTGCCTGCGGGCAGCTCGGTCTGCGAATGCCACACCATTGCGGGCTCGTGGCCGGTGGCTTGGGCGAGCGCGCGCGCCATATCGCCTTCGCGATTGGAGCCGGGAAAGACGAGGACGGCGGCTTTCATTGGATCAGATCTCGATCTGGAAATTCTCGATGACGGTGTTGGCGAGCAGCTTCTCGCAGGCGGTCCGCAGCCGCGCCTCGGCGAGGGCGCGGTCGGAGCCCTCGAGCTCTATGTCGAACACCTTGCCCTGCCGCACGCCGCCGACGCCCTCGACGCCGAGCGAGGCCAGCGCGCCTTCAATGGCTTTGCCCTGCGGATCGAGCACGCCGTTCTTCAAGGTGACGATGACGCGGGCTTTCATGCGGCGGCTTCCCTGTTTGGGCTTCGGAGGCTGGCCGCAGGGTTAGCGGGGGACGCGCCGGAGCGCAAGATTTCTGGGGGAGAGAATTTCTGGCCGAGAGAATTTCGCTACGACGCTTCAGGCCGAGCGCGAGCGCAGCGTGTAGACGAAGCCCATGGCGCCGAGCAGCGCGATCGTGGCGGCGAACACCGGCTGGCCGGCGGCGAGCGTCAGCATGACAGCGACGAAGGTCGCGACGCCGATCACTGAGGTAACGACGATAGAGCCGACCGGCGACGCCCCGCCGCCGCTCGCGGCGCTTCGCCGGCGCGGCGGGCTGGCGACGGCCGCGACCACGGCCTGATAGGCGGGATCGAAATTGATGCGATCGATGAAGAGCGGAGGCGTGGCATAGGGAAAGCCGCCGGAGGGCGAGGCGAAATCGCGGTCATAGGCGGCGGCCTCGAAGGCGCCCGGCCCGGTCTTGGTCACATAGAGATCGATGGTCGCCGTGTCCCGCTCGCCGTCGCGGACCAGAAGCGCGGCGCGAATCGTCGGCGCGGCCTCGGCTGAATTGCGCGAGGGCAGGCGCGCGCGCGGAACGGTGTCGGCGGCGTCGAGGAATTCTCGGACCGTCTCGCCGCGCGCCTCCGCCGCCGCGCGCAAGGCGGTCTGCGCCTCGCGAATGACGATGCGCAGCGGAATGCGCTCGCCGATGAGGCGCGGCAGGCCGGAGAGCGCCGCCGCGCTCGGCCCATAGGCCGACCGCAAGGGCGCATCCTCGCCGGCGAGCGGCTCGTCGGCTTCGGCGCCGAGCGGCATGGCGAAATTGCGATAGCCGGCGGGCAGCGCGTCGCGGAGGCCCGGACCGGGCGGGGGCGGCGGCTTGGCGGCCGTCGTCGTGGTCTCGACGCTCGTCTCCTCCACCGGCTCGGCTCTCGCCGTGACCTGCGAGACGCGCGACAGCGCGCGCACGCTGGGCGCTCGGGATGTGAGGGCGGAAATCGGCGAAACCATGATTCGTGACCATCCATGGCGCGTCGGACGCGTATCCAGTTTCCGGCGTCCGCCTTGCGCGAGGCTGACGTCAGCGCAACCGGAGCGATTATTGGCGGCCCATGTCGATGGCGGGTTACAGAAAAGAGTCGAATGCCGCCGACCTCGCTCTATCTGCCTCGTCAGCGAGGGAGGAGCTCCCAATGCATGCGGTCTCCAATTATCCGGGACGTCGGCGCGCCACGCAGGAGGCGGCGCGGCGGGAGGTTTTCGCCGTCGTCGACTCGCTCGCCCGCGAGATGCATCCGCGGCGCGGCGCGGCGACGGAGATTTCGCTGTCCAGCCGGCTCGAGCAGGATCTCGGCGTCGACAGCCTGGCGCGCGCCGAATTGAACATGCGGCTGGAGCGCGCCTTCCACGCCCCTCTGCCGCTCGAGGAGCTGGGCCGCGCCGATACGGTCGGCGATCTGCTGACGGCGCTCGCGAAGGCCTCCGGCGCCGAGCCGCCCGCCTTCGCCGAGCCTTCGCCCGCCGAGGCGCTGCCGCATATTCGCGCCGCCTTCGAGGCGAGGACGCTGACCGAGGCGCTGGACTGGCACGCCGCGCAAAATCCCGAGCGGCTGCATCTCACCTTTCTGCGCGACGCCGCGACGCCCGGCGGCGCGCTCACCTATTGGCGGCTCGCCGATGAGGCGCGGCGCGCGGCGGAGGGGCTCATCGCCCGCGACGTCGCGCCGGGCGACCGCATCGCGCTGATGCTGCCGACGGGAATCGATTTCTTCGTCGGCTTTTTCGGCGCGCTCTACGCCGGCGCCATTCCCGTGCCGATCTATCCGCCGATGCGCATGGCGCAGATCGAGGAGCATCTCACGCGCCAGATCGGCATTTTGCGCAATGCGGGGGTGCGGCTGCTCGTCACCACGCCGGAGGGTCTGCGCCTCGCCGGCCTCGCCCGCGGGCGCGTGGAGAGCTTGGAAGCGATCGTCAGCGTCGCCGATCTCACCAGCGGCGCCAATGGCGCGCCGCTGCCGCCGACGCGCGAAGCGGGCGCGACCGCCATGCTGCAATATACGTCCGGCAGCACGGGCGATCCCAAAGGCGTGGTGCTGAGCCACGCCAATCTTCTCGCCAATGTGCGCGCCATGGGCCTCGCCATCGGCGCGAGCTCGGCCGACACTTTTGTGAGCTGGCTGCCGCTCTATCACGATATGGGGCTGATCGGCGCCTGGCTCGGCTGCCTGCATTTCGGCGCGCCGCTCTATGTCATGTCGCCGCTGACCTTCCTCTCGCGGCCGGCGAGCTGGCTCGAGGCGATCGACCGCCATCGCGGCACGCTGAGCGCCGCGCCCAATTTCGCCTTCGAGCTGTGCCTCGATAAGATCGATCCGGCGCAGATCGAGGGGCTCGATCTCTCCTCGCTGCGCATGGTCGCCAATGGCGCCGAGCCCATCTCCCCGCGCACGATCCAGCGATTCGCCGAGAAATTCGCCAAATACGGCTTTCGGGCGGAGGCCATGGCGCCGGTCTATGGGCTCGCGGAAAATGCGGTCGGCCTCGCCTTTCCGCCGCCCGGCCGCGCGCCGGCCGTCGACCGCATCTCCCGCGAGACGCTGGCGACCGACGGCCGCGCCGAGCCGGCGGCGGAAGGGGCCGGCTCGCTCGAGATCGTCGGCTGCGGCGCCCCGCTGCCGGGCCATGAGATTCGCATCGTCGACGCCGCCGGCCGCGAGCTTTCCGAGCGCCGCGAGGGGCGGCTGGAGTTTCGCGGCCCCTCGGCCACGAAGGGTTATTTCCGCAATGAGGAGAAGACCAAAGCGCTGATTCGAGGCGGCTGGCTCGACAGCGGCGATCGCGCCTATATGGCCGGCGGCGAGATCTATGTGACCGGGCGGGTCAAGGACATAGTGATCCGGGCCGGGCGGCATCTCTATCCGCAAGAGATAGAGGAGGCCGTCGCCGCGCTTCCCGGCATTCGCAAGGGCTGCGTCGCCGCTTTCGGGGCGCCCGATGTGGAGACCGGCACGGAACGGCTGATCGTCGTCGCCGAGACCTATGAGACCGTGCCGGAAGCGCTGGGCGCGCTCGAGACCAAAGTTCAGGCGGCGGTCGCCGCCGTCTGCGGCGCGCCGGCGGACGAAGTCCGCTTCCTGCCGCCGCGCTCGACGCCCAAAACCTCGAGCGGCAAGATTCGCCGCAGCGCCGCCAAGGCGCTGTTCGAGGAGGGGCGGCTCGGCGAGCCGCGCGGCCCGGTCTGGCTGCAGATCGGCCGGCTGGCGCTGCTCGGCCTATGGCCGGCGCTGCGTGGGGCGGCGCAACGAGCGGGCGAGCTCGCCTATGCCTGCTGGTGGTGGCTCACCGTCTGCGCCGGCTATTTCGCCGCCTGGTGGGCGGTGATGATTCTGCCCCGCCGCTCGCGCTGGGCGGCCGTGCGCAAGATCGCCGGCGCCATGCTCGGCGCCATTGGCGCGAAGGTCACGACCGAAGGGCTGGAGCGTCTGCCGACGGGCGGGGCCGTGCTCGCCTTCAACCATTCGAGCTATGTCGACGCCATGCTGCTCGCCGCGCGCCTGCCGGGCGAGCCGGCCTTCGTCGCCAAGAAGGAGCTGGCCGGGCAGATGTTCGCCGGGCCGTTCCTGCGCCGGCTCGGGGCGCTTTTCGTCGAGCGCTACGATATTGCCGCGAGCGTCGCCGATGCGGAGAGCCTTGTCGCGGCGGCGCGCGAGGGGCGAAATCTGGTGTTCTTCCCCGAGGGGACGTTCACGCGCCGCGCCGGGCTCTGCGGCTTCTATCTCGGCGCGTTCAAGATAGCCGCCGAGGCGGAGCTGCCGGTCTATCCGGGCGTCTTGCGCGGAACCCGCGGCATGTTGCGCGGCGGCCAATGGTTCCCACGCCGCTCGGCCCTGTCGCTCACTATCCTGCCGCCGATACGGGCGGGCGGGAGCGATTTTCTCTGCGCGCTGCGGCTGCGGGATCATGTCCGCGCCGCCATCCTCGCGCGCTGCGGTGAGCCGGATTTGAGCGAATTGTCCAAGCCGAAGCGGGGAGAAGCGTAGCGAAGGCCCCCTCCCCAGCCCTCCCCCGCTTTGCGGGAGAGGGGGTAGATTCGCCCCTTCATCATTGTTTCGCGAAACGACGGCCGACCTCCCTCTCCCGCGCCAGCGGGGGAGGGTGAGGGAGGGGGCCTGCGCGCCCTACTCGTCCTCGCCGAATCGGTTGCCGACCAGCGCCGCCAGCGCCTCTATCGCCTGCGAGGCCTGCGGGCCGGCGGCGGTCACAGTGATGGTGGAGCCTTGAGCCGCGCCCAGCGTCAATATGCCCATGATGGAGCTGCCGCCGACCGTGTCCCCGCATTTGGAGACGGTGATCTCGGCCTCATAGGCCTCGCAGCATTGGACGAATTTGGCCGTCGCCCGCGCGTGCAGGCCCTTGCGGTTGACGATGGTGAGATCGCGGACGATGCGGCCGCCATCGGCGGCGGCGGAAACGGATTGGTCGGTCATTTGGCGTTGAGGACTCGGCTGGCGATATAGACATATTTGCGCCCGGCGTCCTGGGCTTGCAACACCGCCTGCTCGAGCGGAGCCGATTCGCGCACCGAGGCCAGCTTGATCAGCATGGGCAGGTTGATGCCCGCCAGCACCTCGACCTTGCCGCCATTCATCACGGAAATCGCCAGATTGGAGGGGGTGCCGCCGAACATGTCGGTCAGCACGACGACGCCGTCGCCGCTGTCCGCCTCTGCGATGGCGTCGATAATGTCCCGGCGCCGACGCTCCATATCGTCCTCGGGGCCGATCGAGATCGACACGAGCTGCTTCTGCGGGCCGACGACATGCTCGAGGGCCGCGCGAAACTCCGTGGCGAGGTGGCCATGGGTCACCAGGACCATTCCGATCATTCGCAGCTACCGCTCATGAAGACCGTCTCGCAGGAGAACGAGATCGTCGAAACCGGAGAACCGAAGCAGACCGCATTGCGGCTCACCAATTTACTAACGCGAATGTCGCCCCGACGTTCGCAGCGTTTCGGGCGCCATTTTGTGCGTTGCGGCGAAATTGGCAAGCGAAAACCTCCGATCCTCGTTAAAATGCTACAAACTGATGAATAAACGACAAAATCCTCCTCGCCGCCCCCGCCTCTCGGGCGTCCGCGGCGAGCCGCGGCAGCGTCACGCCGCACAGATCGGCCTCCGCGCCCTCCTCCGGCGGGTAGCGAGGCGGCGGCTCGTCTCTTTCTCCACATAGATCGATGAGACAGCGGAGCACCCCCGCAGGCTCGAATTCGGCCGGCAGAACGCCTCGGCCGCGCTCCTCTATCGCCCCGGCTATAGCCGGATGCGGGCGCGCCAGCAGGCGGCCGTGACGGCGGACGAGCGCGACTCGATCATCGCCGATGAGCCGCGCGAACAGCCCCTGCCCCTGCGCGAGATGGATCAGCTCGAGGCAGAGCCCGCTCTTGCCGGCGCCGGACGGCCCGCGCAGCAGCACGCCGGCCGCGCCGATGAGCAGGGCGTTGGCGTGAATCATGATCCGCTCCTCGACCTGCTCCGCTTGGGGAGGCGCGCCGGTCATTTCGCCGCCGGCAGCCAGAGCACGAAGCGCGCGCCCAGCACCACATCCTCCGGCGCGATTTCGTCGGTGCCCTCCGGCTCCGCCCGCGTGCGGTTCATCGCGCGGATGCGGCCATTGTGCGCCTCGACGATCTGGCGCGAGATGGAGAGGCCGAGCCCGGAATTCTGGCCGAAGCCCTGCTCCGGCCGATCCGTGTAGAAGCGCTCGAAAATGCGCTCGAAGGCATGGGCGGGAATGCCCGGCCCGTCGTCGTCGACGATGATCTCATAGCCGTCGATCGGCTGGCCGCCCGGCCCCATCGCCTGCTCCGGCCGCAGATAGACGCGCACATCGCCGCCCTCCGCCGAGAAGGAGCGGGCGTTGCCGATGAGATTGTCGAACACTTGCGCGAGGCGCGAATCATGGCCGAGGATGCGCCAGCGCCGCCGCGGATCGGCGGGCTGAATGTCGAGCGTGATGGCGACGCCATCGCCGCGATCGAGGTCGTGCGCCATGCCGACGACGGTCTTCAGCACGCCGGCGACGTCCACAATGTCCATGTCGGCGCGGGCCAGCTCGGCGTCGAGACGCGAGGCGTCGGAAATATCGCTGATGAGACGGTCGAGCCGCCCGACATCGTGCTTGATGATGGTCAGCAGACGCGAGCGCGCATTCTCGTCCTTGACGATGGGCAGAGTCTCCACCGCGCTGCGCAGAGAGGTGAGCGGATTCTTCAGCTCATGTGCGACATCCGCCGCGAAATGCTCGATCGCCTCTATGCGATTGTAGAGCGCGCGCGTCATGTCGCGCAGCGCGCCGGAGAGATGGCCGATCTCGTCCTGACGCTGCGAGAAATCGGGAATCTCCTGCCGCGATTTGACGCCGCGGCGCACGCGATCGGCCGCCTCGGCGAGACGGCGCATGGGCTCGGCTATGGTGCCGGCGAAGAGCAGCGACAGCAGCAGCATCACGCCTGCCGAGACCAGGAAGATGCGGATGATGCCCCAGCGCTCCTGCGCCAGAATGGCGTCGATGTCGCCGCCGAGCGTGGAGAGAAGCAGCGCGCCGCGCACAGAGCGGAAGCGCTGCACCGGCACGGCGACCGAGATGATGGTCTCGCCCTTGGCGTTGGCCCGCACCACGGAGAGCGCGCCGCCGGTGAGCGCGGCGGCCACTTCGGGATAGGCTTTGCCATTGCCGGCGCCGATATCCTCATAGAGCGGCAGCTCCGGCCGGCGCGTCCAGCGGCGCAGCGCATTCACGCCCTGCTCGAGATAGCTGGACGATTCGCTCGCGCCGCCCGGCGGCCCGAGATCGAAGCGCAGAATATTGGAGCGGCCGGAGACGGAGCGCGAATCGAGCAGCAGATAGCCGTCGCGATCATAGATGCGCGCGCGCGTGCGCGTCGGCGAGACGAGGCGACGCAGCAGCGGGCCGATGCGCTCGGGATTGAGCGAGAACTCCATCGACGGCTGGCTGCCCTCGGCGAGGCTGTAGCTCTCGCCCGGCGCGAGCCGCAGCAGCTTCTCGGGATCGATGGTGATGGCGTCCGTATCGACAGTCGCGGAGGCGGCGATCGCCGCCGCGATGATCTCGCCCTGCGTCTGCAGGCTCTGCACGCGCGCGTCGATCAGGCCTTCGCGAAATTGGTTGAGATAGAGAAAACCGCCGAGCAGCGCCACGAGGCCGCCAAGATTGAGCACGACGATGCGGCGTGTGAGCGAGGACGACAGGCGCGATTGAATCGCGCGCGTGAGCCGCGCGAAGCGAACCGACGCGGCGCGGCCGATTCGCTTTTGCCGCGCCTGCGTCTCGGCGACGCCATGTTCATTGTCGGTCGTGACTGTCATGAGCCGTTATGGGGCTTCCTTGAAGCGATAGCCGACGCCATAGAGCGTCTCGATCATCTCGAACTCATTGTCGACGACCTTGAACTTCTTGCGCAGCCGCTTGATGTGGCTGTCTATGGTGCGATCGTCGACATAGACTTGATCGTCATAGGCGGCGTCCATCAGCGCATTGCGGCTCTTCACCACGCCGGGGCGCTGCGCCAGCGCTTGCAGGATGAGAAATTCCGTCACCGTGAGCACGACGGGATCGCCCCGCCAAGTGCAGGTATGGCGCTCCGGGTCCATGACCAGCGCGCCGCGCTCCAGCACCTTGGCTTCCGATTCCTTCTGCGCGGCGGCTTCCTTGGGATTGGCGCGGCGCAGAATGGCCTTCACGCGCTCCACCAGCAGGCGCTGCGAGAACGGCTTGTGAATGAAATCGTCGGCGCCCATTTTGAGGCCGAACAATTCGTCGATCTCCTCGTCCTTGGAGGTGAGGAAGATCACCGGAAGGTCGGATTTCTGCCGCAGACGGCGCAGCAGCTCCATCCCGTCCATGCGCGGCATCTTTATGTCGAAAATGGCGAGGTCCGGCGGATTGGCGCGCAGACCGTCGAGCGCGGCGGCGCCGTCGGTGTAGGTTTGAACGCGGTAGCCCTCGCCTTCCAGCGCGATCGAGACGGAAGTGAGAATATTGCGGTCGTCGTCGACGAGAGCGATTGTCGGCATCTTCAACCTTTACTGTTTACGTCCGATATCGGGCTCGATGTTCGCTTCGGGGGCCTCGATTTTTGCGCCCGCGCGACTCGTCGTCTCGGCGGCTCGCCTCGCCGCTTTGGAACATCGCCGTTCGGGCGCCACGTTCCAAGGCGTTGGCGGCCGAAATGTGGCTGGCCTCGGCCATTCGCATGACGTCGGCCGAAACAGGGCCGACAATCGGTTTCGTGTCGCCTTATATACATAATCGCGACACAAATCACCTATTGCTGTCCTAGGGACGAATCGCCGCGGAAACAGTGGTGAAGCCCAGGTTTCGGCGCGTGACGCCAAGTCGTGAAAATTTCCATAAAAAGCAAAATCTTGCCGGCCGCGCTGCAGCCTTCGGCGTAATGCGCGAGATCGCGTCGCCGCGACTTGTCCTTCGCGCCGGGCGAAGCCACGTTCACGCATAATGTGAATCGTCGGTGATTCGTTTGCACCGCGACGCTCGCGTCGGCTTTGGGTCAGTCGGTCCAATCGAAGGAGCGCGTCACCGCCTTCGCCCATTTGGCGATGCGGCGCTCGCGATCTTCCGTCGACATCATCGGGCTCCATCTTTTCTCGGCGCGCCAATGCGCGGCGATCTCGCGCTTATCCTTCCAAAAGCCGCTGGCCAGTCCTGCGGCATAGGCGGCGCCGAGCGCCGTCGTCTCTATGCAGCGCGGCCGCACGACGGGAGCGCCGAGAATATCGGCCTGAAACTGCATCAGCAGCGCATTCACCGCCATGCCGCCGTCGACGCGCAGCTCCTCCAGCGCGACGCCGGAATCCTCCGCCATCGCCGCGACGACGTCGTGCGTCTGAAAGGCGACGGCTTCCAGCGCGGCGCGCGCGATATGCGCTTTCGTCGAGAAGCGCGTGAGGCCGGCGATGATCCCGCGCGCGCTCTCGCGCCAATAGGGCGCATAGAGGCCGGAGAATGCGGGCGTGAAATAGACGTCGCCATTATCGGGAACGCTCGCCGCCAGCGCTTCTATATCCGCGCTCTTCTCGATTATGCCGAGATTGTCGCGCAGCCATTGCACCAGCGCGCCGGCGATGGCGACGGAGCCCTCGAGCGCGTAAACGGGCTTCTCCTCGCCGAGTCTATAGGCGAGCGTGGTGAGCAGGCCCTTGGTGGAGAGCCGCGGCGTCTCGCCTATGTTCATCAGCAGAAAACATCCTGTGCCATAGGTGTTTTTCGCGTCGCCCGGCGCAAAGCACGCTTGGCCGATCAGCGCCGCATGCTGATCGCCGAGCGCGCCCGAAAGCGGCGCGCCTGCGAGCGGCGCGCGGCAGGCGCCATAGACTTCGCTCGAGGAGAGAATCTGCGGCAGGCAGGCGCGCGGAATGTCGAAGAGCGCGAGCAGCTCATCGTCCCATTGCAGCGTCTCGAGATTCATCAGCTGCGTGCGCGCGGCGTTGGTGGCGTCGGTGAAATGGCGCCCGGTCAGATTCCAGGCGATCCAGGAATCCATCGTGCCGAACAACGCTTCGCCGGCCTGCGCTTTCTCGCGCGCGCCGGGAATGTTCTCGAAGAGCCAGATGAGCTTGAGGCTGGAGAAATAGGTGGAGAGCGGCAGACCGGTCTTCGCGCGCAAGCGATCCTTGCCGCCCTGCGCGGAAAAGCGCGCGACCAGCGCATCGGTGCGCGTGTCCATCCACACGATGGCGTTGTGCAGTGGCGCGCCCGTGCGGCGATCCCACAGCTGAGTCGTCTCGCGCTGATTGGTGAGGCCGACGCAGGCGAGATCGGCCGGCGTCAGCCCCGCTTTGTTCAAGGCCCCCGCTATGACGCTCTGCGTGTTGCGCCAGATTTCGGCCGCGTCATGCTCCACCCAGCCGGGGCGCGGATAGATTTGCGCATGCTCGCGCTGGTCGAGCGCGACGATCTCGCCCTCATGATCGAAGAGGATGAAGCGCGAGCTCGTCGTGCCCTGGTCGATCGCGCCGACATATCTGGTCATGACCGTCTCCGCTTCTGTCCTTTCGTGTCGCCAAGACACGAGATGCGCTAAATGTCACGAGATGCGCTAAATGTTATGAGAGCGAAAACTCGAGGAACGGGTCCGAAATGACGAACCAGCCTACCGACGCATTCTTCGCCGCCTGGCGGACCTATCGCAAGATCGTCGACACGAATTACATGTTCCATCGCGAGATCGGCGAGCGCGTCGAGGAGACGCTGCGCGCCGCCTTCGGCGACGAGGGCTTCTCCATCCTCGACCTCGGCTGCGGCGACGCCTCTGTCTTCGCGCCGCGGCTCGCGCGGCTCCGTCCCAATCGTTATGTCGGCGTCGATCTCTCCGAGACCGCGCTCGGCCTCGCCGCCGAGAATTTGAAGGTTCTCGCCTGCCCGGCGGAGCTGCGCCGCGAGGATCTGCTCGCCGCCGTCGGCGCCGGCGAGGAGCGCTTCGACGTCATTCATACGAGCTTCGCCGTGCATCATCTCGTCACCGAGCAGAAGGCCGAGTTCTTCCGCCGCGCGGCCGCGCGCCTTTCGGCGCGCGGGCTGCTGCTGATGACCGATGTGATGCGCGAGGAAGACGAGACGCTGCCCCTCTATCACGCCCATTATGTGGAATGGCTGCGCCGCGACTGGAGCGAGCTGACGCTCGAGGAGCGCGAGACGACCTGCGCGCATCTCGTCGAGAACGATATGCCGGAGAGCTTCTCCGTCCTGCAGGCGCAAGCGCGCGCAGCGGGCCTCGAGGCGGCGCCGATCGCCGCCTTTCGCTGGCACAAGGTGGCGCGCTTCACGCCCCGCGCGGGGTGAGCGCGCGCGTCGAATTCCCCCTCTCCCCGCTGGCGGGGAGAGGGCCGGGGTGAGGGGCTCGGGGCGTTAGCCAGAGACGGAAAAACGCCCCGAGCCGCTCATCCGCACCTTCTCCCCGCGCGCGGAGAGAAGGAAGGCGGCGTCACTGAGCGAAGCGATCGAGCGCGCGCGTCAACCTCTCCGTCTGCGCGGAATCGAAACGCAGGCCGAGCTTGGAGCGGCGCCACAGCACATCCTCGGCCGTGCGCGCCCATTCCTGCGCGCGCAGATAATCGAGCTCGGCCTCGGTGAGGCCGCAGCCCAAATCCGCGCCGAGATCTGCGAGAGATTTCGCCGGCTCCAGAAAGCGCCACGCCCGCGTTCCATAGGCGCCGGCGAGCCGGCGCGCGAAGCGGGGCTCCAGAAACGGCTTGGCGCGCGCCAGCTCCGCGACAAAGGCGTCGAAGCCGCCTGGGCCGATGTCGCCGCCGGGTAGCATAGCGCTCGCCGTCCAGGCGGCGCGCATTTGCGGAAAGAAGGGCGCGAGCGTTTCCAGCGCATGTTCGGCGAGGCGGCGCGCCGTGGTGATCTTGCCGCCGAAGATCGACAGCGCCGGCGCCTCTCCCGCCCGCGCGTCGAGATCGAAAGCGTAATCGCGCGTCACCACGGAGGCCTCGAGCGCGCCGTCGTCATAGAGCGGCCGCAGGCCCGAATAGCTCCAGACCACATCGTCGCGCGCGATCTTCTTCGCGAAGAAATGATCGACCGCGGCGATGAGGTAATCCGTCTCCTCCTCGCTGATCGAGACAGGCCCTGGCGCGTCGGGAAAGGGAATGTCGGTGGTGCCGACGAGGGTGAAATCCTCCTCGAAGGGAATGGCGAAGATGATGCGCTTGTCCGGCCGCTGCAGCATATAGGCCTGCGCGCCTTCATAGAGCTTGCGCGTGACGATATGCGAGCCCTTCACCAGCCGCACATGCTTGCGTGAGCTGAGGCCGAGACGATGCTCCAGCGTCTCCGAGACGAAAGGGCCGGAGGCGTTGACCAGCGCGCGGGCGCGGACCTGCTCGAGCTTGCCATCGGCGCCGGCGACGCTGGCGATCCATTGCGCGCCGTCCCGCCGCGCGCCGACGAGCCGCGCGCCGACGCGAATTTGCGCGCCGCGCTCGAAAGCGTCCAGCGCTTCCAGCACGACGAGGCGCGAATCATCGACGCGGCAATCGTAATAGGAGAAGCCGAGGCGATGATCGGCGGTCAGCGGCGCGCCGAATCTCGCGCCGGCGAGGGCGACCGTCGAGGAGCCGGGGATGCGCTTTCGCCGCGCCAGATGATCGTAGAGCAGCAGCCCCAGCCGCACGAGCCAGGCGGGACGGATCGCGCTCTCATGCGGCAGGATGAATTGCAGCGGGTGGATGATATGCGGCGCGGCGGCGAGCAGCAGCTCGCGCTCGGCCAAAGCCTCGTGAACGAGGCGGAACTCATATTGCTCGAGATAGCGCAGCCCGCCATGGACCAGCTTGGTGGAGGCGGAGGAGGTCGCCGCGGCGAGGTCCTTTTGCTCGAGCAGAAGGACGCTCAGCCCGCGCCCGGCGGCGTCGCGCGCTATGGCGCAGCCATTGACGCCGCCGCCGACGATAAGGAGATCGAAGACCATGGTCGGCTCCCCCCGCGATGTTTCTCGCGAGGAGAGTAGAGCCGAGAGCTGAAAGATTCGCCAGCGCCCCCTCCCCAGCCCTCCCCCGCTGCGCGCACGGCTGTCCGGGGAATGAGTCGATAGGTCGCGGGCGCATGCCCGGCTTTCCCGAGAGTTTCGGGGTACTTTCTGGTTGTCGAGACTCAGAAAGAAAGAGCCGGACATGCGCCTCGAGAATAGCGTCTTCGTCGAGCTTCTCAAACCGATCGATCGTCGCAGCTTCCAGAAGATCGTGGATCGTCACGGCGGCGACGCCTACGACAAATCCTTCAGGAGCTGGAGCCATCTGGTGGCGCTGATCTTCGCGCAGCTGGGCGCGGTCGTCAGCCTGCGCGCCCTCGTCGCCGCCTTCAACGCCGAGGCCAATGGGCATTATCACCTGGGCGTCGGGCGTTTCGCGCGCTCGACGCTCGCCGAAGCCAGCGCCCGCCGGCCCGTCGCCGTCTTCGCCGATCTCTTCGCTCTGCTCGCCGCGACGCTCGACCGCAAGACGCGGCGCGAGGGAGCCGAGATGCTCCGCCTCATCGACTCGACCCCCATCCCTTTGAGCAAGTTCCATGCGTTCGCCCGCTCCAACGGCCGCATCCACGGGCTCAAAATGCATGTCGCCTATGATCGCGGGGCCGACCGTCCCTATCGCGTCGAGGTGACGCTCGCCAATGTCAATGATGTCACCATCGGCAAGAAGACGCCGATCGAGGCGGGCGCCACCTATGTCTTCGACAAGGGCTATTATGATTTCAAATGGTGGAAGGGCATTCACGACGCCGGGGCGCTCTTCGTCACGCGGCCAAAGACCAACACGCGCTTGAAGGTCGTCGCCGAACGGCCGCTCGATAAGACCCGCGGCGACGGCTTCACCGTGCTCGCGGACAGCGAGGTCGCGCTGGCCAGCAAGGGCGATTCCAAGCTGCGGATGCGCCTGCGCCGCATCCGCATCGAGCGCGACGCGGCGAGCCGGACGAAATCGCCGATCATCGAGGTGATCACCAACGACATGACCCGCGATGCGGTGGAGATCGCCGCGCTCTACAAGGCGCGCTGGGCGATCGAGCTGCTGTTCCGCTGGCTGAAGCAGCATCTCTCGATCCGCAAGTTCTTGGGCAAGAACGAGAACGCCATCAAGCTTCAGCTGCTGGCGGCGATGATCGCCTTCCTGCTGCTGCGCATCGCCGCGCACAGCCACGGCGTCACTCTGCCGCCGCTGCGCTTCGCCGAGCTGGCTGGCCGCTTCCTGTTCGCGCGCCGGCCCGTCGCATCGATCGACGAGCCGCCGCCCAAATATCGCGTGCCGAGCCGGTGGAAGTCCGACTGCCAGATCGAGATGATCTATGCCTGAGTTTCCCCGGACAGCCGTGCGCTGCGCGGGAGAGGGAGCGGATTCGGCGCGTCATCGAGGTCTCGCGAAACGCTTGCCGTCCCCCTCTCCTGCGAAGCGGGGGAGGGTGAGGGAGGGGGCCTCTGCTCGGTCCCGCTCCCGTTCCAAAGAGCTTACTCGGAAGCGCGCGAGCGCGGCGCGGAATGGTCCGGCCGGCGGGCGGCGGCCGGCTTGGCGCGGCGGCGCTGCTGCTGTTGCGGCGGACGCCCATGCTCGGCGGGCTTGCCCGGATGGCGCGCGGCGCGGCCCGGCTCCTGATGCGTGCGGCGATGCTCGTGCGGACGGCGCGGGGCGTCGCTATCGGCGGCTGCGGAGCCCGGCGCGCTGCGGCGGTCGGTGATCGGCAGCGTCTGGCGCGTCACGCGCTCGATCTGCTTGAGCAGCGAGCGCTCGCTATTGTCGCAGAGCGAGACGGCGGCGCCCGTCGCACCGGCGCGCGCGGTGCGGCCGATGCGGTGGACATAGGCCTCGGGCGTCTCCGGCAGCTCGAAATTCACGACATGGGAAACTCCGTCGATATCGATGCCGCGGGCGGCGATATCGGTGGCCACCAGCGCGCGCGTGCGGCCGGAGCGGAAATCCTCGAGCGCGCGCTGGCGCTGATTCTGGCTCTTATTGCCATGGATCGCCGAGGCGCCGACGCCATTCGCGTCGAGATGCTGCGCCACGCGATCGGCCCCGCGCTTGGTGCGCGTGAAGACGATGGCGCGCGAGAAGTTCCGATCGGCGAAAAGCTCCAGCAGAACGTCGCGCTTGGCCGCGCCGTCCACCAGAATCACCCGCTGGTCCACGCGCTCGGCCGTCGTCGCCGCCGGCGTCACCTTCACGGTGATGGGGTCGCGCAGCATGTCGTCGGCGAGCGAGGCGATCTCCTTCGGCATGGTGGCCGAGAAGAAGAGATTCTGACGGTCCTTGGGCAGGCGCGAGACGATCTTGCGAATGGGGACGATGAAGCCGAGGTCGAGCATATGATCGGCCTCGTCCAGCACGATCGTCCGCGTCGACTCGAGCCGCAGATGGTTCGAGGAGACATGGTCGAGCAGGCGGCCGGGCGTCGCGACGAGAACGTCGAGCCCGCCGGCGAGCATGCGGATCTGCGGGCTATGGGCCACGCCGCCGACGATGACGCCGATGCTGACGCGGGCGAATTGCGCATAGGCGCGGAAGCTGTCGGCGATCTGCGCGGCCAGCTCGCGCGTCGGGGCCAGCACCAGAACGCGCGTGGTGTTGGGGGCGGGGCGGCGGCGGTCCTCGAGCAGCCGCTGCAGGATCGGCAGAGCGAAGGCGGCGGTCTTGCCGGTGCCGGTCTGCGCGATGCCGAGCAGGTCGCGGCCTTGGAGAAGCGCGGGGATCGCCTGAGCCTGGATCGGCGTGGGCGTCACATAATTTTCCTGCGCGAGCGCGCGCAGAATGACCTCGGCGAAGCCGAGATCGGCGAAATTGGTCACTGCGTAACTTTCGAAATAGGCCGCATGCGCGCGAGAACGTCTCCCGCGCGAGGCCATGCAGCGATGGATGGGAGACCTGCCCCGCGTATCGGGCCGTCATCGTGATGAGGACCCGCTCTACGGCTCCGATCCCCTGTGGGAAGCGATCCACGCGGCCGGAACGAGTCACGCTGCATTGCAGCAAGAACGTAGGTAAAGAGAATTCAAGGCTCTGTCAATCGGCAATCGCGCAGTTTGCGCCATTGTGGCGCTTTGGCCGCGCGCGGCAGGCGTGGCCGTGGACTATGCTTCGCGCGTTCGTCGCCATATAGAACGTAAGGATCTTCCGAACCCTCGAAGGCCGCGATCATGCTCGAAGCCCTCCGCGCTTTTCTCGATGAGGTCGCCGCGCCGGCGCGGCCGCGGCCGTTGGAGGCGTCCGATTATCGGCTCGCCGCGGTCGCGCTTCTGGTGCATCTCGCCTCCATAGACGGCGAGTTCGACGCCGGCGAGCGGGCGCTGCTGCAAAAGATCGTCGAGACGCGCTTCGGTCTGGATCACGCCGCCGCCCGCGCGCTGATCGAGGCGGCGGCGGAGAGCGAGCGTGACGCCGTCGATCTCTATCGTTTCACCCAGGTGCTGAAGCGCCGGCTCGATGAGGACGGCCGCCGCGTCGTCATCGGCATGTTGTGGGAGATGGCCTATGCCGATGGCGAGGTCCATGAATTCGAGGAAAATGTGATCTGGCGCGTCGCCGAGCTGCTCGGCGTCTCCACGCGCGATCGCGTCGCGCTTCGTCGGGAGGCGAAGGACGCGGACAAGCCGGTTCCGCCCGGCCCATGGGGAGGCTGAGAGATGAGCGACGCCGCGACCACCACCATCGTGACCGGAGCCTCGGACGGCATCGGCCTGGAGCTGGCCAAGCTCTTCGCCCGCAAGGGACGTCACGTCACTCTGGTCGCCCGCCGCCGCGAGCGGCTGGAAGCGCTGGCCGGCGAGATCGAGGCCGCCGGCGCGCCGGAGCGGCCGCTGGTCGTCGATCTCGACCTCTGCGCGACGGGCGCCTGCGAGAGCTTGGCCGAGACTTTGCGCGCCGCCGGGCGCAAGCCCGAGATTCTCGTCAACAACGCCGGCTTCGGCCTCGTCGGCCGCGTGGCCGAGCTGGACGCCGCAGAGCAATTGGCGATCGTCGATCTCAATATTCGCGCGCTGACGGCGCTGACCCTGCGCTTCCTGCCCTCGGTCATAGAGACGCGCGGAGGAATCTTGAATGTCGCCTCCGTGGCCTCCTTCATGCCGGGGCCGGGCTTCGCCGTCTATTACGCCAGCAAAGCCTATGTCCGCTCCTTCAGCGAGGCCTTGGCGGAGGAGCTGAAGCCGCATGGCGTGCGCGTCACCGCGCTCTGCCCGGGTCCGGTGCAGACCGGCTTTCAGGAGCGCGCCGGCTTCGACTATAAGGGCGAGATGAAAGCGGTGAAGCCCGCGCTGCTGCCGGCCGAGGAGGTCGCGCGGCAGGGCTATGAGGCGCTGTTCTCCGGCCGGCGCGTGGTCGTGCCGGGGCTGGTGAACAAATTCTTCGTCGCGGCGGGACGCGCGGCGCCGCGCGCGATTCTGCTGCCGCTGCTGGCCAAGGCGCAGCAGGCGCGGTGAAGATCGTCATCGCTGAAACGCGGCGAGCCCGACGGCGCTTTCGCGCGTCGGGCTCGCAAATTCGCGCGGCTGAAAAGATCAGGCTTCCTGAGCCTTGACCTTCAGCACCTGCCGGCCGCGATAAATGCCGGTCTTGAGGTCGATGTGATGCGGACGGCGCAGCTCGCCCGAATCCTTGTCCTCGACATAGGTCGGCGCCTTGATCGCGTCGGCGGAGCGGCGGAACCCGCGCTTCATCGGGGAGGTTTTTCGCTTCGGAACGGCCATTTGTCTCGATCTCCAACTCCCCGCATCGGGGGCGGGGTGAAAACTCGTGCGGGCCGCATACAACAAATCCGCGCGCATGGCTAGCCTGGACCGGACTCTGAAGAGCGACGTTCAGCTCCGCCGCCCCGCTTGATCGTGTCGAGCTTCGGCTCCATATACGGCCTCGAGGCGCCGCCGCCGGGCCTCGCAGATTTTTCGCACGAGAAGCGCCGCGAGGGCTTCGTAATGGCACGACTGCCGACGCTGAATTCCCCCTTCCTCCTGGGGTTCGACGAGATTGAACGCGCGCTGGATCGCGTCACACGCTCGGGCTCCGATGGTTATCCGCCCTATAATATCGAGAGGCTGCCGGGCGCCGATTCTTGTCCCGATCGGCTGCGGCTGACGCTGGCGGTCGCCGGCTTCACGCGCGATCAGCTGGAGATTTCGCTCGAGGAGAGCCAGCTCGTCATTCGCGGCAAGCAGGTGGACGATCGCGAGCGGCAATTCCTGCATCGCGGCATCGCCGCGCGGCAGTTCCAGCGCGCTTTTCTGCTGGCCGAGGGGATGCAGGTGCTGGGCGCCGATCTCGTCAACGGGCTCCTGTCCATCGATCTGGTGCGGCCGGAGCCGGAGCGCGTCATCCGCAAGATCGACATAGCGACGCCGGAGGAGCCGGCCAAATGAAAAGGGGCGCCGCGAGGCGCCCCTTTCGTTTTCGCAGGTCGTTTCGAGGGGGACCTCGGGGGAATTCGTTCAGCCGGTCGTCTGCTCTTCCTGCTCGCGGACGGTCATGGCGTTGCCGTGCCAGACGAAATCGTCGAAGAGGCAGGCGTCCACGAACATCACCGGCAGCAGAATGTCGCGCGTCAGCAGCGCCAGCGGGGTCAGCCGGGAGAGCCGCCAGCCGGCGACGCGGGCGAGGAGGCATTCCGCGCCATAGAGCCCGGCGAGGATCGCGCCCGCGGTCAGCGCCACATTGGCGTCGAGCAGATGCGCGGCGTAAGCGCCCGTCACCACGGGCATGAAGCTGCCATTCATGAATTCCGGCGCGAAATAGGCAGGGAAGGTGACGCGGCGCAGACGCGCCCAGCGCACATGGCGGGAGTAGACCTCATGCGCCGTGCGATGGCCGAGCGGCTGCTCGAAGGGCATGTCGACGAGCCGCACCTTCATCTTTTGCGCGCGGATGATCTTGGTGGAGGCGGCGTCCTCGGCGATCTCGGCGCCGAGAGCGCGAATGCCGCCGGCGCGCTCCAGCACCTCGCGGCGCCACATCATGTTCTTGCCCTGCGCGAAGCCGATGCCGACCGCCTCCGCCCCATATTGCCAGCGCGCCTGGAAAGTGTTGAGGAAGGCGCATTCCACCTCCGCCCAAAAGCCCTTGGGGCGAGAGCCGATCGGCATGGAGATGGAGAGCGCCGTATCGTCGCGGAAGGCGGCGAGCATGGTCTGAACATAGTCCGGCGGCAGCAGGGCGTTGGAGTCGGCGAGCACGACCCAGGAATGGCGCGCGGCGTCCCAGCCCTTCACGCAATTGTTGAGCTTGGGATTGACGCTCACATAATCGTCGCCGACGAGCAGCCGGGCGGAAATATGCGGATGCGCGGCGATGAGCCGCTCGACCAGCGGAATCACCGGATCATTGGCGCATTGCACGCAAAACAGCGCCTCATAGCTCGGATAGTCGAGCGCGAAGGTGGAGCCGATCGTCTCCTCGCTGAAAGTCTCCAGCCCGCGCAGCGGCCGCACGACGCTCACCGGCGGCGCATGGGCGGGAACGGGCAGAGTGCGGGGACGGGCTTTGCAGCGAAAGGCGGCGATGGCGATGCTGGCGAGGTTGAGCGAGAGCAGCGTCGCGCAAAAGGCGGCGCACACATAGGCGATGATCATGCGTGTTCCCTGCCTGTCACTTTCGGGATTCGAGACGGGCGGCGGCCTGCGCCTGCGCCAGCGGGCGGCGACGGCTGCGCAATCCCGGAGCGGGCCAGACCGATATTCCGCCTGACAAGGAGCTCAGCTCTTGGCAAAAGGGTGGCGGCGCGAGAATCTTGTCGCGTCGCGCGGCCCTCGCACTCTCCTCCTGCCGAAGTTTGCTCATGACCACTCCGATCGTTCGCTTCGCGCCCTCGCCGACCGGCCGCATCCATATCGGCAATGCGCGTCCGGCCCTGCTGAACTATTTGTACGCCCTCTCCCACCATGGAAGATTCGTGCTGCGATTCGATGACACCGATCTGGCCCGCTCGAGCGAGGAGTTCGCGCAGGCGATCGAGGTCGATCTCGCCTGGCTCGGCGTGCGGCCGGATGTGGTGGTGCGGCAGTCGCAGCGCGTCGCACATTATGAGGCGGCGGCGGCGCGTCTCGAGGCGGCGGGCCTGCTCTATCCCTGCTACGAGACGCCGGAGGAATTGGAGAAGCGCCGCAAATTGCAGCAGGCGCGCGGACTGCCGCCCGTCTATGACCGCGCCGCGCTGAAGCTTTCGGTCGAGGAGCGCGCGCGGCTCGCGGCGGAGGGGCGCAAGCCGCATTGGCGTTTCAAGCTGCCGGCGGGCGTCGTGGAATGGCGCGATCTCGTGCGCGGCGATTGCGCGATCGACTGCGCCACTCTGTCCGATCCGGTGCTGCTGCGCGAGGATGGCAGCTTTCTCTACACGCTCCCTTCGGTGGTGGACGACATAGAGCTGGGCGTCACTCATGTGATTCGCGGCGAGGATCATGTGACCAATACGGCGGTGCAGATTCGCCTGTTTCAGGCGCTGGCGCCGGGGCATGCGCATCCCGTCTTCGCGCATCACAATCTTCTCGTCGGCGGCGCGGGCGAGGCGCTTTCCAAGCGCACCGGCTCGCTCGCCATCGCCTCGCTGCGCGAGGAGGGTTATGAGGCTCTCGCCGTGGCGGCGCTCGCCGTGCTCACCGGCTCCTCGGACAGCGTGCATGCGGTGCGCTCGCTCGGCGATCTCGCGCATTCTTTCGATCTCGCGCATCTCTCGCGCAACGCCGCGCGTTTCGATCCCGCCGATCTAGGCCCGCTCACCCATCGCACGCTGGCGATATTGGAATATGACGACGTGCGCGAGCGCTTGGAGGCGCATGACATCGTCGGCTTCAAGGCCGAGCCCTTCTGGCGCGCGGTGCGGGGGAATTTGACGCGCTTCGCCGATGTGCTGGACTGGTGGCGCGTCGTCGAGGGCGAGATCGAGCCGATCCGCGAGGATGCGGAGTTTTTGGCGCAGGCGCAGGCGCTGCTGCCGGCCGAGCCCTGGGACGAGACCACCTGGTCCGCCTGGACCAGCGCGGTGAAGGCGGGCACGGGCCGCAAGGGCAAGGCGCTGTTTCATCCATTGCGCGTCGCGCTCACCGGCGCGGAGACTGGGCCGGAACTGTCGCTGCTGCTGCCGCTGATCGGCCATGCGCGGGCCGTCGCGCGGCTGTCGGGGGCGTGAGGGCGCGCGCCCGTCAGAAACACCGCACCTGCGCTTCCGCCTGGGCGCGGCGCAACTCCTCCAGCGCCTCCTTGGCGAGGCGCGAGTTGCGGAACAGCGAGCCGATCTGCCCCGCTTGCTGATCCATGCTGGCGACCGTCTCGGCCGAGACATAGCGCTCATAGGGCAATATGGAGGCGACGATGTCGATGGAGCAGGAGCATTGCTCCAGCGCCTGCCGCGAATCGCCATTGGCCTTCATGCAGCCGAACACATAATCCGCCCGCGCCGAGGTCGGATAATCATTGAGATCGGCGGCGCGCGCGGGAAGCGCGGCGGCGAGGGCGAAGAGGCAAGCGGCGGCGGCGCGGAGCATGGGGTCGATCCTGTAATGGCTGCGACCGCATTGGCCTAGCGCAAGCGCACGGCGGATCGCAAGCGCGCCCGCGCTTGACAAAAATAAATAGGAGTCCTAATAAAACTCCATGACGCCCTTCGACGCCATCACCACCCCTCTGCCCCGCCGACTGCGCGAGGGGCTCGACCGCATCGCCGCCGCAATGCGCGCCGATGAATGGGGCGTCGCGGAGGAGGCCGGGCTAACCCCCACTCAATTGCACGCGCTCACCTTCATCGCCGGCCGCGGAGAGGCGGGGATGCGCCTGCGCGCGGTGGCCGAGCATTTGGGCGTCACCCAGCCGACGGCCACCGATTCCATCGCCGCGCTCGCACGCAAGGGCCTCGTCACCAAGCTCGCCGATCCCGCCGACAAGCGCGCCATCGCCATTCGCGTGACGCCGGCGGGCTGCGACGTCGTGCGCGCCATCGGCCTCGCCATGACCTCGGCGGAAAGGGCGCTGGAGACGCTGACGCCGCAAGAGCAGCAGACGCTGCTCGATCTGGTCATCAAGACGATCCGCGCCTTGCAGAAGGCCGAGGCCATTCCGCCGCAGCGGCTCTGCGTCAGCTGCCGCCATTTTCGTCCGCACGCCCATGCGGACGCCGAGCTTCCGCATCATTGCGCGCTCGTCGACGCGGCGTTCGGCGGCCGTCATTTGCGCCTGGATTGCCCGGAGCATGATCCGGCGCCGCCGGCGGAGAGCGAGACGGCCTGGAGCCTTTTCGCGCATCGCGACGCGCAGCAGGCGGGAGCCTGAGACGCCTCGCAAATTCTCGAGCCGCTCGGGGTTCCAGGGCCGCTGGCCCGTGGCGGGCTCGCAGAAGAATGGCGCGCCGTTCGTAGACGGCGCGCAGGAAGCAGAAGAGAGGAGGACCAAGGCCATGGCGACGAAAGCGATTTTCTACCACGCCGGATGCCCCGTTTGCGCGGATGCGGAGACGGCCTTCGCCAAAGCGCTCGACCCGCAAGTCTTCGATGTCGAGATCGTGCATCTCGGCGAGGACAAGGCGCGGCTCGGCGAGGCCGAGGCGGCCGGCGTCAAATCCGTGCCCGCCTTTGTCATCGACGGGCGCGCCTATCACATTAATTTCGGCGCCGATCTCTCCGCGCTGAAATAGACCACCGACGACCCCCCGCCGTTGTCACTTCGGCGACTCCGAACTGCCTCGCCGAGCTATGCTCGCGCGAGGCCTTTTTTTCAGCGAACCCTGTCCATGACCCCTGTGATCGAGACCCTATTCGCGGCGCCGGCGCTCATCTCTCTCGGCCCGCGCGCGGCGCCGAGCGGCATCGCCAAAAGCGCGGCGCCGCCGCCCTGGCGCATATTGCGCGACGGCCTCGACGGCGATCGTCAGGGCGATCTGCGCCATCACGGCGGGCCGGAGAAGGCGCTGCATCATTATCCGCGCGATCATTACGACGCCTGGGCGACGGAGGAGCCGGCGCTCGGCGAAGCGCTCGCGGCGCCGCCGGCCTTCGGCGAGAATATTTCGACTCTGGGCGTGACCGAGCGCGACATCTGCATCGGCGACATCTTCGCATTGGGCTCGGCGCTGCTGCAGGTGAGCCAGGGCCGCCAGCCCTGCTGGAAGCTGAATGTGCGTTTCGCGCGCCCGGATATGGCGCGGCGCGTTCAGACGAGCGGGCGCACTGGCTGGTATTACCGCGTGCTGCGCGAGGGCGTCGCCGAGCCGGGCGCGCATCTCCAGCGCGTGGAGCGGCCGCTGCCGGAGTGGCCTTTGTCGCGGCTCAATGAATTGCTCTATCTGCGCATGCTCGATCGCGATGCGCTGGCGCAAATGGCCGAGCTGGCGCCGCTCGCGCGCAATTGGCGAGAGCTGGCCGCGCGCCGTCTCGCGCGCGGCGCGGTGGAGGACTGGTCCACGCGCCTCGACGGCGCGTGAGAGCGTCGCGCGCTGCCGAACGCAGGCGGCGCATCAGGCCGGCAGAAGGCCCTTGCGCAAATTCTCGCCCGCGAGCGTGATGATGCGGCCGACGGCGGCGGGATCGGCGAGCCAGGCCTCTATGCGCGGATGGGTGAGCTGCGCCGGCGTGCTGCGGCGATAGACCTTGTAACATTCGGCGAGATAGTACGGCAGCGACACGAATTCGCCGACCTCGCTCGAGAGATGATAATTCTCGAGCTTGAATGTGTAGCTGCCCTGCACGCCGAAATATTCGCCGATCGGCGGATAGATGGGGAATATCTCCGCGCGTCCGAGATCGTCGATCGCGTAATAGTCGCCATTGACGGGCGCCGGAGTCGGCAGGCCGGCATGGGCGAAAAATTTCTTGGCGAGATCGAAGAGCACGAACGGCCGCGGATGCACCAGCGAATACATGAACACGCCGCGGCGCGACCAATTGGCGATCTCGCCGGAGAGATCCATGCCGTATTTGCGCTTGCCGGTCTCGACCAGCTCGTTCACGGCGTCGTTCCAGACGTCGAAATAGCCGAGCGCCTCGAAGACATTGCGGTTGAACAGCGCATGCGCCTCCTCCACCGAGAGGCCGCGGCGGAAGGCGAAGACGGCGAGCGCCGAGTGATAGGGGCCGACGGGGCCGATGGTCGGCGCATGGCCGCGCGTCTCGTCGAGAAGATAGATGAGGTCGGGGTGGAAGGCGGAGAAGGTGATCGCCGGGATCATGATCACTTTGTCCAAGAGCTCGCACAGCTCCGCCGAGCCGCCGCCGCGCACAGGCCCGTGCAGAAACTCGTGGCAGAACACATAGTCGTAGGTGGCGAGCGTCTTGGCGAGCAGCTTTATGTCGGCGAGCGTCTTGGCGATCGCCGAGAAATGCGAGACGCGCGCGGAAGGGTCGAGCAGCTTCATCGCATAGGCGAGACCGAAAGCCTGACAATTGCCGATGACGGCGATGCGCGGCCCGGTGAGGCGCGGCCCTTTCGAATAGAAGGGCGCGAGCCGCGGCTCGACGAGATGACTGTACCAGGAGCGGATGATCTGCCGGTCGATCTGAGACAACATGCGCGCGTTATGCCATTTCGTCGCGGCCCGAAATCGAAGTCGGCGCCGAAGGATGACAAGCGCCCGGTCGCCGTTTATGCTCCCGGCCGCATCGATGAAGCCGCCGCATTCATCCCATTCCGGCGCGCTGTTCTCGCCTTTGTGAGGGCGGATCGCGCGTCTTGGATGAACCCTGCTCGACGAGCCATGCGGCCGGCGGCTTTCCAGGAGACCGACAATTGGCGGAACATCCCTATAGCTCCCTACCCGACCATCGCTTCTGGCGCAAGGCGGTGACGCAGACGCCGCCCTTCGCGATCGACCCGATTCTCTCCACGCCGTTCAAAATCTCGCTGAAAGACAGAGTGGCGACCGGCGGGAGTTGTTTCGCGCAAGAAATAGCTCAGAAACTAAAGGCCAGCGGTTACCACTATTATCTCGCCGAGCAGCCGCCGGAGGGCATGTCCGCCGCCGAGGCGGAGCGGCGCAATTATTCGATGTATTCCTGCCGCTACGGCAATCTCTACACCACGACGGCGCTGCTCCAGCTGTTCGACCGCGCTTATGGCGCGTTGAAGCCGGAGCTCGTGCATTGGGTGCGGCAGGAGGACGGCCGCATCGTCGATCCTTTCCGCCCGAGCATAGAGCCGGACGGCTATGACACGGTCGAGGACATGCTGGCCGAGCGCGAGCGGCATTTCGCCGCCGTGCGCAAAATGTTCGAGACGCTGGACGTCTTCGTCTTCACCTTCGGCCATACCGAATCCTGGCGCTGCCGCAGCGACGGCGCGGTGCTGCAGCAGGCGCCCGGCGTCGCCGGCGGCGTGTGGGATCCTTCGCTCTACGCCTTCCACAATATGACGGTCTCGGAAGTGGTGCGCGACTTTCTCGCTTCGGTCGATCGCATCCGCTCGGTCAATCCGGCGTCGCGGATCATCCTCAGCGTCTCGCCGGTCGGCATCATCGCCACTTACGAGGATCGCCATGTGCTCGAGGCCAATTCGGCGATCAAGGCGATTCTGCGCGCCGCGGCGGACGAGGTGGTGCGCGCGCGGCCCAATATCGCTTATTTCCCGTCTTACGACGTCGCGACGGCGCCGCCCAATGTCGCGCGCTTCTATCGGGAGGATGTGCGGCGCATAAATCCCTTCGGCATCAGCCAGACGATGCGCATGTTCTTCGATCATTTCACCGAGCGCGAGACGCAGACGGCCAAGATCGAGCCGCTGAAATTCGACGTGGCGGCGGAGGCGGAGAGCACGTCTCGCATCGTCTGCGACGAAGAGGCCATCGAAACCGCGTGACCTGCGAGATCGCGTGACCTTTTGGCGTTTCCCGCCCATCGGCGGGAAACGCGATCTTCGTTTCCGGAAACTAGAGCTTATATATCCCCTGTCGCAGTTCGAACGGAGGATTCGCCCCATGGTCACGGGCTCGCTCGCTCTCGCCGTCGCCGGCGCTTTCACAGGGGCGTCTCTCTATGTCAATTTCGTCGAGCAGCCCGCGCGGCTGAAGCTCGACGACAAATCGCTCATGAAGGAATGGGAGACTTCCGATCATCGCGGCTTCGCCCTGCTCGCCGGCCTCTCGCTGCTCTCGGCCGTTCTCGGCTTTATCGACTACAAGACCTCCGACGATGCGCGCTGGCTCGCCGGCGCCGCGGTGATCGTCGCCGCCTGGCCCTTCATGTTCTACGCGGTCTCGCCGCTCGACAACCGCATTCTCGCCTTGATCTCGGCCGAGGACGGCGTCGATGCGCGCAAGTCGATCGAGCTGTGGGGCAAGGTTCAGCTCGCGCTCACGGCGCTCGGCGCGCTCGCCGTCGCGCTCTTCGTCTTCGCCAACGGCTGAGGCGTCGCGGCCGAAGATTCGACATCATGCTCGTCGATCCTCCCTCCCGACAGAAGGAGGATCGACATGACACGCTCTTTCGCCCTCGCGCCTTCGGCGCTGCTGGCCGCCGCCGCTCTGGCGTGCGGTCCTGTGGCCGGCGCCTCGTCCAATGATCCGCGCGGCGTCTGGCTGCGGCCGGAAGGCGGCGTGCGGTTCAGCTTCTATGATTGCGAGAACGGCAAGCTCTGCGCCAAGGTCGTCGCCGCGCAGAGCGCCGAGGATCGCGCTTCCATAGGCGCGGTGATTCTACGCGGCGCCACGCAGACCGGCCCCAATCATTGGGCCGGCCAGATCTTCAATGTCGAGGACGGCAAGACCTATGACGGCTTCGTCACTGTCGACAGCCCGACGCGATTGACGCTGAAAGGTTGCCTCTGGGGCCTGTTGTGCAGCGGAGAGACCTGGACTCGCGTCTCCGCGCCGCCGGCCGCCCATGCGATGGTCGGCGACGATCTGAGATAGGCGCTCACCAAGGGGCGATCAATTCCCGTTGGAATAGACGCGAATCGATCGAATCTCGAAACGCGCCGGCAGCGCGTTTCTGTCGATCGGTCCGCCCCAGGAGCCGCCGAGCGCGAGATTGATGCGAATGCGCATGGGCTGGCGCAGCGGATCATCGGGGCCGCGCGGCGTGACGGCGAGCGCCTGCCGGCCGTCTATGGAGACGGAGATGGTCTCCGCGCTCCAATCCAGCCGATAGACGTGCCATTGCGAGGACAGAGTCGGCACATTGGTCTCGGCCGACCAATTGGTCAGCTCGTCCAGCGTCGGACCGGCATGGGCGCTGGTGAAGACGATGTTCGGATGCTTGCCGACCGCCTCCACTATATCGATCTCGCGATAGGGCGGCCCGTCGTCGCCGCCGAGCATCCAGATCGCCGGCCATGTCCCGGCGCCTTTCGGCGCGCGCGCGACGACCTCCACGGCGCCATAGCGCATCGAGAAGCGTGAGACGATGCTGCCGGATGTGTAGTCCGAGGTGAGCGTCGAGCGGGTCCAATCTTTGGAGGCGCCGTCGTAGCGGGCGTTCAGCACGCCTTCCGCGCGGCCTTCCAGCGCCAGCGCGCCATCGGCGACGAAGACATTCTCGGGGCGATAATATTGCGCCTCGTGATTGCGGATGAAGCCGATCTCATAAGACCAGAAATTTTGGTCGAGCGCGCCGGCGCGCGCGAAATCCTCCTCATGGACGAGACGGGCGGCGCGCTTCGGCTCTGCGGCGAGGCCTCGCTCGGCGAAGGCGATGGCGGCGACGCCGAGCGCGCAGATCAGCAGCGCGGCGGCGCCGGCTCGGCGGGCGAGACGCGTCGCGATGAAATCGAGCGAGGGCGCGGCGGTCGCGGGCTCGCCTGCCTTCGCGCGCTGCAGCAGGCGGCGGCGCAGCAGAGCGAGCATGGGCTTTTCGACGAGGAGATGCACGACGACGCCGGCGGCGATGGAGAGCGCCAGCGTCGTGACGACGGCGGCCATGCCGATGAGCGGTCGCTCGACCGGCAGATGCAGCGCGCGCGTTCCGACGCGCGCCAGCGTCAGCACGATCGGATGCGCGAGATAGATGGAATAGGAGGCGTCGCCGAGCAGCATGAGCAGTGGAGAGCGCGCGAGGGCGCCGCGCGATTCCGTCGCCAGCAGGCCGAGCATGAGCGCGGCGGAGGCGAGGCCCGCCGTTTGCACGCGCGCGAAATCGTCCGAATCGAACATTGCGACGAGAGAGAAGGCGCCGCCGCCGATGAGCGCGCAGGCCACGGGCCGCGAGATTTTCGCTATCGTCCCGCGCGTGAAGAGATAGCCGACCGCCGCGCCGATGACGAATTCGAGCACGATCGGATTGCAATAGATGTGCAGGAAAGGGTTGGTCGGCAGAAAGGCGAGGTAGAAGCCCGTCGCCAATGAGAAGAGGCCCGCGAGAATCGCCAGCCGCAGCCGGATCGAGGGAAGCAGCAGCAAGGCGGCGAACACGAAATAGAAATAAATCTCGTAGTTCAGCGTCCAGCCCAGCTTGAAGAAGGGCGTGTAATTGTCTTCCAGCGGATTGAAATGCGGGATGAACAGCAGCGACAGCGCGACATGGTCGAAGGTCGCGAGATTATGCAGCATCGCCGCGGGCCAAATGAGACACACCGCGAGAATCGCCAGGGTGAAGAGCCAGTAGAGCGGCGCGACGCGAATGAGCCGCCGCGCCAGAAACGCGCGCGGCCCGGTCGGCCGCTGCGCGGTGACGACCATCATGATGAAGCCGCTGATCACGAAGAAGAGATCGACGCCGGCGGCGCCGAAGGCGCGCGGCGTCGGCCAATAGAATTGCTCCGTATAGACGCCGGTGTGAATAAACACGACGAGAATCGCCGCTGCCGCCCGCAAATATTGGACAGCGCGGATTTCTTCGCTTCCGCTCGCGTTGCTGCCGGACATGCCGATCCTTTCGAGACAAATGGTTCGGGCGGCCGCCACGGCCGCGGAAATGATGTGCCAATCGGAGACGTTTCCGACGGCCTGCGCCATTGCTTGAAGGAAACATGCCAAGCCCGGCGAGCGGCGGCGTCTTCCAATGCGCGATCTGGACCGCGAGCCTTCAGGCTCGCTTCATTTGCGCTCGGCGCCATAGCGCATCAGCGGCTGGCTTGGGCGGCGGCGCTTTCGGCGGCGGCGCGCGCGGTCTCGGCCGTGAGCGGGCCGATGAGGATGAAGGCGAAGCCGGCGGCGCGCCATTCCACCGCGGCGAGGCCGGGCGCGGTCTTGGGCGGAGCCGAGGGACGCTCGCCGCCGGCGCGCTCGAAATAGAGCGCCGCCCGGGCGCCGGCGACGGATTGATAGATCAGCAGCCCCGCTGGCGAGATCACGCCCGGAACGAGTCTGCCGCCGACGAGCTCGAGGCCAACATCGGCGAGGTTCGGCAGTCGGCCGAAGCCGGCGCGCTCGCCGAGCCAGCTCGCGAGCTCGGCCTTTCGATCGGCGCCGATCTCCACCGGCCGCAAATCCTGCGCGAAGGTCAGATAGGCGAGCTGCGCATGGGCCACGAGGCCCGGCGGCTCGATCATGACCCGTTGCGGGGCGGAGGGCGGCGAGGCGGGACCGGTGAAGGCCAGCAGCGCCGCTCCCGCCACCACGGCGCCGGCGAGCAGCGTCAGCAGCGACATGACGATCGCCGGCCGGCGCGGCGGTCGGCGGCTGGTGTCCGAGCGGCGCATTGCGCGCAGCGAAGCGCCCTTGCTGGGGCTGAAGCGCGCCCAATTGACGCCGGAGCCGAAGCTGCGCGTGAGGCTCGTCACCGCGGCCGTCCGCAAGCCGGCGGGCAGAGGCTCCTTCACCGTCTGGGCGAAGGCCGCGCGCAGCGCCGCATTCTGCCGGCGCCAGCCCTCGACCAACGCCGCGTCCTCGGCGTGATCGTGCAGATGATTCTCTATGCGCCGGCGATTCTCGGCGTCGAGCTCGCCGTCGACGAAAGCATGCAGGTCGGATTCGTCGACATGCTCCCGGGGGCTCGTCATTTGCAGCCTGTTTATTTCACGACGCGCAGATGCGGGCCCGGCCGGCGGCCGGCGTCGGCTCCCGGCGAGGGGTGGCGGTCGAGCGCGGTCAGCGCCGAGCGCGCGCGCATCAGCCGCATCAGCGCCACCGGACGATCTGTGCGGGTGATGCGGGCGACCTCTTCATAAGTGAAGCCCTCGAGCGCCACGAGCAGAAGCGTCTCCCGCTCCTCGAAAGGAAGATCGGCGAGGCGATGCATGATCGCCGGCTGCCGCAGAGAGGGACGATGCGGCGCGGCGGAGCGCAGCCGACGTTGCGCGGCGAGGGTCAAGGATGCGTAGAGATCGACGCGAAGGTCGAGAACCGCGCCGGTCGCCTCGCGCCCGGCTTCGTCCGCCGTGGTCTGCAGCGCCGTGTGGACCAGCTCGTCGGCGAGATCATTGGCGGCGCCGGAAAGCAGCGCGCGTGCATAACGGCGCAGGCCCGGCGTGAGCCTTTCCAAGGTCTCGTCGAAATCCTCCGCCTGTCCCATCGCTCGGCCCGTCTCGCGCGGTCCTGACGCCTCGCCCGCGCGGCGCTGGTTCGGTTTCTTTCCCCACGGATATTATGCCAGTCCGGCGCGATTGACTATCTCCGCGCCCTGAGATTTATCTGTTTTTGTATGTCGGGCCGCGAGCGACGCCTCATCGGGGCGTCTTCCCGCGGGCGCCCCGCCTCACGTCCCGAGCCCGCGCGCCCATGCGCGCGCTGAACGTCCGATGTGCGCGCCTCGAGCGCGCATGTTGCGCGTAGCCCTCCAACGGCGTTGCCGACAGGCGGCGGAACCCCGCCTCTCGATCGCAGATTTATGGACCATTGCTCCCATGTCGCAACCGGAACCGACGTCGAACGGCAATATTTTCAGCGGCGTTCTCGCTGGCAAGCGGGGCCTCGTGCTCGGCGTCGCCAATAATAAATCCATCGCCTGGGGCATAGCCAAGGCCGCGGCCGACGCTGGCGCGCAGCTCGCCCTCACCTTCCAGGTCGAGGCGCTGGAGAAGCGCGTGCGCCCGCTCGCCGCCGAGATCGGCGCGACCGTCGTCGGCCGCTGCGACGTCTCCGAGCCGGAGACGATCGACGCCGTCTTCGCCGAGGTCGAGAAGCTGTGGGGCAAGATCGATTTCGTCGTCCATTGTCTCGCCTTCTCGGACAAGGACCAGCTCGACGGCCGCTATGTCGACACGACGGCGGAGAATTTCACGCAGTCGCTGCTGATCTCCTGCTTCTCCTTCACGGCCGTCGCGCAGCGCGCCGAGAAGCTGATGAAGGACGGCGGCTCGCTGCTCACCCTCACCTATTACGGCGCCGAGAAATGGATGCCGCATTACAATGTGATGGGCGTCGCCAAGGCCGCGCTCGAGGCCTCGGTGCGCTATCTCGCCGCTGATCTCGGCGAGAAGAACATTCGCGTCAACGCGATTTCCGCCGGGCCGATCAAGACTTTGGCGGCCTCGGGCATCGGCGACTTTCGCTATATTCTGCGCTGGAACGAATATAACGCGCCGCTGCGCCGCGTGGTGACGATCGAGGAAGTGGGCGAGACGGCGGTCTATCTGCTCTCGCCCATGGCGCGCGGCGTCACCGGCGAGGTGCTGCATGTGGACGCCGGCTACCATGTGGTGGGCATGATGAATCCGGGCGCGGCGCCGAAAATGGCCTCGCTGCTGGCGCTGCTGCCGCAGCATACGACAGAGGCGAAATAGTCTTTATTCGGAGACGGCCGTCATTCCCGACACGCGCGAAATCGCGCGATCGGGAATGCGCGGGCTATGAGCGAATGCCCCGAGCCGCGCCGCTTGATAGCGTATCTCATTTGAGATACGCTATTCGACGGATAGGGGCACGCGCATACACGCGCATAGGGGTAAGCACATGGCTGCACGCACTTCCATGCTTCATGTCCGAGTGGACGATGAAACCAAGGCGCAAGCGACGGCTGCGCTCAACGCCATGGGCTTGTCCGTCTCAGACGCGGTGCGGCTGTTCTTGCATCGAGTCGTAGCGGAACAAGCCTTCCCGCTGGAACTCAAGGCGCCGAACGCCGAAACGCGTTCAGCCATGGCGGAGGCCGAAGAAATCGCCCGGACTCGCCGCGGCCGCTTCGCAACTGCCGGCGAACTGTTTGCCGACCTTGAAAAAGCCCGCGGCGAGTAAGAGAGCGCGACCGCCTCGTGCGGCAGATTACGCAAAGTCGTTCCTGAAAGACTGGGAGCGACTGTCGCGCTCCGGTCGCTTCGACATGAGCCGGCTCAAAGAGGTCATGTTGCTGCTCATCGCCAACAGCGCCCCACTCGGAGCGGAGTGGCGCGACCATCCGTTGAAAGGCGAGTGGAAGGGCTACCGAGAATGCCATATCGGTGGCGATTTCCTGCTGGCCTATAAGATAGACGACCGCGACGAGGCGGGCCTCATCGTCTTCATTCGCGCCGGCGCTCACGCCGATCTTTTCGACGAGTAGCCGGCGCGTCCATCGATGCTTCATAACGCGGCCGATGCTTCATAACGCGGCGTCGCAAACGCTCACTATGCATGCTCGGACCGCGAGCCTTCAGGCTCGCATTCCCGCCCTCAGCGGAATTTCACGGTGAGATCGGTGCCGACGGCGCCGGTTTCCGAGCTAGGGCCTTGATCGGAGATGATGATCGAGCCGCCGAGCCATAGGCGATCGGCGATCTGCTGGCGCACATCGTCCGAGAGTTCGAGACGGTCCAGCGCGTCGGCGGCGCTGGAGGCCGCGCCCAGCGGGGCGGCGCTGCGCTCCTCCACCAATCCCTTCTTCTTATGCGCGGCGCGCGCTTCGGCGATGCGCGGCGGCATGGACAGAACCGACCATTTCAGCGCGCCATTCTCGCCGCTCGCCGTTGCGATATAGAGATGCGAGCCCAGCGGGCGTTCCGGCTCGCGGATCGTCGCCGGCGCGTCGAAGATCGGCGTCAGCCCCTGGCGCACATAGATGCGCTGATTCTTCTTGCTCACCAGAATGGAGATCGGCGCGGCGCGCAATTGCGCGTCCTTCTCCGCCTTGGCGGCGGCGGCGGAGGCTTCCGCCGCCTCGCGGGAGCGGCGGCCCGCCTCCACGACTTCTGCGTCGCTGGCGTTATAGGCGGTCTTGGCGGCCTCGAGCCGGGCCTTGGCCTCGGCGAGGGCGGCGTCCGCTTTGGCCTTGGCGGCCTCGGCCGGGCTCGCGCCGTCATTGGTGGGAAGGTCCGGCTTGGCGGTCGCCACATCCTGGCGCTTGGCGGCGGCGGCGTCGGCGGCCTTGGCCGCGGCTTCCGCCTTGGCGCGTGCGCTCGCCTCGGCGGCTTCGGCCGATCGCAGCTCGACGGAGGCGCGGGCGGCCTGCTGCCGCTTGGCGTTGAGAGCGACCGAGGCTTCCGTCGCCGCCTTGGAGGCGGCCGCGGCGTCGGCCGTGGCTTTCGTCTTCAGCTGCTCGGCGTAGCGACGCGGATTGAGCAGCGGCGCCGCGCCGCCATCGGCGAAGCCGTCGCGCAGGCCGGCGTCGGCGAGCGTCGCGGCCGAGGCTTCCGTCGGCGAGCGCATCTTGGGCGTGGGCAAAGCGGGATGCGAGATTTCGCTCGGCGACAGATCATAGGGCGCGATGACGACGCGCTCGCCGATGCGGGTCATGCCCCACAGCTTCTGTGCGAAGGAGTCCGGCAGGCGGATGCAGCCGTGCGAGGCGGGATGGCCGGTCACATGGCCCGTATGCATGGCGACGCCGGACCAGGTGATGCGCTGCATGTAGGGCATGGGCGCGCCGGAATAGAGATTGGAGCGGTGGAAGCGCTCGCGGCCGAGAATGGTGAACATGCCTTCCGGCGTCGGATGGCCGGGCACGCCGGTGGAGATGACCGAGCGATCCACGAGGCCATTGTGATTGTAGATGGAGATATGCTGGCCGCCGAGCGACACGACCGCGAACAGCGGTCGCGCGAGGCTCGCATTTTCGGCCGGCTTGGCCTCGGAGGAGCTTCCGCGCTTGCCGCGCTTGCGCGGCGCCTTGGGCGCCTCGCCCACGGGAGAATCGGCGGAATAGCCGAGCGCGGATGCGGGCCGCGCCTCGAGGGCGAGAACCGAGGCGGCGACGCTCGCGGCGCAGGCCGCGGAAAAGGCGCGAAGGCAGACCCTGCGGCTGCGGGCTACAGCAGCGACTTCCGACATGACGCGAAAACTCCTGACACACACGAACACATTGCTCGAGCACATAACGCTCTGGGCCGAACTGGACAGAGCCTCGCCCTCGCCTGCATTGCTCTTATTGGTTAATGTCGCCTTGAAATCTATGCGCCGGCGCACGTCGGGAAGAATTGCGGGGAATTTTTCCATTCGCCGCCATAATGCCTCGAGGCCGTTCTCCGCTTTTCGCTCGCCGCGCCCGTCCCCGCGCCCCCGGCCGGCCTATTTCTCCCGCATAGAATCGTTTCGGAGAGGAAGATGGCTGCGATGTCTTTTCGTCGGGCGTTGGGGCGGCTCGCGCTCGCGCCGCTCGCTCTGGCCCTCGCGCTCGCGCCGGCCGGGGCCTGCACGAGCTTTCTGCTGAAGGCGGCCGATGGCGCGCGCGTCTACGGCCGCACGCTGGAGTTCGGCTTTCCGCTCGAATCGGAGGCGATCGTCATTCCGCGCAATCACGCCGCGCGGGCGACGGGGCCGGACGGCAAGCCCGGCTGGGGCTGGAAATCCCGCTATGCGATCGCCGGGCTCAACGCCTTCGGCCTGCCGGTCGTCGTCGACGGCATGAATGAAAAAGGCCTCGCCGGCGGCATTCTCTATTTTCCGGGCTTCGCCGGCTACGCCGATCCCAAGACCGCCGACGCCGGCCATGCGCTGGCCCCTTGGGACTTTCTCACCTGGGCGCTGGGCAATTTCGCCAGCGTCGAGGAGCTGCGCGCGGCGCTGGACACGATCG
The DNA here is from genome assembly GCF_000745215.1 of Methylosinus sp. PW1. Taxonomy (NCBI): domain Bacteria; kingdom Pseudomonadati; phylum Pseudomonadota; class Alphaproteobacteria; order Hyphomicrobiales; family Methylocystaceae; genus Methylosinus; species Methylosinus sp. PW1. The sequence continues at coordinate 2,244,693 of NZ_JQNK01000009.1, forward strand.
CCATCGTCGATATCGTGCAGCCGAACCTCGGAATCGTTCCGCCCTTTCATTACACGCTGCATGACGCCAACGGCGCCTCGCTGGTCGTCGAGCCCATCGGCGGGCGGCTGAAAATCTATGAGAATCCGCTCGGCGTCGTCACCAACGCGCCCTCCTTCGACTGGCACCTCACCAATCTGCGCAATTATGTGAAGCTCTCGCCGGTGGACGCGCCGCCGCTGAAGATCGCCGGGGAGAGCTTCGCGCCGCTGGGCGCCGGCTCCGGCCTCCTCGGCATTCCGGGCGACCCCACCCCGCCGTCGCGATTCGTGCGCGCCGTCGGCATGACCCTCTCCGCCGAGCCGCAGAAGGACGCCGCCGGCGCGGTGCGCCTCGCCGAGCACATTCTCAATAATTTCGACATTCCGCTGGGGCTGGTGCGCGTCACGCCGCAGGACACCTCGCGCTTCGAGTTCACGCAATGGTCGTCGATCGCCGATCTCTCCGGCCGCGTCTATTATGTGAAGAGCTATGACAATCAGACCCTGCGCAGCATAGATCTCACCAAGTCGGAGCTCGAGGGCCGCAGCGTGCGGGCGGCCCCTCTGCGGCCCTCCTCCCGGATCGCGCCTGTCGAATTTCCAAAACATTAGGCGAAGCGCCTTGTCATGGGGGAGGGTTTTTGTTAGACGGGCCGCCTGCCGGCGCTTTGGTTTCGATCAGCGCCCCGGCGCGGTCGTGGCGGAATTGGTAGACGCGCTAGCTTGAGGTGCTAGTTGGGCAACCAGTGGAGGTTCGAGTCCTCTCGACCGCACCAAGCCTCTCTTCGTCGAGGCTGCTGACAGATCGGCTTTCGTCGCGGCCCGGCGTCGGGCGCCCGCAAAGCCCTCCCCCGATCCGAAGACCGCCGATCGCCTCGCGCGAGCCGTCGCCCGAAGAGGGTAGAATCGCCGGCTGGCAAAGATTCGGATAATTCCTGTCTCTCGCTCGCTGCTAAGATAGAGTCTCGGGGCGCCGGCGTCGAAAGCGCGCGCGGGCGCTCGAGCGGGCATGGAAACAAAAAATGTCGGGTCGCGAATTCGGTTTGGACAGATTGCTGAAGATATTCGAGCGCAAGGAGCGGACCTTCGACCGCTATGTCGACGCGCTCCCCACCCATCAGAACGCCATCGACGCCATTCCCGGCTGGAGCACCGCATTCCCCGAGGCCTTCGGGGTGACGGCCGGCATTGTCCCGACCTATTACGATCAGCGGATTTTCTGGGCCGTCGAATGTTTCGGGTCGCTGGAGGGCCGCGAGGTTCTGGAGCTCGGCCCGCTCGAGGCCGGCCACACCTATATGCTGGAGAACGCCGGCGCGGTGGTGGATGCGGTGGAGGCCAATCAGCTCGCCTTCATGCGCTGTCTCGTCGCCAAGGAGATTCTGCGGATGCAGAAGGCGCGCTTCTGGCTGGGCGATTTCGTCAAATGGCTGGAACAGACCGACAAGAGCTATGATCTCATCGTCGCCTCCGGCGTGCTCTATCATCAGCATGATCCGCTGCGGCTGCTGGAGCTGATCGCGCAGCGCGCTTCTTCCGTGTTCATCTGGACGCATGTCGTCTCGGACGCCATGCCGCTCTCCGATCCGCGGCGCAGCGTCATGGCGAAGGAGCCGGAAATCCTCTCCTTTCACGGCGTGAAGGTGCGCGCCTATCCGCGCAGCTATGTGAAGGCGCAGGCCAATCCGGCCTTTTGCGGCGGCATGCGCGACGATCATCGCTGGCTCGACAGGGACGATCTCCTCGCCGCGCTGCGGGCGCTCGGCTTCGACGACATTCGGACCAATCACGACGATCCAGACCATTTCTTCGGCCCGGCCATATCGATCTTCGCGCGGAAGTCATCGTAAGGCGCGGGCCGACGGCCGGAGCGGGAAGGCGATATGAGAGTGATGCTGCTCGGCGGGTCGAACGCCGGGGTCCATTTCGGCTGGGCCGCCCAATTGCAGGGGCTCATGCCGGAGCATGAGATGACCAACCGCTTTCTCGGCGCCGTCGGCTCGCTCTATGGCCTCGCGCGGCTCATCGAGGCGGAGCGGCGCGGCGAGGCGCCGCCCGATCTCGTCGTTTTCGAATATGCGCTCAACGACGTCATTCTGCTGGACGCCGGCTTCACCACGACCTCCCTGGTTCACGATTCGCTGGCCAGCGTCGCGCAGCATTGCGCGGAGCGCGGCGTCCCCTTGCTGTTCCTGTGCCTGCGTCCGCGCCCGACGGGCGGACGGCGCCTCTCCGCCTTCGTGCGGCGCATCGACCGCGTCTATCGCCGCATCGCCGCGGCGCATGGCATGGCCCCCTGCGTGACGCCTGCGACGATCTTCGGCGAGGAGCGCGCGGAGGATTTCGTCGATCCGCATCATCTCACCGCGGAAGCCTCGGTGAAATGCGCGAAGGTCGTGGCCGATTTCATTTCCGGCGGCGCCGTTCCGATTCCGTGGGCGTCCCGGCTTCACGCGCCCATTTTCGATTATGTCTCCGCGTCGCAGGCCGAGCCGCAGGGAAGCTGCCGCAGAGTGGAGATCGTATCGACGGTCTTCTCCGGGAGCTTTCTGGAGATCGCCCGGCCGGGGGCCAGCCGCTGGCCCGGCCGCGGCCGTCTCGCCGGCCTGCTGCTGCGCTCGACGCAAGAGAGCGGCGTCTATCGCATATCGGCGGGCGGGCGCGCTTTCGCCCGCACGGCGCAATCGAGCATGCGCGAGATCGTGCCCAATCTCATCCTCCTCCATTATTCGCGCCGACGCCCATGGGCCAATGACGATCTCGAGATCGCCATGCCGGACGATGAGAGCGCCCTCGCGGCCCTGCCGCAGGAGAAAACGCTGCTGCCGGCCGCGCCCGGCGCGCCTTTTGCGGAGCAGAGGTTGCAGATAGCCGCCGTCATGTTCTGGCGGCCGTCTTTCTGGCGGCGCTGGCTGGCCCTGCTCTCGCTACGCTTTCGCCAGCAAAAGCGAAGCTTTCGCTAGAACAAGGAGCTCGGGGCGTTCGGCCAAGCCGCGACCACAATTGGGCGGCAGTGTCCGGGGCAACCGATACGACAAACCAGAGGTTCCGCCACATCATGACCGACGAGACGAGCGATCATACGGTCGATCTGAGTGACCCTTCCGAATATGAGGACATCGTCTCTCAGCGCGCCATCGCCTTCTGCCACCTCGCCAAAGTCGCCGACTCCGTCCGCGACGAGCAGGTCAAGGAGCAGTGCCTCATCATGCTGCGCAAGCTCAACGCCAGCATAAGGGCGCCCTCGACCGCGGAGGTGCGATCGATCGATGGCGGACAGCTCTGACGCCTCACCGACCGAGCCGGGTCGTGATCGCCAGCTGCGCCTCGGCCAGCCGCGCGCTGAGCGCCCGCCGCCGCTCTGGCTCCGCCAGGGCGGACTCATAATCTTCGGCCGCGTCGCCGAGCGCAAAGGCGCCGATGGCGCGCGCCGCGCCCTTGAGCGTATGGGCGAGGTCCAGGCGCGCCTTGTCGGAGGCGGCCGCCGCCAGCCTGCCGTCGAACTCGCCGGCCTGGGCGAGGAAAAGCGTCAGCAGCTCGGCTTCGAGCTCCGCATCGCCCATCGTCTGGCGCGCGAGATACGCCCAATCGACGGCGGCGGGCGCGCCTTCGGGATTTTCGCCATCCGTCATTCTACGTCTCCGATCGGCCCTTCGCGGAAAAGTCTCGTTTTTCCTGTGGATTGCGTCGCATGCCCGCGCGGGGCCTCGGCGATTGCGCTCGCCGGGCCGAATCGGGCGTCGTATTCTTATTCGAATCAATCTTATGTAAGCATTGCTTCGGATTTTCGGCCAGGCCACAGGTCGCCCCTTTTGCTCCGCTCGAGGCGGAGCGCCGAGCATCTTCCTCCGGTCGCGTTAACGACGATTTCGATTGGCCGTCCGCGCCCGTTTCATTTGCGGGCCGACGGCGGTAATATTTGGTTAATCTTTTCTGCTCGATGTGAACGGCGAAAAAGCGTGAGCGGCGTCATAAAACGGAACCATGACCGCTCGGAGAGGTGACGATGGCGAAATCGGGCAAGCCCCAGGACGCGGCTATCGCTGCGCTGTCGGCGGTCGAAGAGGCGTTGAATCTGGGCTTGGAGCCCGCCGCCGAGGCCGCGACGGAAGCGGGCGAGAAAGCCGCGTCGCCGGCCGAGGCGGGCGCCAAGCCCGCCGATAAGGCCGAGGGCAAGAGCCAGGCCAAGACGGCCCCCGGCTTCAACTTCAGCCTCCCTTCCTCGCGGCGCCAAGATGCGCGCGATGCGGCGCGGGAATCTGCGCGTCCTACAGAAGGCGCCGCGCCCGCGGCCGGCCGTTCGGCGGCCAAGCCGCAGGTGGCCCCCGCCGGCGCGCCCGCCAATGACGATCGCCAGACCGTCGGCGAGCTGCGCGCCGCGCTGCAGGTCCGTCCCAACACCGCCATTCTCGGCTACACCTTCCTGTCCATCGCCGCCTGGGCGGTGCTGTGGACTCTGTTCGTCTATTTCAATCAGGGCGAGATTCTCGACCGCGAGAACGGCTCCTTCCTCGCGCCCAAGCCGGTGCTGACGCTGCTGGCGCTGCTCGCCCCCATCGTCTTTATTTTCGTGACCGGCGTGATGGCGCGCCGCGCCCATGAGATGAAGCAGGTCGCCAATTCCATGGCGGAAGTGGCGATAAGGCTGATCGAGCCGGAGACCATCGCCACCGAGCAGATGGTGACGCTCTCGCAGGCCATTCGCCGCGAGGCCGCCTCCATGGGCGACGGCATAGAGCGCGCGCTGGCGCGGGCCAGCGAACTCGAGATCATCGTACGCACCGAGGTCTCCAATCTCGAGCGCTCCTACTCCGAGAACGAGCGCCGCATTCGCGTGCTCATCGACGAGCTGACCCGCGAGCGCGAGGCGATCCTCGTCAACGCCGACAACGCCCGCACGGCGCTGCTCGGCGCGCGCGAGTCGCTTTCCGCGGAGCTGCAGACCAGCTCCTCCCATCTCGCCGAGACGGTGAGCGAGGCCGGCGGCCGCGTGACCGCCGCGCTCGGCTCCAAGGGCGAGGAGATTCGTCTGGCGCTGGAGCGCGTCGGCGACGGCTTCAATTCCACGCTCTCGACGCGTGGCGAGGACATGGTGCAGCGTCTCTCCGTCGCCGGGGAGACGATCGCCGTCAGCCTCACTCTGGCATCGGAGGAGGTCACGCGGCGCTTCTCCGACGGCATAGCCGAGGCGGATCGCAAGCTTCAGGAGCGTGGCGACGCGCTGGCGTCCGATTTCGAATCGCGCGGCGCCTATGTCGTCGATCGGCTCGATTCCATCGGCGGCCATCTCGTGCAGGCGGTGGGCGAGCGCGGCGAGAGCTTCGTCGATCGTCTCGCCGAGACCAGCGGGCGCGTCGACGAGGCGATCGAGACGCATGGCGGCGCGATCGAGCGTTCTCTGCTGTCGGCTTCTGAGAATCTCGCGACGCAACTCGCCGAGAAAGTCGCGGCGACCGAATCCGCCTTCCGCACGGCCGGCGACCGCCTCGCCGAGCTGCTCGAGGAAACGCGCGAGCGCGCCCGCGCCGAGCTGGAGGCGCATGGCGGCGGCCTCAACGAGCGCTTCGCGCAGACGCTCGCCGAAAGCGCCAGCGCCTTCACCGAGCAGGCCGACGCTCTGCACGAGCGTTTCGCCGCCGTGGCCGGCGAGGCCATCGCGGCCATCGCCTCGCATGGCGATCGCGTCACCGAGACGCTCGCCGACCGCCTCGTCTCCTTCGAGGAGAATGTCGTCGTCCAGGGCGGCGAGATCGCCACGCGCTTCGCCGAGCAGAGCGAGCGCATCGGCGCGTCGCTGACGCAGGGCGTCGCGGAATTCGAGCAGAGCGTCGCGCAGCGCAGCGCCGAAGCGACGGCGCGCCTCGCCGAGGAGGGCGCGCGTCTCGGCCAGACGGTGGCCGAAGGGCTGGCGGCCTTCGAGGAGCGTGTGACCGGCCACAGCGACGAGGTCGCGGCGCGTCTCGTTCTGCATGGCGACGCCATCGGCTCCGCCGTTGCGGAAGGTCTCGCGGCCTTCGAGGAGCGCGTCGCCGGCCGTAGCGACGAAGTGGCGATCCGCTTGCTGATGCAAGGCGACGAGATCGGTTCGGCCGTGGCCGCCGGCCTCGCCTCTTTCGAGGAGCGCGTCGCGGGCCGCAGCGAGGCGGCGGCGGAGCGTCTTTCGGTCCAGGGCGAGACGATCGGCTCCGCGGTGGCCGCGGGTCTCGCGGCCTTCGAGGAACGCGTCACCGGCCACAGCGAGGAAGTGGCGGCGCGTCTGGTTCTTCATGGCGACACGATCGGCTCCGCGGTGGCGGAAGGTCTCGCGGCTTTCGAGGAGCGCGTCCTCGGCCACAGCGAGGATGTGGCGACGCGTCTCGTCACCCATGGCGATGCGATCGGCTCCGCGGTGGCGGAAGGTCTCGCCGCTTTCGAGGAGCGCGTCGCCGGTCGCAGCGAGGATGCGGCCGCGCGTCTTTCGACGCAGGGCGACGCCATCGGCGCCGCATTGGCGGCCAGCCTCGCGGCTTTCGAGGAGCGCGTCTCCGGCCAGAGCGAGGATGTCGCGGCGCGTCTCTCCGCGCATGGCGACGTCATCGGCTCGGCGGTCGCGGAAGGCCTCTCCGCCTTCGAGGAACGCGTCATCGGCCATAGCGAGGATGTCGCCAATCGTCTCGCGTCGCATGGCGACGCGATCGGCGCGGCCGTCACCGAGGGCCTCGCGGCCTTCGAGGAGCGGGTCGCCGGCCAGAGCGAGGATGTCGCGGCGCGTCTCGCGGCGCATGCCGATGCGGTCGGCGCCGCCGTCAACGAAGGGCTCGCGGCTTTCGAGGAGCGCGTCGCCGGCCAGGGCGCCGCGGCCGCCGAGCGCCTCATCGAGGAAGGCGCGCGCATCGGCCTCTCGGTGTCGGAGGGCGTCGCCGCTTTCGAGGCGCGCGTGCTCGGCCACAGCGAGGTGGTCGCCGATCGTCTCGTCGCGCAGGGCGACGCGATCGGAGCCGCGGTCTCGGAAGGCCTCGCGGCCTTCGAGGAGCGCGTGACCGGCCACAGCGCCGAGGCGACGGAACGTCTCATCGCCCATGCGGAGCAGATCGGCTCCACGGTTTCCGGCAGCCTCGCCGTCTTCGAGGAGCGGGTCCTCGGCCAGAGCGAGCAGGCGGCCGAACGTCTCGTCGTCCATGGCGACGCCATCGGGGTCGCGGTCGCCGACGGCCTCGCGGCTTTCGAGGCGCGCATACTCGGCCATGGCGAGGATGTGGCGCAGCGCCTCGTCGCCCATGGCGACACGATCAGCGGCATCGTCACCGAAGGCCTCGCCAAATTCGAGACGCGCGTGCTCGGCCAGAGCGAGGAGGCCGCGGCGCGGCTCACCGCTCACGGCGACGCGCTCGGCCTCGCCGTGGCGGAAGGCATCGCCGCTTTCGAGGATCGGCTCTCGCAGCAGCATGAGGCGACGCTGTCCAGCCTCGAGGAGCAGAGCGCGCGCGCGACATCCGCCGTCGCCGGCGGGCTCGAGGCCTTCCGCGAGGCGGTCGTGCAGCAGAGCGAGGAAACCGCATCGCGCTTCCTGCAGCAGGGCGAGCGCGTCGGCCAGGCCATCGCCGAAGGGATCGCCTCCTTCGAGGAGCGCATCGCCGGCCGTGGAGACGAGACCGTCCTGCGCCTGGTCGAGCGCGGCGACGAGATCGGCGCCTATCTCTCCCAGGGCCTCGCGGCCTTCGAGGAGACGGTGGTGCGCCATGGCGACGAGGTGGCGACGCGCGTCACCGAGCATTCCGATCGCATCGCCTCCGTGCTCTCCGAGCGGCTCACCGCTTTCGAGGAGCAGGTCGTGCGGCAGAGCGGCGACGTCGTCGCCCGCGTCACCGAGCAGGCGGAATGGGTCGACGGCGTGCTGGTCAATCGGCTGGACGCGCTGGAGGAGGCGACCGCGCAAGTCTCCCGCACGCTCGAGGAGACGCAGAGCCGCGCCGAGCAGGCCTTCACGGTCGGCGGAGCCGCGCTCGAGGCGGGCCTCGCTGCGAGCGTCGCCGATGTCGCCGCGACCCTCGCCGAGCAATCCGCCTCGCTGCAGGAGCGTTTCGCGGTCACGGCCAGCGAGGCCGCGCTCGCCATCGCCACGCAGGGCGAGCGCATCGAGGAAGCGCTCGCCGGCCGCATCGCCGCTTTCGAGGCCATGGCGCTCGATCAGGGCGGCGCGCTGGCCAATGCGCTGACGGCGAGCGGCGAAGGCCTCGCGCGCGACGTCGCCGAGCGCCTCGCTTCTCTCGACGAGACATTGCGCGGCCATTCCGCGCGTCTCGCGGCGCAGATCGACGAGCATACGCAGCAGCTCGCGGCCGAGCTCACCGAGCGGCTCACCGCGGTCGATTCGGCCATTGTCGAGGAAGGCTCCGCGCTGGTTTCCGCCATCGCCGCCAATGGCGAGGGCTTCACGCGCGAGATCGGCGATCAGCTCGCCGCTTTCGACGAGGCGCTGCGCAATCGCGGCGGCGAGCTCAGCGCGCAGATCGGCGAGCATTCGCAGCGGCTTTCGGCCGAGCTTTCCGAGCGTCTGGCGGCCGTCGATTCGACGATCGTCAACGAAGGCGCGGCGCTGGTGGCGGCCATCGCCGCCAATGGAGAAGGCTTCACCCGCGACATCGGCGATCAGCTCGCGGCTTTCGACGAGGCGCTGCGCAATCGCGGCGACGAGCTCGGCGCCAAGCTCGGCGAGCATTCCGAGCAGCTCGCGGCCGAGCTCACCCTGCGTCTGACCGCGGTCGACTCGGCCATCGTCAACGAGGGCGCCGCTCTGGTGGCGGCCATCGCCGCCAATGGCGAGGGCTTCACCCGCGACGTCGGCGAGCAGCTCGCGGCCTTCGACGAGGCGCTGCGCAATCGCAGCAATCTCATGGCGGCGCAGATCGGCGAGCATTCCGAGCAGCTGGCGGCGGCGCTCGCCGAGCGGCTCTCTGCGGTCGATACGACGATCATCGACCAGGGCGGCGCGCTGGTCGCGGCTCTGGCGGCGAGCGGCGACGGCGTCGCCCGCGGCGTGGAGGAGCAGCTCGCCGCTTTCGACGAGCGCCTGCGCCATCACGGCGGCGAGCTCGCCACGCAGATCGGCGAGCGCTCGCAGCAGCTCGCCTCGGCGCTGGCCGAGGGGCTTTCGGCGGTGGACACGTCGATCGTCGATCGCGGCGGCGCGCTGATCGCGGCGCTGGCGGCGAGCGGCGAGGGGGTCACGCGCGGCGTGGAGCAGCAGCTGGTCGCTTTCGACGAGCGCCTGCGCCATCAGGGCGGCCAGATCGCGGCGCAGATCGGCGAGCATTCGCAGCAGCTCGCGGCGAGTTTGGCCGAGCGTCTGGCGGCGGTGGACGCGGCCATCGTCCAGCAGGGCGGGGCGCTGGCCGATCGTCTGGCGGAGCGCGCCGACGAGATCGCGGCGCGCATCGGCGATCAGTCGCAGCGCCTGTCGGAGGATGTCGGCCAGCGGCTGGCGGCCATAGACAAGACGATTTCCGGCGACGGCACGGCGCTGGTCGAGCTGCTCGGCGCCCGCGCCGAGGAGATCGCCGCGGTCATGTCGTCGAAGATCGAGAGCTTCGAGACCGTCTCCAACGCGCGCACGCGTCAGGCGGCGGACCGCATAGACGCGCTGGTCGGGCGGGTCGACTCCGGGCTCGATTCGGCCGGCAAGGCCTTTCAGGACACGCTTGCCCGCCATGCGGTGGAGGTCGCGCGCGCCATGGGCGAGGGCGGCCGCGAGGTCATTCGCTCGCTGGACGAGAAGGTCAAGGATATCGATGCGGTGCTGCTCGCCCGCTCGACCCAGCTCACCGAGACGCTCTCCTCCAAGGCGGAGGAGATCAATTCCACGCTCGGCGGCCGCGCGGAAGAGATCGCCGGCACGCTGGACGGACGCATCGGCGTCTTCGAGAACAATGTCGTCGGCCGCCTCGATGCGGTCTCCGGCGAGATCGGCGAGCGCAGCCGCGTCGTCGTCGAGACGATCAACGCCCGCATAGAGGAGATCAACGCGACGCTCGCCTCGGCGCGGCGCGATCTCGACACCACTCTGCACGCCCGCACCGGCGATCTCGGCCAGGCGCTCACCGAGCGCGTCGGCGAGATCAGCACAACGCTGGAGCAGCGCCTCACGCAGATCCAGACGACGCTCGGCGATCGCGGCGGCGAGGTGACGCGCGAGCTCGCCAATGTCGGCGAGCTGGTCGCCCATGCGATCGAGAGCCGCGGCTCCACCATCGTGCAGCATCTCGGCGAGAAGCGCGTCGAGCTGGCGGCGGCGATCGACCAATCGGCGGAGGAGCTGAAGAAAGCGCTCACCGAGGGCGCGGAAGGTTCCGTGCGGGCGCTGCTCGACGTCAATGACAAGCTCCGCGCCGAGCTGCCCGAGGTGCTCGACCGTCTCGGCGAGACCAATTCCTCGCTGCAGACCATCATCTCGACGGCGGGCGGCAATCTCGCCAATCTCGACAAGGAGCTCGGCGGCAAGCTGCGCGAGTTCCAGGGCGCGATCGAGACGGTCGCGCAACATATCGCGACGGTGGGCGAGGTCTCGAGCGGCGTGATGCGCGACGCCGGCTCCGTGGTCGGCGCGATGGAGACGCATCAGCAGAGCCTGACTCAGAGCGCCGAGCGGCTGGCGCAGAGCCAGTCCGAGCTGGACGCGGCGCTCGACGCGCGCCGCCGCTCGCTGGAAAATCTCGTGCTGCTGGTCGAGGACAAGCGCCGGGATTTCGAGGACACGGTCGCCAATTTCTCCGGCCTCGTCGAGGAGAACTTCCGCCGGGTCGAGGAGCGCGCGCGCGACGTCGGCGGCTTCATCGCCCAATCGACGCAGGAGACGGCGGAGCTGGTCGACGAGCGCTTTTCCGCCGTGCGCGACGCCGCCTCGCGCGAGCGTGAGGAGACCGCCGCGGCGCTGCGCGCGGCCTATGATCAGGCCAATGACGAGCTGGCCGAGATCTTCGGCCGGGCGACCGAGAAATTCGCCGCCGCCGCGACCGAGATTCGCGGCATGTCGGCGGAGATTCAGAGCGAGCTGGAGCAGACCCGCGCCGAGCTGCGTCGCGGCGCGCAGGAATTGCCGCGCGAGACGGCCGAGCAGGCCGCTGCGCTGCGCCGCGTCGTCGGCGAGCAGGTGAAGGCGCTCAACGAGCTGACCGATATCGTCGCGCGCTCGGGCCGCGCCTATGACATAGCAGAGCCGGTTCCGGCGGCGGCCCCCGCCGCTCCCGCGCGTCGCGGCTTCGAAGCCCAGCCGCAGCCCGCGCCTGCTCCGATCACGCCGGCGCCGCCCCCTCCGCAGCCGGTCGCTCCGCCCGCCTCGCGCGCGCAAGAGCCGAGCTGGGCCAGCCGCGCCCCGCGCGAGGAGCCGCAGCGCAACGCGCGAGCGATTCAGGCGCCGCCCCCGCCCCCGCCGGCTCCTCAGGCGCGGCCCGTGGCCTCGGCGACCGAGGACGGCTGGCTCTCCGATCTATTGGCGCGGGCCTCCCGCGACGAGGCTCCCGCCGCCGCGCCGCCGCGCGCCAACACGGCGGCAGGCCGGGCCAAGGCCGCCGGCGCTCTGGACAATCTCACGCTCGACATCGCCCGCATGGTCGATCATGCCGCAGTCGGCGAGTTCTGGGATCGCTTCCAGCGCGGCGAGAAAGGCTTGTTCACCCGCCGGCTCTATAGCGCCCAGGGTCAGCAGACCTTCGAGGAGATTCGTCGCCGCTACCGCGTCGATCCCGATTTCCACGCCACCGTCGATCATTATGTTCAGGAGTTCGAGCGGCTCGTCGCCGAGACCAGCCGCAATGATCGCGACGGCGCGCTGACGCGCGGCTATCTCACCTCCGACGCCGGCAAGGTCTACACCATGCTCGGCCATGCGGCGGGCCGTTTCGAGTGACGCTCCCCGCCCCGGCGCCGCAAAAGCAGGCGCCGGGGCGGGCCATGGCGTCGTGATCGGTATCCCGTAACCTGTAATCCGTGTCCGCTTTCTGCCGGGTCGCCTCGTGGCCGGACAAGACGCGCCTTTTTTTGTTCCAAATCGACAAAACTTGTCGGTTTGCGTACTCGATTGTGACATTTTCGCCACTCTCGAAAGAGAAAAAGCGCCGAAACCCGGATTCTGCTCGAGATCTAGGCAATTGCTTCCCTGTTCCGCTTGAGTGCCTACGCGCTTTATCGCAACAATCGCGACGAGAACGATTCCAGTATCGGGGAGCCTAAGACTATGAAATCCGTCCTGTTTGCCGGCGTCGCCGCGCTCGCGCTCTTTGCGAATGGCGCCTATGCCGCCGATGATGCGAAGACCGCCAAGCCCGAGCCCGCCAAGCCGCTGGTCGCTTGGCCGGAGCCGAATCTCGACGTATTCGACGCCGGCTTCGACTACGCCTATGGCGCGAAATTCATGTCGGACTATATTGTCCGCGGCATTTCCAACAGCGCCCACCGCCCGGCCGGCAGCGTCTATGAGGAGCTGCGCTACGGCTGGTTCTACACGGGCCTCGCCGCCACCAATGTGACGCTGGCCACGAGCCCGCTCGCCGAGATCGACATCACCGCCGGCATCCGCCCCACCTGGGGTCCGCTGACGCTGGACTTCGGCGCGATCTACTACGCCTATCCGAGCAACCATCAGCAGTGGTTCATCGGCGGCGCGATCCCGGTCACGACGTTCAAGAACTCCTACACCGCCCTCCCCACCACGGCTTTCGACCCGAGCTATGTCGAGATCTACTTCAAGCCGAGCTGGGCGGTGAACGACTATCTGACGGAGCGCTTTGCAAAACCGGCGAACCCGTGATTCTCTGGGGCGTCCGAGGGATGTGAGTCACCGATGTCACGCCGCAACTTCAGCCAACCTTCGCTCGCCGACGCATTCGTGAAAGCCTATTCTCGTCCTGGTGGGTTTCTGGAAGATATCGCCAAGACGTTCGAGTGGAGCGCGTTCGACGTTATTTTGCGTCCGCTGCATTCTTCGAGCGACGGCGCGCCGGCCTATCCGCCACTGACCATGTTCAAGATCGTGCTGTTGCAGCAGTGGTATGGGCTGTCCGACCCCGCCGCCGAGGAGGCTGTGCGCGATCGCCTGTCGTTTCGGCGCTTTTGCGGGGTTCCGCTGGACGAGGAGACGCCGGACCATTCATCGATCTGGCGGTTTCGTCAGCGGCTCGCCAAGCTCGGCCTCGACGAGAAACTACTTGCCGAGGTCAATCGACAACTCGACGCGCGCGGGCTGATCGTGAAGCGCGGCACGCTGGTCGACGCCACTATCATCGCGGCCGCCGTGAAGCCGCCGCCCCACGACGAGGGGCAGGTCAATCCGCGCGACCCGGACGCGAGCTTCACCAAGAAGAACGGCGAGACCTACTTCGGCTACAAGGCGCATCTGGCGGTCGACGAAGAAAGCGGCATCGTGCGCCAAGCGGAGATGACGAGCGCCGATCTGCACGACAGCCAGCGCGGCGAGGCGATGATCCAGGGCGATGAAGAGGCCTATTACGGCGACAAGGCATATGATAGCGCAGCGCTACGCAAGGCGTTGAACGACAAGAAGATCGACGACAAGATCGCCTATAAGGCGAAGCGCGGAGCGCGACAGCCGGACTGGCAGAGATGGTTCAACAAGACGGCGTCGAGCGTTCGCGTCGGCGTCGAGCGCGCCAACGCGACGATGAAGAACTGGTATGGGATGGCGCGAGTACGCTACCGCAGCCTCGCGCGCAACAATTGTCATCTTCAGTTCGTCGTCATGGCGATGAACATGAAGCGGGCGCGGGTTCTCGAAGCGGCGGCATGACGCCGCGAGGGGAGAGGTGTGTCTCGAACCGGATAGGGATGCGAAAAATGACCGGCTGACGGCGCAGAGCATTGCGCCAGATGGCGCGCGGGCGCATCAAAGCCCGTCGATTGCGGCCGAAAAACCGTAAACGCCGAGACCTCGGCTATTCTGCGAAGCGCTCCTGACGCTCGGTGGCCAGATCGCCTATGCTCCGAACTGGAACAACTATAGCGCCCACGCGCTGTATTCGGAGATCAACGCCAAGGTCGTCCCCTTCGCCAACACCGATTATTCGGGGCTGTCGCTCTCGGGCGCCTTCGGCCACTATTACATCGGCAATTCGAGCCCGGCCTATGGCGGCAGCTATATCGATCCGGACTATGCCTTCCTGGCGACCGGCATTCTCGGCACCAAGGGCTTCAAATTCGCCAGCTACAACACCTGGAACGTCGGCGCGTCCTATAATTGGAACGTGGTGACGCTCGACCTGCGCTACTACGACTCCAATCTGACCCGCGCGGGCTGCTTCCTGAACACGTCCGACCCGGCGGGCAATTACGTGGCCTCGGTGAACACCATCACCGGCCAGAGCTCGTCGAGCTGGTGCGGCGCGCGCTTCGTCGCCTCGCTGTCGATCGACTTCAGCTCGGCGACCTTCAAGTAAGCTTTCGCCGGCTCGCCTGACGAAACGGACCCGAGGCCACACGGGTCCGTTTTTTTGTCCGTCACTGCGTGAGGATTTCGACGTCGCGATCCTGCGTCGAGGTCACTTTGAACGTCGTCTGAAAGGTCTTGCCTTCGCGGCGGGCGATGGCGACATATTCGCCCTCCGCCAGCGCCAGCGACGGAAAGGCGCCGATTAATTCGCGGATCACGTCACCGCCCGGCGTCAGCACGGAGAAGGAGGTGTTGGCCAGCGCCTCGCCGCCCGGCGCCTTCACCAGCTTCAGCGTCATGGTCGCGGCGCGATGGCGCAGCGTCGCCTCCGTCACCTTGCCGGCCGGCACGCGCAAATCGGCGGTGACGACAGAATTGGTCGTGTCGCCCTGCGAGCCCTGGCTCATATCGAGCAGCGTCGAGACGATGTGATAGGCGCCCTCCGGCAGGCACAGCACCTCGCCGGAGCGCGCATTGGCCAGCACCAGCTTGGCCTCGGAGTTTCCTCTTTCCGGCACATAGATGGAAATGGCGAGCCGTTGCGCGGGCAGCTGATTGTCTCCCAGAGTGTCGATGAGCTTCAGGCCGCCGGCGTTGAGCGTCAGCCGCTCGCTGACATTGCGGCCTTCCATGACCACGCGGCGCGTCGCGCCGGCGAGGCCGAAGGCGACATGGACGATATAGGCGCCGTCCGGCAATTGCTCGGAAAAGCTCGCCTCGCGCGATTCCGCGACCAGCTTGCGGGAGCCGTCCGGCTGCGCGGCGTCCTCGAAAATCCGCCAAACCAGTCCGCTGCGCAGCGCGGTCATATCGCTCTGCGTCAGCACGGCGGAGAGGCGCAGCGTCGCGCCAGCAGCGGGCTTCTCCTCCTCCGCCGGGGCGGATGAGGGTGCAGGTGCAGGCGCGGCGGGCTTGGCCGAGCGACCCTTCTGCTGGGCGGGCGGAGCGGCGGTCTGGGCGGCCGAGCAGCCGACGCCGGCGACGAGCATCGTCGAGGCGAGCAGCAGCCGCGAGGTGTGGAGGATGAGAAGCTTCATGCGCCGCAAATTGGAGGGGGGCGAGACGCCCGGATTCGACAGCCTATTGTGACGCCCGTCGTCCGCCCTGTCACTCCTCGTGATGAGCGAGCAGGGTGGAGGCGGCGGAGGCGAGATTGGCGACGGAAAACGGCCGAAATAGGAATTCCACCCGATGCCGTCCCTTGGCCGTCGGCACGCCGCGGAACAGAATATTCGCCTTCACGATCGGCGCCGGCGCGCCGTCGATCCGCGCCTCCCAGCCCGGATAATAGAGATCGTGGAGGACGAGCAATCCGTCCTTGTCCGATTCGACGTCGATGAGAATGCGCTCATTCTCATAGGAGACGATGGTCGCTTTTCCCTCCGGCCCTCCGGCCGTCGCCGGATCGGCGAGGGCGGCGTCGAGCCTCGGAATGTCCGTCTGATCGACCAGCGCCTCACGGGCGCCGTCGAAATCGGGAATATTGTCATCGGCGATCGCCGCGTCCGAGTCGACGCCCGCGACATGGGTCGCGAAATAGGCGCGTGGCGCGGCGCGGCCGAGCTTGTAGACATAGATCTGGTCGGAGACGAAGATCGGCAGGGCGTTGGGTCGCGGCATATGCCGCGGCATGCGCGCCAGCGGGCGGCCGAGCACTAGATAATCGAGGCCGAGCAGCCGCGCCAGCTTGCATCGATAGCCTCGGAACGTGCCGGGATAATGCCGCAGATTGGGATCGACGGCGTTGTCGCCCGGCCCGACGGCGCGCTCATAATCGGCGATGCGCAGCGGATTATAGCCGAGCGTGTCCTCGAGGCCGAGAATCATCGAGGCGTTCTGCCAGCCGCCCGGCAGGCCGAGGATTTCGACGCGCGGGCGCTCGCCCTTGGCGGCGCGCTCGGAAATATCCTTGCGCAGCGCGGCTATGGCGCCGCGCTCGGCGGGAGAGGCCTCGTTGAGAATGGAGTAGCGTGTCGCCGGCTCTGCGTTCAGCGGATCGGCGGCGTTGCGCCACAGCAGCTCGCCTCCGGTGGCGGCGACGAGAAGAATGGCGACGAGGCCGCGCTTGCCGAATTTATCGCCGAGCCGGAGAGCCGCCGCCACAGCGCCGGCGGCGCCCAGCGACGCCGCCACGGCGATGAGCGACTCGACGCCATGGCCATGGGCGAAGGAGAAGGCCAGTCCGCCGAGGATCAGCGCGAGGGTGACGCCCACCGCCGCGGCGGCGAGCCCATGGGCGAGAGCGGGCGGCATTTTCTGAAAGGGGCGCGGCGCGCCATGGGCGACATAGCGATGCAGAAGATAGGCGGCGCTGAGCGCGAAGCCGGCGTTGAGCAGAAAGGCCGCGTCCGCCGGCCGGCGATACAGCGACACGCCGGGGAAGAAATCATAGATGGCGGAGAAGACGGGCGTCCAGCGGCCGAGCGTGTAGATCAGCGCGGCGGCGAGCATGTAATGGAAAAAGCGCATCTCCTTGGCGAAGATGCGCCCGCCCGCGAGCCCGTGCCAAAAGCCGAGAACGACCGGGGCGGCGCCGATGAAGAGATAGTCGATCGCGCGATCGGTCCAGTCCGGCGCGGCCATTGTGTCATAGCTCGGACCCCAATAATCATAGCTCTTGTTCAGCGAGCCGAAAATATCGGGCGCGAGCAGAGTGGCGAGATTGACGGGCGCCAGCGAGCCGGCCGCCGCCACGCCGAAGGCGATGCCCGGCCGATTGGAGGCCGCCAGAAATTGCAGCGTCAGCAGCACGGGAACGGCGAGAATGGCGCCCCCCGTCGCGCCCGCGGCCAGCAGCGCCGGCCAGCGGCCGAGCAGATAGTCCAGCGGCCGGCGGGAGACCGCGGCGGCGTAGAGCAGGCGGGCGATCAGCACCAGGCAGAAGAGATAGGCGACCTGATCGCGTCCCAGCGCCATGAGGCTGGCGAGAATTCCAAAGCCGACGCCATGGAGCAGGCGCGGGCGCTCCAGCATCACTTCCAGCATCAGCAGCGCGAGCGGGAAGAAGCTGTAGGAGATGATCATCCCCGTATGCTGGAGCCGCGAGGCGGCGACCCCGCCCAGCATGAAGATCATTCCCGCCAGCACCGAGGCCGAGGGGATGAAGCCGCGGCGCGCGCAGAGCGCCAATATTCCAGCGCCGCCCATCAGCAGATGCGCCAGCACGAAGAGATCGAACTCCTGCATCGTCGCGGCGGGACGCAGCAGCGCGAGGAGGAAGAAGGTCGGCGCGAAGATCAGCGATTGCGGATCGGCGACGGCGGGATGTCCAGCGAAATGATAGGGATTCCAGAGCGGCGCCTCGCCCCGGCGCAACGCCTCGCCGAGAAAGCGGAACATGGGATAGAAGTGGTTCTTCGAGTCCCAAGGCACCACCGCGCCGCTCGCCGCCCATAGGCCGGCGGCCAGCGCCATGAACAGGGCGACGCCCGCAAAGGCGAGGAGGGCGTCTCGGCGCGTCCATATATGGGCGTGGGCGGAATCGGGTCCGGCGAGCGCCCGGCGCGTCTCTCTGAGCGCGAGCGGGGTGTCCTCGGCGGTCAATGCGCCGAGCGGGCGGTCGCTGATCGACATGTTCGAACCTGTCTCGACTATCGCGAGCGCTCTGGCGGCGCCGGCGGGCGGCGTCGCGCGATGGCGGCTCGCCTCACGCGGGAACGTCCGGGCAAGGCGCGCGTCGCCGCGGCGACGGAGAATGCCCGGGCTCTGATGAAAAAAGCAGGATTTGCTGAAAAGCCGGTTCCCGCCCTTTCCGAATTGGCTCAGATTGATTTCACCTTCATGAACTCGTGATGAACGTTCGGGCGCCGCCTTCTATAGCGCAGGCGCGGCCTCGGCGAAAGTCTGGTTTATCGGTGGGATTTGTGTGAGATCGAGGGCGAGCTTCGCGGCGAATCCGTCTCGCCGGGCGGCGCGGCATTCGGCGGCGAGGCCGGCCGCATCGGCAAGATCGGCGAAAGGCGCATCGATCGCCGCGACGCCGGCTGCGGCGGCGCCCAGCAGCAGCAGAGAGCGGGCGATGGCCGAGGGTCCGGCGGCGCCGTCGGACGTAGCTCCGAGCGCGCGACGCAGCGGCTCCGTATCGAAGGCCAGCGCCTCGAGGCGGGAGGAGGCGCCGCCATAGCGCGAAAGCGCGAATAGGGCGGCGGGCGTCTGCGTCGCGAGGGCGATGATGCGCGTGGCGCCGTCGGCCCGGCCGCATTCGGCCTCCGCCACGGCGAGCTTGGCGGAAAGATGCTGCACGCTCGCTCCGCCGCAGGCCTGCGGAAGAAAGACGCCGTCCGCCCCCGCTGCGACGATCGCCGCGAGATCGGCGTCTATGGCGGCTCCGGCGAGTGGCGCGATCAACGCATAGACGCGCAGCCCCGGCGGGCGCGGATGCGCGATGAGCGCGGCCGCCCGCCGCCGCATCGACTCACGGGCAGGGTCCGCGGAATCGCCGAGATCGAACGCCAGCGCATCCGCGCCGCTGGCGAGAGCGGCGGAAAAGGCCTCCTCGCGTGGGGCGATGAGAAGAAAGGACCGCATCTTCGCTGCTTCCGCCATTCGCCGCCGTGATCTTAAGCGGGCATTTACCATAAGTCGCGATTCTGCCCATGATCGCGTCAAGTCCGGTCGAGCACATAGGGCGGAGCCCAGAGCGCCGATGATCGTAAGAAATTTTCTGCAATGGGCGCAAACCGCGCCGACCGCCCTCAGAGTGGAAGGCGCTGCCGCCCTGGCGCGCGCCTATCTGGTGAGCGATCTCGACGCCGCGATGAAGCGCGAGGCGGAGACGGCGCTCGCCGCTCTGCTGGACGATCCCTCTCCGCTGGTGCGCCGGGCGCTGGCCAAGGCCTTCGCCAGCGCGCCCAATGCTCCGCATTCCATCATTTCCGCGCTCGCCAATGATCAATCGGACATCGCCGCCATGGTGCTGTCGCGCTCGCCGCTGCTGACGGAGAGCGAGCTCATCGATTGCGCCGCGATCGGCGACGTCTTCTCGCAGAGCGCCATCGCTCTGCGCGCCCATGTGCCCACCGGCCTCGCCTCGGCCATCGCCGAGATCGGCGCTTGCGAGGCGTTGATCTCGCTCGCGGTCAATCCCGGCGCCGAGCTGCCCGCATTCGCCATGCGCCGCATGATCGAGCGTTTCGGCGATGACGCGCAGCTGCGCGAGGCGCTGCTCGGCCGGCCCTTTCTGCCGCCGGCGGTGCGCGTCGATCTCGTCGAGGCGACGGCGGCGAGCCTCGCCTCCTTCGTGCTGGATCGCGATTGGCTGTCGCCCGAGCGCACCCGCCGCATCATGCAGGAGGCGCGCGACAAGGCCAATGTCGTCATCGCCGCCACGGTGGGCGAGGGCGAGGGCCGCAGAGGCGTGCGCATGCTGGTCGGCCATTTGCGCCGCAAGGCGCGGCTGACG
This sequence comes from Methylosinus sp. PW1, assembly GCF_000745215.1. NCBI lineage: Bacteria > Pseudomonadati > Pseudomonadota > Alphaproteobacteria > Hyphomicrobiales > Methylocystaceae > Methylosinus > Methylosinus sp. PW1. The sequence goes on from NZ_JQNK01000009.1 coordinate 2,264,530, forward strand.
CCGAGCCTCGCTCTGCGCGCGCTGCTCTCCGGCAATCGCGCGCTGTTCGAGGCGACGCTCGCCGAATTGTCCGGCGTGGACGAGGAGAAGGTCGCCGGACTGACGCGCGATTACGACGGCGCCGGCTTCGCGGCGCTCTATGCGCGGGCCGGAATGCCGGCCAATCTCCTGCCGGCCTATCGCGCCGCGCTGGAGGCGCAGCGCGCCTTTGGTTACGCGGGCGCTCCTTCCGGCGCGCGTCTGTCGTTGGCGATGGTGCAGCGCGTGCTGACATCTTGCGATCACGTCAATTCCGGCGAGCTGGATCGGCTGATGGCGCTGCTGCGCCGTTTCGAGGCCGAGGCGCTGCGCGAGGACGCGCGCGAGGCGGCCGCCGCTCTGACGACGCCGCCGCTCGTCGACATGGCGGCGCTGGCGGCGCAGCTGCTCGTCGCGGCGTGAGGGCGGCGGGGCGACGCTTTTTCTAAAACGCGCCGCTGCGTCTCAATAGCCGAACTGCTCGCGCAATATTCGCTCTTCCAGCGAATGGCCGGCGTCGTGCAGGAGGATGAGATCGGCGCCGTGATCCATCTCGATGTCGACCTGCAGCGCGTCGCGGAACTCGTCGTGATCGGCGACGACGGAGACCGGGCGCTTCTCCGCCTCCAGCACCTCGAGCCGCACCTTGGCGGCGTCCGGCAGCAGCGCGCCGCGCCAGCGCCGCGGGCGAAAGGCGGAGATCGGCGTCAGCGCCATCAAAGGCGCGTCCAGCGGCAATATGGGACCGTTGGCGGAAAGGTTGTAGGCGGTGGAGCCGGCCGGCGTCGCCACCAGCACGCCGTCGGTGATGAGCTCGGGCAGGCGCTCCTTGCCATTCACCAATATGCGCAGCTTGGCGATCTGCGAGCTCTGGCGCAGCAGCGAGACCTCGTTGATCGCATGGGCCGCGAATTCGTCGCCATGCGTGTTGGTGGCGCGCATCAGCAGCGGATGGATGATGGAGGGCTTGGATTCGGCGATGCGCTTGCGCAGCCCGCTCTCGCGATATTCATTCATCAGAAAGCCGACGGAGCCGCGGTTCATTCCGTAGATCGGCTTGCCGGCGCCCATGAAGCGATGCAGCGTGCGCAGCATCAAGCCGTCGCCGCCGAGCGCGACGATGCAATCGGCCTCCTCCGGCGGAACCTCGCCATATTTGGCGACGAGCCGCGCCCGCGCCTCATCGGCCTCCGGCGTGCCGGAGGAGAGAAAGGCGAGATGCTTGTGATTGTTCGGCGTTTCGCCGGACTCGGACATGGGTGGACCTGGCTCGGCGGGGCCGCGCTGGCGGCGGCGAAGGCCGAACTCCATACACCCGGCGAAGACGGAAGGAAACGGGAGGCGACGCCGCGCCGCAGGCTCGCGTGAACGCGCGGCGCGACCTTCGCGTCAGAGCTTGCGCGTCGCTTGCGTCAGCCATTTGCGCGTCTTGGCGTCGAGATGCGGCGACAATTCTGCGCGCACGCGGGCATGATAGGCGTTGAGCCAGCGCGTCTCCTCGACGCTCAAAAGCTTCGGATCGACGAGGGCGAGATCGAAAGGCGCGAGGGTGAGCGTCTCGAAGCCGAGCATCTCGCGCTCGGCGCCTTCGATCTCTCGCGTCTCGACGACGATCAGATTCTCGAGGCGAATGCCATATTCGCCGGCGCGATAATAGCCCGGCTCGTCGGAGAGGATCATGCCCGGCTGCAAGGGCGTCGTCCCGAGCTTGGAGATACGTTGCGGCCCCTCGTGGACGGAGAGATAGGCGCCGACGCCATGGCCCGTGCCATGGTCGAAATCGAGCCCCGCCTCCCACAGGCTGCGGCGCGCGAAAGCGTCGAGCTGCGCGCCGCTGACGCCCGCGGGAAACACCGCGCGGGCGACGCCGATATGGCCCTGCAGCACGCGGGTGAAATGCTCGCGCAATTGCCGCGATGGCCGGCCGACGCCGATGGTGCGCGTCACATCCGTGGTGCCGTCGAGATATTGCGCGCCGGAATCGACAAGATAGCAGCCGCGCGAGATGCGCAGATCGCTCGCCTCAGTCACGCGATAATGCGGAATGGCGGCGTGCGGGCCGAAGGCGGAGATGGTGGGGAAGGAGAGATCGCGCAGCTCGCCGCTCTCGCGACGGAAGGTCTCGAGCGCCTGAGCGGCGGAGATTTCCGTGAGCTTGCCTTTGGGCGCCGTCTCCGCGAACCAGGCGAGAAAGCGCGTCAGCGCCACGCCGTCGCGCAAATGCGCGGCGCGCGCGCCCTCGAGCTCTATGTCGTTCTTGATCGCTTTGAGCAGCGCGATCGGATCGTCGCCGAGCTTGGGCTCGCCGCCCTTGGCGCGGAAGAGCTCGACGAGCTTCGCCGGCGCGGTCGCCCCGTCGAACAAGATCGTCAAGCCGCGCGCGCCGGCGTCGGCGAGATCCTCGACGATCTCCGCCGCCTCATAGATATCGACGAGTCCTTCGAGGCTGCTTCTCGTCTTGGCCGAGAGCTTGGCGGGATCGACATAGAGCAGCGGCTTGCCTTCCTTGGGAAGGACGGCGAAGGCCAGCGCGATCGGCGTATAGGCGACATCGGCGCCGCGCAGATTGAACAGCCAGGCGAGCGCATGCGGATCGGAGACGAGCAGCGCATCCGCTTCGCCCAGCGCCTTGCGCACGCGCGCGATCTTCGTCTTGGCGGCGACGCCGGCGAGCC